>JABDFU010000001.1:0-105278 GCA_013286385.1 Bacteroidota bacterium
AAATTCCCAAAGGGCCCAGAACCTGAATGGTTTGGGAGCTTACAACCGGACTGCCACAGGAAGCATTGTACGCTGTGAGTGTAACGGTGTAATTTCCGGGAATGCTGTAAGAATAGGTCGGATTTACAGCTGTTGAAGTATCTCCGTCTCCGAAATTCCACAGGTAGCCCGATGCATTCTGAGAATTGTTGGTAAAGGTAATGAGTGTGGCCTGACTCACCGTGTTATTGCTGGCTTCAAATACTGATGAAACTGCAGGGGGCTGAGTAAGCGTAAAGTCCTGGGTTGAAGAATTTGAGCAGCCTCCGACATCGGTAATCAGGACTGAATAATTTCCGGCACCTGCATTTTTAAGGCTGTCTGAAGAATTGGAGCCACTGTAGGTTCGGACTGTTTTCCCGGTCCCGGTATTGGTCCATACATAATTCCAGGGTCCGGTACCGGTCGGTGTTGCCACAAGCAGGCCATTGCTGGATCCGTTGCAGGTGGGGGAGATACTTTGTGTTGCAATGGTCATGCCCCCTGAAAGCGTCAGCAAAAACCGGGGGGAGTTTGTAGTGTCACTTATTGTAAACGAATAGCTACTGTCTGTGCGAAGGTCAGTAGTTGTTCCGGTCAGCAGGTCTTTCAGAATAATGCAGGAACCGGGAATATCGCTTAGTCCGCTTGCTGTTATGGTGTAGGTACCCGAAATCCCGACCGTTGCTCTGACGGGAATGCTGTGGGGGCTGGTCAGATCGCCCATGAAATTCATGGATAGCCTTACCCCATCCGACGAATAAGAGCTGATAGTCGGAGCATCAGGCTCAAAGGGGTACATGGTTTTGGCATCCATGTCTGAATTGTAGGTGTCTGACCACGAACTTGAAAATGCAAGCAAGGTCGAATTGGTATAGGGAACAGCAGCACCCGAAATTTTCAGCCGCAAGGCCTGGTAGGTAACTGATCTGACTTTAAGAAAAGTTCCGTCCTGTGTGCTGAGTTTATGACTTTCCTGAAAACTGACAGAAGCTCCGCCACCGTTTTCATAAACAAAAAAGGACTGTCCGTTTGCAATTGTTCCATTCAGCCTGCCACTGGAACTAACGCCGAGACTGTTACAGGACTCAAATCCACCTTGCTGCGGGTCGTACACATAATACAGATTGTTAATCGCAGCGGAGTTCGTTGTTAAAAATTTACTAAAGGCAATTGGCGCTGGATAAGGATTGGCAACCATGCTGTAATTTCCTGAAACTCCTGAAATGGAAGCGCTTGTTGCCCCGCTTATAATGGAGCCCGTCGTGCTAAGAGTAATTGGAGTCATTACTGTTCCCGGGCTTGAATTTCCAACGTATGCCATTATGCCTCCGGGGAGGGCATCTGTGGAAACGGGGTTGCCGGTACTTGTTGCGTCAACATAATCCTGACTGCTATTATTGTAAGTGACTACCGAAACAAAAGAATTACTGGGATCAGTTGAGCCCGAAAATCCGGAAGTGGGTATCTGCGTTGTTGACCCTGCTGTATAAGATCCTGTCCAGTTGTTAATGGTCATACCCGAAATTGGCCAGGCCATCATTTGCCAGGCCGTAAAACCGTTGATCAATCTTTGGTAGGTTACATTTCCGATAACTATTCCGGTAGCTCCGCTTGCTGTTAAATCTCCTATGTTTGCAGTTCCTCCTCCGGTAAAGGTGTTACCATTGAGAGTTGTGGTCGACAATAGCGTAATTTCGTTGTTGGTATTGAAGGTTGCTCCGTCTGTAACACCCAGTTCATTTATAAGGGTTGTCGTTGCGGCCAGCTGAACTGTGTGGGCATTTGTATTTGCTTTTAAATTGTAAAAGGTAATGCTTCCGGCACTGCCTCCGATGGTTTGTGTGGATGTTCCGTTAAAAACAACTGTACCGTTGTTGTTTGTGAAACTTCCGCTGTTGTTAAAATTGCCGGCTACCAGCAGGAGGGAAGGAGCAGAGAGTGTTCCTGAAAAATCAAGTGCTCCGAATTGTGCTCCTGTGACTGTACTGCTGATGGCATTGCTTCCTGAGCCGCTGAAATTTTCAATACTTGTTCCCGGAGTGACCGTGCAACCATTGTCTGTCCAGGTCGCGGAGGTTGCATTCATTGTAATAGTAGCAGTTCCCATATCAAACGCTGAGCCTGAACCAAGCGTTACATTTCCTCCCGAGGATGTACCAATAGAAAGAGCCGAAACAGGTGCTGCAAATGTACCGCTGTTTATAGAAAGATTTCCGGTACAGGCAATAGTGGCAGGAAGACCACCTCCTCCTACTGCAAGGCTGAAGCTACTGCCCACATTTGAAGTGAGGTTGTTAAATGTTTCCGTTGCTGATGTGGAATTAATGGTCTGATTGGCAGTGCTGCTGTTGAAAATAACGGTGCTTCCATTGGCTGTAAACGATCCGGCATCGGTCCATGAAGGATTGGGTCCGGAAACGGTAATAGTGGAAGAGTTGGCAATAAAGTTGCCTAATTCAATGGTTAATTGCCCGTTGATATTTACGGTATTGATAGAGCCTCCAAGGGTCACGGAGGTTACCGGATCAATGATAAGATTGTTAAAGGAGTCGGTACTGCCGCTGCCATTTATGTTTTGGGTTCCTCCGCTAAAAGTCACAGTGCTGTTTTCAGGAGTAAAACTTCCCCCATTATTGATCCAGTCGCCCGCCTGCAAATTGATTTGGGGAGAATTCGGACCTGCATCCAGAGTGCCTGATGTAAAGGACATGTTTCCGGAAAGGCTTACTGTGTTTATACTCATGTCACTGGCCAGGGTAACTGTACTTCCTCCGGTTGTATTGATATTTAAATTAACAAGATTGATGGTAGTAGAAGATCCATTGATATTTTGCGCGCTGCTTCCTGTAAAATTAATCGTACTGCTTCCTGATGAAATGGTTGTTGAAATACTACCCGGGTCTGAATTGTCGGTATAGCTGGTTTGAAGATTTAGTGTACTGGATGCCAGGTCGACCAGGGAGCCGGATTCCATACTAAATGTTCCGGAAACCGTAATGGTGCTGGCCAGAGACAGGAGCCCGGTATTGAAAATATCGATATTGGGTAATGTGCCTTCATTTGCAACTCCGCTTCCGCTTAGTGTTTGAAGAGATCCATCAATGTTGATCATAGCCGTACCTCCTCCGGAACCGCCACTGTTCGTAATTGTAATGTTTCCCTGGGCGTCTATATAGAGGTCGGAAGGATCGTTTTGATTCAGAACAATGCTTCCTGCGCCACTCAAAATTAAATTGTCAGATACAATAAAATTCCCCGTAGCTGAATTGATAGTGCATGTTTTTGTAGTTCCCAGAGGGGAGTCAAAATCAACATCAAAGTAGGTATTGGAAATGCCATTCGTCACAGTTTGGTTATTTGTACCTACAAACGCAAGGGTGGCAGAGTTGCTTGTAGCATCAAGGCTTCCCGAGTTGAAAATCCAGTTCCCTCCTACAGAAATGGTTCCGGACAAGGTCACAGTATTGCTTGAATTGCCTTCTGAGACGGTAATGTTTGGGAGAATACCTTCATTCATGGTGCCAGGCCCGGTAATTGTTGTCTCATTGTTTTCATTGCCCGTTAAAACGATTGTTGCAGAACCTCCTCCGCCAGTAGCCGTATTAGAAATATCGATGTCTCCGTCAAGCGTTATCGTCCCACTATTTATAATAACTGCATTGCTGCCCTGGATGTAAAGCAAATCAGAAATCTCAAATGAACCAGAGTTGAGATTAAATGTTGCTGTTGCAGAAGATCCAATTAGAAATAAATCGTAGAATACCTGACCGCTTCCCGTAAAAGAAGCAGATTGAGTAAAGTAAACAGTTCCGACTGTAATAGAACCCCCGCTTACCCAGGTCCAGTTTCCAAGCACAGACAACGTATTGTTAATATTCAGGGAAGTACCTACTCCCATTGCAATTTCAACATTCGGAACACAACCGTCACCCGGAGTAGAACTGGCATTGATGCTCTGCGTGCCTGATGTCGCGGCAAACTCAATGGTTGCCGTACCACCTCCTCCGGCCCCCACTGTATTGCTTATTGTTAAAGCGCTGTTAGATCCTACACCCGTTCCGGTGCAACTTAAAATGGCAGCAGAAGCACCAGATTTATTCAGGACAATCGTTCCGGTTCCACCCAAGCTGAGTGAAGCAGTTACTGTAATAGTTCTTCCGGATCCGATTGAAAAGGTTTTGGTGCCACTTGAAGAACTAAACTCAAGATTGTAAAAACCAATGTTAATGTCAGACCCTCCCGTAAGTATATTTTGCCCTCCTGTAAAATCAACTTTTCCGGAGTTAGGCGTAAAAGTACCTCCCTGATAACTAAAATTTCCGGCGATAGTAAGGGTGCTGCTGGTAGAAGTGAAGGTTCCCGCAGTTTGAGTGAAAGTCCCAGAAACATTGATCGCTTTTGAATTTCCGGAGAAAGTACCGCCTCCTATTGATAAATTACCATCAATAGTAAGTGTTGAAGGTCCTGAAGCAAGGTTAAATGTGCCTGCGTTTACGGTGAAGTTACCTACCGTAAAACTGGTTGGAGCCATTGTAAAGGTAAGCGAGTAGGCAAACCCAGTAGCAAGTGTAATACTTCCGGTAGCTCCAAGGTTTATTACTGTAGTTGCATTTATCACACAGGCCTGCGTGCTGTGATTGTCGAATGTTACAACATCCCCTGATACGGGTACAGGGGCTCCGCCTGAACCACCGCTTGTTGTTGACCAGTTTGCGGAGGTTCCCCACACCGTGCTGCTTGCCCCAACCCAGAATTTATTTCCTGCAAAAGCGTTCAAGTTTATAAACACTGTGACTATAGTCGCTAATCGGTAATATTTTTTCATTTTTTTTTAATTTGTTCCTACCAAAAAATACAAGAAATGCAATGTCTCAAAAATATAAAAAAATCTCGTATTCATCGTTAATTCAACACTATTTATCGGGGGAAATTGAAGTTTGTTTTTCAACAATCAAGAGTCCTGCAAAAAGCACCAGAAGAACAAGTGGAGAGTGAATCAAAGCTTCGGGAAGGGTCAAAAGAGATTGGGCCTGAAAAGACATACTTTTTGAGCGGAAAAAAAATTCAAATAATACGATGTATATACAGGTAATCATGTAAAACAGAGTCAGTACCATACTGTAGGTTTTATTCCTGAAATAAAGATGAATTCCTAATATGCTGAATCCGATAATTAATAGGGAAAATGCAATTTCGGCAATCCATTTAATACGAAGCAAACCGGACTGTGTATAGTTGGTTAAAAAGCCGGGAACCATTGTGTTCGCGTAGTTCTGGGACTCCCTGATCAGTTGAGCGTTAATGACAATAATCAGTGTATCTCTCAAATAACTCAGGCAAAAAAGAAGCAATAAAACGAGAATAAATCCGATTTTTCTATTCATTCCATCTGATTTTTCTTCTGCGGTACTGATTTTCGTATCCAACGAATCCACATTCCAAAAACAGCAAGATAAAGGATCAGGGTAAAGGTATAGCTGTGATTAAATTCCAGGGATTCAGGTGAGAACCTGAAAATTAATACAAGCGCCAGTATACGCATGCAATTCAACAGGTCTATAATAACCAGGCCTGAAGCAATAAAAACAGCTTTTGATCGTACGTTGCCGGGAAATGCAACGATAAAGCCTGAAAACAGGACAAAAAGACTTAGTCCGTCACATACCGGGCTCACAATAAGCCCCTGGCTCCCACGAATTCCGATGGTTCTGAATCCATAAAAGGAATCGAATCCTGATTTTTCAAGGACAAATGAGCAAATCCAGATCAGGTGGCGGATAATGAGGTCGTCAAAACCCCTATGGTTATAGAGCCAACCATAATAGAATAACATCCATCCAAGGTAAATGCAAAAGGCCCTGAAAAGAAAAACGAGAACGGATTTATTGTTTTTGTACAGATTTACCATAAAAATAGCTCCGTTAAAGGTAGTTAAATAGATGTATTACTAAAAAAGCTAACTTTGCAGGCTTAAGCTATTTATGGCTTTTTATGGATACTACCAGGAAAAACGCTCCCGCAGAAAATAACGTCAACATTAAGTCTTTTTTATTCAAAGCCATAAAGTATTGGTATTTGTTTGTAATTGCACTTGCCATATCCTATGCAAGTGCCTACTACAAAGTTCGTTACAATGTTCCTTCCTATTCAGTAAATGCCCGCATTTTGGTAAAAGACGAATATTCCTCCTGGGGGCAGGAATACTTTTTGCCCGGAATGGAACTTGTCAGTTCCAGAAACCGTTTGGTTAACGAAATCGGTATGATTCGTTCCTTTCCGGTAATGCGTGCCGTAATGGACAAATTGCCTGATTTCAGGATTACTTACAATGACATAGGCAATGTCAAAACAACAGAATTGTATAAAGATTCTCCCTTCAAAGTTGAATACGATTCGCTAGGCTCCATTCTTTACAACAGGGTTTTTTATCTGAAATATCTGTCACCTGAAAAATTCCTTATTTCAGAACGCAAGTTCGAAGAAGACAAAGGCGCAGAATACAGTTTTAATGTACCCTTCAAGGTGGGGGATTGTTGGGTAACTGTCCGGCCCAATCGGGAATTTTCAAAAGACCTAATGCTGAAGCTTTACAGTTTCAAACTAAACAATCTGGACGATCTGGCTCAAGGTTACCTGGGTAATGTGGGGGTAAATGTTGAAGCAAAAGAGGCTTCAATTTTACTGCTATCCTCCACCAGTCTTAATTCCCAAAAGGCCATCGATTTTGTTAATGCACTTATCAATACGTATATCAATATCGGAGTGGAGCAGGCCAGTCTGACTGTTAGTAAAACCCTTGCCTTTATTGACGAGCAATTGAACAGTATTTCGGACTCGGTGAATTTATCAGAGGATGATTTGCAGTATTTTAAAACCGAGCTCAATAACAAGCGATTGGAAATTGGTGCTGGTGCAAAAGGATCTTCTACTAGTCCGTTAATTGAGCCTATTTTGGATCTCGAAAAGCAAAAAATTGGTCTTAATTTTTCAATTCAATATTATACCTATACGCTTGATTATATTACAAGCAAAGATGATTCCAAAGGATTGATACTCCCTTCTATTGTGGATAAAGCATCAACGGATGGAGTTATTGGTTCAGGGATTACTGAATTGATGGGCTTGTACGGTAAAAGGGCCGAAAGCGCCTTTATGGCAACGGAGAGTAGTTTTTCATTTCAGCAATACAATGTAGCTATAAAGCGCACCAAACAGATTTTAACAGAGAACCTGAAAACAAAAATAAGCAGGTTGAACGATGAGCTGACTATTCTGAATGATCAACTCAATCTTCAGAATGAAAAGTTATCCAATGTTCCTCCTGCTGAGCGTCGTTTTCAACACATTCAGCGCAAATTTGACATCAGCAATGGATTGTATACATTTCTTCTTCAAAAACGTTCTGAGGCAGGGTTGGCAAAAGCGGGCAATATTTCAAAAGTTCAGGTATTGGATTGGGCCAGCAATTATAGGGTTGCTTATATAGGGATTAATCCAACTACCACCTATACGACCTATATTGTGATTGGGCTTATGATATCCTTAGGTTTGATTTTTTTATTGCTTTATTTTAACACAGAAATTATTGATAAGAACGACATTGAATCCATTACGAGAATACCTATAATGGGGGTTATCGGTCATAATACCAAGACTGGTATCAATAACGTTGTGATTGACAGCCCTAAATCGGTTATATCAGAAGCTTTCAGGGGAATTCGCACCAATATCAATTACCTGACAGGTGGAAAGGAAAAGATTACTATCCTTATTACTTCATCCATAAGCGGGGAAGGCAAAACCTTTTGTGCCATTAACCTGGCCTCTATTTATGCACTTTCGGGAAAAAAGACGCTGCTTTTGGGAGCTGATCTACGTCAGCCCAAAATCTATATGGATTTTGGGTTGAATAACAATATTGGGATCAGTACATATCTTATTCGTAAGGCTAGTTTTAAGGAAATTATTCAAATGACCAATCTCGAAAACCTTGATATCATTCTATCCGGTCCTGTGCCACCCAACCCTGCTGAATTGCTGGGGAATTCTGCCACTTCAGAATTAATGAAAGAGGCAAAAGAAAAATATGATATCGTTATCATTGATACTGCTCCTTTTGGCCTGGTTACTGATTCAATTATGCTGACAGATTATTCTGATGTCAATTTGTACGTGGTGCGTCAGTTTTATACCAAGCGAAAACAATTAAGTACCATCAACCAGCATTTTGTTGAAGGTAAAACGAAAAACCTGGGTATAATCGTTAACGATCTCAAGCAGGACAGGTTTGGTTATGGTCGCTATGGTTATGGTTATGGTTATGGCTATGGTTATGGTTATGGCTATGGTTACGGACAGGGTTATGGTTATGGATATTACAGTGAAGTCCAACGGCCAAAAAATAAAAAAAGATTTTCTCTGGGCTCTATTTTTGGTCGAAGGAGAAATTAATAATCGCAATAGTATAGTCACAATAGCTATGAAAAGTAGGGAGGTTACTTCACATTGGGATTTAATCATTCGGTCCAAATCCTCGGTTTTTGATTTAGACTTTAAAAGCATCTGGAAATACCGCGATCTTATCATGCTCTTTGTTCGCAGAGATTTTGTTGCCAATTACAAGCAAACGATTTTAGGACCTCTGTGGCATTTCATCCAACCTCTTATTACAACAGGCATTTACTTGCTTGTATTTACTAAAATTGCAAAAATACCGACGGATGGAATAAACTCAGTTCTTTTTTACATGAGCGGAATTACCCTTTGGAATTATTTTTCTTCCTGTCTCACTGGCACTTCAAATACATTTGGCAGTAATGCCGGAATTTTCGGAAAAGTATATTTTCCTCGGTTAGTGTCGCCAATTTCTTCAATTATTTCTAATCTGATGAAATTTGGAATTCAGTTTTTAATGCTGGTTCTAATGATGATCTGTTTTTCAGTTTTTAAAGGAGAGCCTTTTTATTTGGGCTTGTCCTGGTTATTGATTATACCCTTACTTATTGTTATGGCCGTTCTCGGACTGGGTCTGGGTATTATCATTTCTTCCCTAACTACCAAATACAGGGATTTTGCGGTTTTGATAGGATTCGGAGTCCAATTACTTATGTATGCAACACCTGTTGTATATCCGCTATCGTTTATAGCTGATAAATCGTACAAATTTCTTATCGTTATTAACCCGCTTACTTATTTGATGGAGGCTTTCCGTTTTGCGATTTTTCATCACGGAATATTGTCCATCTATTTGATATATAGCCTTGGATTTACTTGTGTAATGCTAATAATGGGCTTAATAATGTTCAACAAAGTGGAACGAACCTTTATGGATACCGTTTAAGAAAGATGGATGAAGTTGTAATCAGGGTTGAAAATGTATCGAAACAATATCGTCTGGGCCAGGTAGGTACTGGAACTATGTCGCATGATCTTAATCGCTGGTGGCATTCAATAAGAGGTAAAGAAGATCCTTATTTGTTAGTTGGTGAAGAAAACGACCGAACTGTTACCGGGAAAAGCGACTATGTTTGGTCATTACGAGATATAAATTTCGAAATTAAGCGGGGTGAAGTCCTCGGTATTATTGGAAAAAATGGTGCGGGCAAATCGACCTTGTTGAAAATCCTTTCAAGAGTGACCCAACCCACTACGGGAAATCTCTTTATAAAAGGCCGAATCGCTTCTTTGTTGGAAGTTGGAACAGGTTTTCATCCGGAGCTTTCAGGTCGTGAAAATGTTTTTTTAAACGGAGCGATTTTGGGTATGAGTAAAAAAGAAATCCGGTCCAAATTCGATGAAATAATAGATTTTAGTGGTGTGGAACGGTATATAGATACACCTGTTAAGAGGTACAGTAGTGGAATGTATGTTCGTTTAGCTTTTGCTGTTGCAGCTCATTTGGAGCCTGAAATATTAATTGTAGATGAAGTATTGGCAGTGGGAGATGCGGAGTTCCAAAAAAAGTGTCTCGGAAAAATGAGTTATGTTGCAGGCCAGGGCAGGACTGTACTATTTGTCAGCCATAATTTAAGTGCAGTTCAGACTTTATGTACGCGTGCAATTTTACTAAATAAGGGATCTGTCAGGATTGATTCAACTGTAGAAAGGGCACTTGACGAATATGGTTCAATGGATGCAAAAAAATATTCAGAACGGTTTTGGGAAAAAGAAAGTGCTCCCGCTTTCCATGATAAGATTGTCAGGTTGCATTCAATTCGGGTTTTAAATAAGGAAGGCCAGGTAAAAAATTTATTTGATGTTAAGGATTCAATTACAATTGAAGCCGGATATTGGGTTATGGAAGAGAAATATTCCCTGAACGTCCATCTTTATATTAAAAATAATGTCGGACAAACTCTATTCGTTTCAATGGACAATCTGGATTCTCCCTGGAAAGATAAAAAACAACCTCCTGGATTATACTTGGTACGTTGCGAGGTTCCCCCCAATTTTCTTAATGAAGGGATTATTAAAATTGAATACTTAATTTGCCTGAATCCGCATACTGGCATGAATGTTTGTGTTGATGATGCTGTAACCTTTCAGGTCATTGACGATAAAAACACAAATGGAGTAAGAGGCAACTGGCAATTACCATGGCCCTCAGCGCAAATTCGTCCTCGGTTGGAGTGGAAAATTGAAAGAGTTCAAAATAGTTAATATGAAATGTTGGAAGAATCTGAAAATTACTTTTTAATTCAGATACATGGAGATTCTTTAAGCCTGCCAAGGAATAAGGAAGGCGTTCCATTTTACCTCACTTACCCTGAGCTTATAAGGTCGAGTATTGAGGAGATTAAGAAGGGAAAAAAAATCTATTTATATAATTTTTCAAGAGGTTCAATAACCATAAATCAGGTTTATCAGGAACTTCTTGAAAAAATTGGCTATTTCAGTCGTACAGGCAATATATTGGTAATTCAAATTGGAGTTTGCGATTGTGCTCCGAGGCCAATTCCGTATTGGTTACGGAATATAATCGGCACGTTACCGGAAAAAGCAAGAACCTATGCGATAAAACAAATACATACTAACAGGCCATTGATTCAGCGTGCTGGAATAAAATGGCAAATGGTACCTCCCCGCACTTTCTTGGAATATTATGCTAAGTTATTGAGTGTTGCTACAAAAGCGTTTGATCGGATTTATTTAATAAATATTGCACCAACAAATCCTGAAACGGAAATGCAGTCACCCGGATTTTCATTTCAAATAGAAAAATACAATAGCCTTATTAAGGAGGTGGTGGAAAATATGAATAATGAAAAATTACGTCTTTTAGATGTACACAGTAAAATCAAAAACAAAACCGGGGAACTCAGTTTGTATATCAATAAAGACGGAGTTCATATCACTGTCCTTGCTCATAGGATGTATGCTGATATGATTCTTAAGGATTATAGGATATAAAGTCGACTAGATTTAATTAAATCAGTAGTTCAGCTTGATTTTATTAGAAATTTTGGCGATTAGTGAATGAATATAATTGTAAGTACGAAGTAATAAATTTGCAATTTTCCTCTCCATCCTTGCCAAGTAAAACAAACTAAAAAAAGCGGGTTCCTTTTGTCCATTTAAAATTTTATGCATTAATGTATTTTTGAATTCGTTAATAGGTTGAGGGAGTAATACTTTTTGCAAAGATCTGGGAAGTTGTTTTAATACTTCCTGTGGTAACTCTTTCACCTTATCAGGAAAAGGAATATCGTTCGGAAAAAAGCCGATCATCATCCTCATGACTTTTGCTCCATATAGATTTGCCTCCCGTCCATGCCAAACATCATTAGTAAATATGTAAACATCTCCCTTTTTGCCATATGCACCGGTTACATTTTTTAGAATTCGTCTTGCTAGTATCCGGTTAAATAAATTAAACTTCAGAAAGAAATTTAGACTTGTGTCATAATAGTACATAATTTGCCCTAGTAAACAGTTTTTTCTGGGACAATAAGGAAATCGTTGAGACCCTTTTATCAGGGCAGAGGCACCATTATCTGGACCAGGACAGTCTGTTAACAGAATTCCGATATTCATTTCTCCAGGTGCATCCCTATGCCATTCGTGATTCATCGGTGCTGGTCCTATTGTGGGTCGAGGGTCAATAATGCCTGTAAATCGCTGGATATTATAACCTCTTAGTTTTATATTGCCTGCTACTAATTTAATAAATTCAGAAGATGTTGAATCTTCAAGAAATTGCCCAACAAGGTGGTCTAATGTTGGGCATTTTCCATACACATCTATCATTACGTCGAGGATTTTCTGTTGGCTTGGATTTTTCCATTCCATAAATTTTGAACCGCCTCCCTCATTATGGTTGGATTTGTGGTTTAAAAAATAGTCTTCAATTTCTTTATTAGCTTTTTCGATAATATCCGGAGGAAAAAAGTTTCTAAAAAAAACAAAACCATTTTCATCAAAGTCTTTAGAAATGGAATTTAAAATGTTTTTGTCCATTGGATTTAATGCTGTAGGATTTGAGCAAAACTAATACTATTTAATGATTTTGTAATTGTTAAAACTACAAAAGAATAGAAAAACAGTAACTTTGATTTTTAAGAAATAGAGTATGTTTTTAAGAAAAAAAAATCGTGCGAGTACTTCCAGGCTTAAGCGCGTTTTGATTTTCTGCCATATGAGTACTTTTTTTACCGAATTATTCAGGGAAGCAATTCTGTTACAAAAATCAAATAATTATGAACCGATGTTCCTTTTTCGGAAATACCCTACACTATCAAATGATTTAAAAGAGTGTTTAAAAGAGAATATTTTTTGCATTGATGAAAATGGCACTGTGATTTCAGCAATGTCTGAAGTTAATACTGAAAAAAAAATAATAACTACAGAAGAGAATCTGGTATCAATTGCCATTTTGAGACGAAGTTTTACAAGTAAAAACGTTGGGTTACTGCCTTCATTCATTAAAAAACCGTTGAAATTTGTTTTTTTGAGGCTTGCTAAAAATGTCAAAACGATTTTCGCTTCTGATGCATTGACATTAATTCACGAACTTAAAGAACTTAAAAAGAAATATGTCGCTATTTTCAAGATTTATCAGCCTCATTTGTTGCTTTTGGCAGGGGATCAGGTTGGCAATGATACTCCTTTTTTGATAAAAGTTGCTCATAACTTTGGTGTAGCAGCTATTATTACTCCCTCCACTATGACCAATGGTCTCGAAGAAAGAGAAGTCTATTCTAAGAATCCACGGCATTATTTGAACAACAGTGCAAACAGGTTGGCGGGATTTTTATTTCCCAGTTGGGTTATAAAATATAAAGGTCGCAAGTTGATCAGAGTTCCCGGCGCAAGGGTTTTTGCTTTTGAGTGGCTGGGTGTATCACCTCCGGCACCGTGGACATTTCATAGTGGTTTTGCTGATTGTATTGCTGTTGAGAGCAATGCCATGCTTGATTATTATTTGAAGGCCGGACTTCCGAGTGAAAAACTGAAACTGACTGGATCTCCTGTATATGATAGCTTAGCTCAGTTTATGCAAAATAAAGCTCAATTACGCGAAAAGCTATATGAAAGAATGGATCTTAAGATGGGTAAACCACTTATTGTTTCTGCCTTGCCTCCGGATTCGCTATATATGGTTGGGGGGCGGCCTGAATGCGATTTTCAGAAGTACGATGAGTTAGTAGAGTTTTGGCTGAAATCATTGGGAAGTATTAGAGGATATAATGTTGTTATTTCACTTCATCCGTCTGTTGATTTTGATAGCTCGAAACATCTTGAGAAATTTGGAGTTCGGATTGCAAAAGAAAATATTGTTCATTTGATTCCCCTTTGTGATATATTCGTAGCAAGTGTTTCGTCAACAATTCGTTGGGCCATTGCTTGTGGAAAACCAGTGTTAAACTACGATATTTACAGATACAAATACACTGATTTTAATGAGGTTCCTGGCGTTCTAAGGGTCGAGGAGCAGACCGACTTTTTAAAAACACTTGAACAATTGGCATACGATAAAAAATATTACAGTGACACGGCTTATGCCCAGGCTGCGTGCTCCGGATATTGGGGGTGTCTGGACGGCAAAGCAGGAAACAGGATTCTTGAACTAATTGAGAAATTCGAGAAGTAGTTCCTGGTTTAATGAAGTTTTTATGCATTGTCTTTATTGAATTTCCTCAAATTCATGTAGCTTTGGAGCATATTCAATAGAAAGGCTTTAGCATTTATGGAGAATTCCAATTCCTATATTTCGGTTATATTGCCATGTTTTAATGAGCGTGAAAATATTTTGGCTCTTGTTGTGGCGGTTGACAATGCACTTATCCGTTTCAAGCGCGAAATCATAGTCGTTGATGACAACAGTCCTGATGGGACCTATCAGGCATTGGTTGAAAAGTCATTTCCTAATGTTGTGCCCATTTTAAGAACACACGATAAAGGATTTGCCAATAGCATAAGATGTGGTATTGAAAAATCAAAAGGGAATATCGTTATTGTAATGGATTCCGATTTTAATCATAAACCTGAATACCTTCCTTTTATGGTTGATAATATTTCTTATTACGACTGCGTTTCAGGTTCGCGATATTTATACGGAGGCGTGATGGAGAATCCTGTGCGTTTTCAATTGAGCTGGCTTTTTAATATTTTCGTCAGATTAATGACAGGAGGAAAAATAACCGACAGTCTGTACGGTTTTTTTGCCATAAAAAGAGAAGTTTTGGTGTCAGTGGATTTTAACAAGGTATTTTGGGGTTATGGGGATTATTGCATAAGATTATTTTACTATTTGCAGAAAAAAAATATTGGGGTTCTACAGTTTCCTGCAATAAATGGCAAGAGGATTGCAGGGGAAGGTAATTCACGGCTATTTAAAGTCTTTCGACAATATTTTACAGAAGTGATAAAGTTGGCCTATTCAATACGGATAAAAAAGGATGTATAAAGAATGTAAAAATTGCAGGATTTGTGGAAATTCCAATTTAGTTTCCATTCTCCGGCTTGGCGATCAATACCTTACGGGTGTTTTTCCCAAAAGTAAAGATACTGTTCTTACAAAAGGCCCTCTTGAATTGGTCAAGTGCATGCCTTTGGGTAACGAAAATGTATGCGGATTGGTTCAGTTAAAGCACTCGTATAATTTAAGTGAGATGTATGGTGATACATACGGGTATCGGTCAGGACTTAATAAATCGATGGTTTTGCATTTGCAGAATAAAGTAACGAAAATCGAAAAAATAATAACGCTAAAAAAAGGGGACGTTGCGATTGATATTGGAAGCAATGATGCTACTTTGCTCAAGGCATATACCAACAAGGATATTGAATTTTTTGGAGTTGATCCCAGTGCAGAAAAATTCCGAAAATATTATACGGACAATATTCATCTGATTCCTGAATTTTTCCCCTCTGCTTCGCTTTCGAAGGTGTTGAAGAATAAAAAGGTGAAAGTAGTAACGTCTATTTCCATGTTTTATGATTTAGAGGAGCCGATGAAATTTGTTAAATCGGTTTGTGATATCTTAGATGACAATGGAATTTGGATTTTTGAGCAAAGTTATCTGCCAACAATGATAGCTACGAATGCCTATGATACCGTTTGCCATGAGCATTTGGAATATTATTGTGTAAAACAAATAAAATGGATGATGGATTTAGCCGGACTTCACATTGTTGACATAGAGCTGAACAAAATAAATGGGGGAAGTTTTTCAGTAACGGTTGCAAAAAGAACTTCCAACTGTTTTAAGGAGAACACCGATTTGATAAATTATTTTTTAAATAAGGAAATGGTTGAAGGCTATTCTGAATTGGCAACATATGAATTATTTAGCAAGGCCATTCAAACCCAAAAGCAGAAACTCGTTTTACTTTTATCCAACCTTAAAATGGAGGGCAAAAAAGTAATTGGATACGGCGCTTCCACTAAAGGAAATGTTGTTCTTCAATACTGCGGAATTACAGAAACTCTTCTCCCTTTTATCGCTGATGTGAATGAAGATAAGTTCGGGGCGTATACTCCTGGCCAATTGATTCCAATAATATCAGAGTCTGAGGCGAAAAGGATGAGCCCTGACTACTATCTCGTATTGCCCTGGCATTTCAGAGACAATTTTTTGTTTCGTGAAAAGGAATATATTACCGGAGGTGGAAAATTGATATTTCCTTTGCCAGACATAGAAATAATCGACAAAGAAGTTTATGCTGATTCCTAAAGGTCTTTACAACAAAATAAAAAAAACAATTCCTATTCCTTGTATCGATCTTGTTGTTTTTAATGGGGCAGGCCATATTTTAATGTTGAAGAGAGAGAATGAGCCGGCAAGGGGCCAATGGTGGTTCCCTGGAGGACGAGTCTTGCATGGTGAGAAAAGAGAGCAGGCTGTTCGGAGAAAATTGAAGGAAGAGTGTGGTCTTACCGGTATAATAAAAAGGGAAATTGGGACCTTTGATGTTATTTTGAATTACCGTTTAACTAACAATGAAGTAATACGTTCGCATGCAATAAGCACTTTTTATTATGTTACCGATATTCGCAAATCTGAAATTGTACTGGATTCCCAAAGCTCAAAATTTAAGTGGTGCTCAAAGCCAGAATGTCTTAAATTGACAACGGACAAAGCACTAAAGAAAATTTTAGAAAAAGTATTATAAAAATGAGCTTTTATATTTGCAGCAATTCTGAAGATAACTATGTTGAGCAAGCAGTTTCTCTTCATATTCGCCATTTATCCGACGGTGGATTTATTACAAAGTTGGGAAATGACTTTCTATTGGCATTGTATAAAGATTGGTTGCGTTTGGGCAATGCAATACTTATTTTTTCGCTAGAAGGAGATAAGTTAAACGGTTTTGTGTTGGGTATAAAGAAAAAGGATAGGCTATTCAACCCTATAAAAGCAAGGCCGATTACTTATTTGGGATATCTGCTGTCAGCGATACTTAAAAAACCATTTTTACTTCCAAAAATAATTGAATCCATCTTTTATGAAGGGAAGTCGACAACAAAAATCAATGCCGAATTATTGGTAATTGTTACTGATGGAGAGAATAGGTCCAGGGGAATTGGTTCAGAAATGGTCGGCCTTTTGGGCAAGGAATTTTTAGATTGTGGAATAAATGAATACGTTGTAACGGTCAGGAAGGAAATGGAAAGGTCGAATAATTTTTATGTGAAGAATAAAATGACACTGTGTGACTCATTTTTGTTTTACGGGAAAATCTGGAATATGTATAAAAAAACAATTACTGAAAAATGCTGAAACGAATACCCTGGGCGAAGCCGCATTTTTATGGTAATGAGGCTAAGTATGTTACAAATGCAATTGAATCTACCTGGATTTCGGGCGGAGCCTATTTAGATGAGTTGGAATTAAAGTTTAGAGACATTTGTGATAAAAAACATGCTTTAGCTGTTTCAAACGGAACTACGGCAATTCATCTTGCCTATCTGGCATTGGGAATTAAACCCGGAGATGAAATTATTGTTCCGGGGTTTTGTTTTTTAGCCGCCGCGAACATAGCGATACATGTTGGAGCAACGCCTGTTTTTTCAGAGGTTGATAAAAATACATGGTGTATGGATCCGGTCGACTTGGAAAGAAGGATTACAAACAGAACGAAAGCTATTGTTCCTGTTCATACCTATGGAAATGTGTGTGATATGGATTTGATTATGGATATTGCCAGGAAAAGAAAAATTGCTGTAATTGAAGATTGTGCGGAATCTCTTTTTTCAAAATTTAAGGATAGGCAATCTGGATCATTCGGGGTAATCAATACGTTTAGTTTTCAGGCAACCAAAACAATCACAACTGGGGAAGGTGGCATGGTGGTTACCGATGATGATGAGTTTGCTGAACGAATGCTGTTGTATCGCAGTCATGGAATGAACCGTAAAAAGGTGATCTATTGGCATGAACTTCCCGGGCATAATTTCAGGCTTACCAATATGCAGGCAGCTTTGGGGATTGCTCAATTGGAAAATGCACTTGACATTATAAAGACCAGGAAACAGGTTTACGATAAGTACGTAAGTCATTTTTCCAATGTAAGTTGCGTTTCTATTCAAAAAATAAATTCCAATGTTGACCCTCTTATTTGGGCTTTTGCTTTACGATTAAATGAAGAGGCCTTCCCTCAGGGAAGAGATATGGTAAGAAAGCAAATGGATGAATTGGGAATTGAAACCCGGCCCGGTTTTTATGCATCTTCCTTGCTGAATATATACACTAACCATAAACTTCCAGTTAGTGAAAGTATTAGTGAAAATGTTATCAGCCTGCCTTCTTTTCCAACCTTATCCGATGAAGAGATTGAATACATTTCCAACGGGCTATTAAAGTTGCGAAAGTGAACGGATTTAACTGACGAAAGTGACAATAATTAATGAGTTGGTTTTATGGCCTTATGTATTGGGGGGTTTATACTGTTTAGTCTATATTCTTTATCCATTTCTTTATTCCTATTCTAAAACTCCGGACGGATCGGTTTGGGTACCTGTAAACAATCAGGTCAAGCATTGCGGGGATAATAGAATATACTCTGCTGGTGTACAGGAAGCCCGATTGAATTTTTTCAAATTCAATCATCCTTGTTCTTCAACGATAGGAAACATGGCGATCGACTACACACGAATAACTTCCTACAGAACTGCCGCTCTGCTTGGTTTTTTTATTTCTGATGAAAGAATTTCGTTTTTGGTTTCTTTTGCACTTTCAATTTTGATTCAATATTCTTTAATTTTTATAGTGGCACTGTATATGTTTCATTACGCCTGGATTGCATTGGTTATTTCCCTGTTATCGACTTTTTGGTTTAAAATAATTATTTACTTCAATGAAGGAAAAGGCGTAAGTCCCTTAAATTATCTTAAAAAATATGTTTGTAACAGGGATGGAGAGTCCTTTTTTGATCTGGTTAATGATAATTTTCGATATGTGATAATGAGTGTTGCAGGTATTTATACCTGGATTACAATACTCCTTATTTTATTTTCAGAAGGAGATCATCAATCCTCGTTGGTTTTTTTGGTTTTTCTGATCTATTTTATTTTGATTCCTTTGGTTTATCCGTCAACTACTTTGTTTTCTTTGAGTTTATTGTTTTGCAGTATCGGCATAACTTCAATACAAACTAATAATTGGAATCAACTGATGGTAATTGGGGGTGCTTTTTCTGCAGCAATCCTTCTGTTGTTTCTGTTTGGGCTCGTTTCCAGGTTAAAGGATATTTTACAGTCAAATTTGGAGGTATTGCATGGTTCTCACAACATGACTTACGGTGGTAATGAAAAAAAAGGTTTTTCCTTGCGGTCTATTTTCTTTTCACTAGTTAAGAAATTTTATTTTTCGATTTCTTTTGTTTTGTTTTTGATACTGATGAAGGTCTGCCATTTTCAATATGTTTTTGTTCCAATTATATTTGGTTTAGTGATGATGCTTAGCGCAGTTGGATTCTTTTTTCGAGTAGATGCATCAGTACTGAGGCTAATTGAAAGAGGTGGAATTCATTTTCTTTTTTTTTCAATTTGCAGTGCTTTTTATATTATATCTAATTATTTTGGAATGCGGTTTTCTGAGTTGAATTTACTCAGTTTGGTAGTTTTGCCTTTTATTTGCTATCCGCCGCTTGTAGGTTGTTATAGAATGGCCGCTTTCCTTCAAAAATCGGGAGCCTATTGTATGCCCAAAGAGGAATGGGAAATTTATCAGATTATTAAAAAGGAAACAGCTCCCAGATCCTCCATATTAGCTTTCTCTGTTTCTAACCTGCAGTTATTACCCGTTTATACCCATTCAAATTTGTTTATACGGGGTGCAGAATGGCTCGAAGATCCCCTGGAAGAATTAAAAAAATATATTTCGGCTCTTAAATTTATTAAAAGGGATGCCAATGAACTGCTAACTTATTTTAATGAATACTTTTCTAATGCATTTTCATGTTCACCGACCCAAATTAAATCTGAAAAACTGTATAAAGGTCAGCAATTGATTAATACTTTGATATACTTTCCTCATGTACAGCGCATTAAAGGAATACCTTTAGTAGGTGATAATAAAAGCGCTTGGTCACCTGACTTTATAGCTTTTTTGACTAATTTGATTAATAATTCAACAAATGAATTGGCTTTAAATGAGATTGATTATATACTTATTGACAAGGAGGATTTTCCTGATATAATTGACATTTCTGATCAATTCAGGGAAACATTTGTAAATAAGCGATTTATTTTATACAAGAAAACGAATCAGGAATTTTAATTATACTTTCGTTTTAGTTTAGATCTATGAATAAAACTATAATAATTGCCGAAGCAGGTGTAAACCACAATGGCAGCATTGCCATAGCTAAAAAGCTGATTGATGTGGCGGCCAAAGCAGGTGCAGATTATGTTAAATTTCAAACTTTTAAGGCCGGTAATTTGGTCAGCAAATCAGCCAGGATGGCTGAATATCAGGTAAAAAATTTGAAAAAAGACAAGCAGGATTCCCAATACGAAATGATTAAAAGGCTTGAACTGTCAGACCGGCAACATATAATCCTGTTGGACCACTGCAAAAGAAGAAACATCAAGTTCCTTTCAACTCCTTTTGATATTGAATCGCTTGAATTTTTGCTGAGCCTGAAAATGGATTACATCAAAATTCCTTCAGGCGAAATTACCAATCTCCCATTTCTTGAATATGTGGGAAGAAAAAGAAAGAATATAATTCTATCTACTGGTATGAGTACCCTGAAAGAATTAAAAGACGCTATAAGTATTTTAACAAAAAATGGAACCAGCAAAAAAAACATTATTGTTCTGCATTGCAATACCGAATATCCCACACCCTTTCAGGATGTTAATTTAAGAGCTATGAATTCCATAGCCAAAGCCTTAAGTGTTCAGATTGGCTATTCGGATCACACGATGGGAATTGAGGTTCCTGTTGCAGCTGTGGCTTTGGGAGCAAAAGTAATTGAAAAGCATTTTACCTTAGGCAGGAATATGGAAGGTCCTGATCATAAGGCATCTCTTGAGCCTGAAGAACTCAAACAAATGGTGTTGAGCATCCGAAATATTGAAATGGCTATGGGAACAGGTCTTAAAAGGCCTTCGCCCTCAGAAAGTAAGAACAGGGTCATTGCCCGGAAAAGTATCGTGGCTAAAACAACTATTGCAAAGGGAGAATTGTTTTCTGAAAAAAACATTGTTGTTAAGCGGCCGGGCAACGGTATAAGTCCCATGAAATGGTATTCGGTTCTTGGTAAAAGGGCATTGCGTAATTATAAAGCGGACGAACTTATTTGATGTTCATGAATAAATCGGTAATTATTCTAGGATATTCGGGACATGCCTATGTCGTTTGCGATATTTTCAGGCGTATGGGTATCAGAATTGAAGGCTATTGCGAAACGGAAGAAAAAAACTTCAATCCTTTTACTATTTCATACCTGGGTAGTGAACGTGAATTGGAAACACTTAAAAAAGGAGCTAAGTCAGATTTCTTCGTGGCTGTAGGAGACAATTCAAAAAGAAAACACTTATTCAGTTATTTGTGTTCGAATGACCTTATCGTCACCAATGCAATTCATCCTTCGGTCACCCTTTCAGAATATGTAAAAATAGGCAAAGGTCTCATGATTGGCCCGGGTGCAATTGTAAATTCTCTGGCGGAGATCGGAGATGCTGTTATTTGCAATACGGGTTCAATTATTGAGCATGAGTGCGTTGTAGGAAGTTTTGTTCACATTGCTCCAGGGGCAGTCTTGTGTGGAAATGTAAAAATTGGAGAAGGCTCTTTTGTCGGTGCCAATTCTGTAATTAGGCAAGGAGTCGAAATTGGAAAAAATGTCTTGATCGGGGCGGGGAGTGTTGTTGTCAAAAATGTACCGGATAATTGCAAAATATGGGGAAATCCAGCGGAAAAAAGATAATACGTATTGGGATACTAACAACTTCCAGGGCAGATTGGGGGATTTACCTGCCTTTGGTAAGGAAGTTGAGAAAGGATACCGCCTTTAAGCTGTTTATTTTTGCAGGAGGAATGCACCTGGATAAGCGGTTCGGTTTTTCCAGCCGGTTAATAGAAAAGGAGGGGTTCAGAATTACTGAAAAAATAAGTTCATTGAAACCCGGATACGAAGAGAATGATATAAATTTATCCATCGCTGAAACCATCCGGAAATTTTCTCCGGTATGGGAAAAATACAGGAGCAAAATGGATATTTTGTTTGCTTTGGGTGACCGCTACGAAATGTTTGCAGCCTGCACCGCCAGTGTACCGTTTAATATTAAAATAGCACATCTGCATGGGGGGGAAATTACATTGGGTGCGATAGATAATACATTCAGAAACGCAATTTCCTGCATGTCTGCTCTTCATTTTGTCAGTACAAAAGAATATTCGGATAGGGTAAAAGCGATAACCGGAAGTCCGGAGAATATTTACAATGTTGGTTCCTTGGGAGTTGAAGGGTTTTTGAATGAGAAGTGTTATTCTTCCAAAGAGTTTTCAGATAAATTCGGTTTTGACATTTTAAAGCCTTTCGTTCTCACAACCATACAACCAGAAACGATTCATCCTGAAAACAACAGATTAAACATTGGGGAATTTTTAAAAGCAGCAAGAGCTATTGATTTACCGTTCTTATGTACCTTACCCAATGCAGATACATCCGGGAATGTGATACGGGAAGGGCTTTTGAAGTTTGAAAAAGAGTATCCAGGGAAGCTGAAATGTTATGAAAATCTCGGGCAGAAAGGCTATTATACCGCCATGAAAAATTGCGCATTAATGATCGGTAACACCTCCAGCGGAATTATCGAGGCCGGAGCCTTTAAGAAAAAAGTGATTAACTTAGGTGACAGACAAAAGGGCCGTTTATCAGGTAAAAATGTAATTACGGTGCCGTTTAGAAAAGAAAAAATATGTAATGCTGTGAGATTGGCAGGTCAACTGAATCTTTTATCTTTTAAAAACCCCTACGGGCAGGGAGGTGCTTCAGACCGCATACTCAAAATTCTAAAAAGCGTATGAACTTGTATAATTTACTCTTAATCAATTGCGAAGTAAGCATCCGGGAACTTCTGCAGAAAATAGAGGAAAATACACGTATTGTTTCTTTCGAAAAGCCCAACCTGTTTCTGGTTGATAACAATGGGAGGGTTGTAGGAAGTTTGTCTGACGGGGATATACGCAGAGCACTTATTAAAGGGTACTCCATTGAATCGAAAGGCAAAGAAATAATGAATGTGAATTTTCATTATTTAAATGACGATAATTTTTCTACTGAAACAATTTTAAAATTTAAAAAATTGCAGATCAAACTTGTACCCCGCCTGGACAAGAATTTTAAGCTCCTAGAGATAGTTGATTTGAACAATTATAAAGGCGTGGTTCCCGTTTCCTGCCTGATAATGGCCGGAGGGATGGGAGAACGTCTTCGTCCCCTGACGGATGAATTGCCAAAGCCATTGATTCCGTTGGCCGGTAAACCAATTCTGGAACGAAACATTGAGAGATTAAAGCAATACAATATCAATGACATTTGCCTGAGTGTAAGGTATAAGTCTGAAAAGATAAAAGATCATTTTGCCGATGGTAGCTCCCGTGGAGTCAACATACGATATATTCAGGAAGAGAACCCGTTGGGTACGATTGGGGCCCTTTCATTAATGGGTGAACCTGCGCACGATACCGTTCTTGTGATGAATTCTGACTTGCTTACGAATATTGATTTTCTTGATTTCTTTGAATTCTTTCAATCCTCTAATGCTGCTATGGCAGTGGCCACCGTCCCCTATAACATAAATGTTCCCTACGCGATATTGGAGACCAACGATAAAAGTGAAGTGCGTTCATTTGTTGAAAAACCCAATTACGTTTATTATTCAAATGCCGGTATTTATCTGATGAAAAAAGAACTGCTGAAATTTGTTCCCAAAGGGGAAAAAATGGACGCCACTGATCTGATGCAGGTTGTTCTCAACAACAACCTGCGGTTGCTTTCTTTTCCCATTCTCGGATATTGGCTCGATATCGGAAACCATAAGGATTACCAACGGGCCAAGGAGGACATCAAACACATTCAGTTCTGACATGAAGCCTCTTTTTGTAATAACGGCCAGGGGAGGAAGTAAAGGACTACCTGGAAAGAATACTAAAATTCTGAATGGAAAACCCTTAATCACATATAGCATAGAGATAGCAAGGAATTTTACAGGCGACAGCGATATTTGTGTATCAACCGACGATGATGCAATTATAAATGTGGTTGAGGCCTGCGGATTACATATCCCCTTCAAAAGACCTGCTGAGCTTGCCACAGATTCGGCAAATTCACAGGACGTTTTGGTTCATGCCTGGAACTTTTATAAAAATAAAGGACTTTTTTATGATTGTCTGGTTTTGTTGCAACCCACTTCTCCCTTCCGGAAAAAGGAAGACCTGAAAAACTGTTTAGATATGTATTCCGGGGATTGCGATATGGTTGTTTCTGTAAAAGAATCAGATGCCAATCCCTATTTTAACCTTTTTGAGGATACCGGGAATGGTTTCTTAATTAAGTCAAAAGAAGCTAACTTTAAGCGCCGGCAGGATTGCCCGAAAGTATATATGCTCAACGGATCTGTGTATGTTATCAACCCGCATTCCCTTTTAACGGAAGGGATGAGCGGGTTCAGAAAAGTAAAGAAATACATCATGGATGAAAACCATTCGGTGGATATTGATACACAGAAAGACTGGGATTTTGCAGAATACCTCATTAAAAACAACAGAATTTTAATCTAGAGATATGGCTGTAAAGGTATTGGTTACAGGCGCGGACGGATTTATCGGCAGTCATCTGGTTGAACATTTGCTTGACAAAGGATATCAGGTAAGAGCTTTTGTCCTATATAATTCATTTAATTCCTACGGCTGGATCGACAGCTTTTCTGAAGACAAGCGAAAGAAACTTGAAATTTTTTCCGGCGATATCCGGGATCCGAACGGTGTACGTGTGGCAATGGAAGGTATTGATGTGGTTTACCATCTGGCAGCCTTAATCGCTATTCCCTTCAGCTACCATTCCCCGGACAGCTATGTGGATGTAAACATAAAAGGCACCTTGAATGTGCTTCAGGCTGCCCGTCAGCTCAAAATTCAAAGGGTTATTGTCACCTCTACTTCTGAAGTATACGGCACTGCACGTTATGTCCCTATTGATGAAAATCATCCTTTTCAGGGTCAGTCGCCCTATAGTGCTACAAAAATTGGAGCAGACCGCATAGCCGAGTCGTTTTATCGCTCTTTTGAGACCCCTGTGACGATTGTGCGACCTTTTAACACCTATGGGCCCCGGCAATCTGCCCGGGCTGTAATACCAACCATCATAACCCAGCTGCTCAATGGTGAAACAGAAATAAAACTGGGCGATATTACCCCGACCAGGGATCTGCTTTTTGTAAAAGACACCGTAGCAGGATTTGAGGCTGTTGCAAATTGCAAAGAAGCAATCGGTGAGGAGATTAACATTGCAACTCAGACTGAACTATCCATTGGTGACCTGGGCCGTAAACTGATTGCTCTGATCAACCCGACGGCAACAATAGTTCAGGAGGATCAGCGTCTTCGGCCCGTGAATAGTGAGGTGCGACGTCTTTTTGGCTCCAATGAAAAAATTAAAAAAATGACCGGGTGGAAGCCTGAGTATTCCTTTGACAGAGGCCTTGGTGAAACGATTCAGTGGTTTGCTGAAAAAGAAAATTTAAGCCGGTACAAGCATTCGATTTATAATATATAGATGATACCTCTCTCAGTCCCCAATATTTCAGGTAACGAATGGAAATACATTAAAGAATGCCTGGATACAAACTGGGTTTCTTCGGTGGGTTCCTATGTCGGCAGGTTTGAAAAGATGCTTGCTGATTTTGTGGGTTCAAAATATGCAATCGCCACTTCAAACGGAACTTCAGCCTTGCATGTAAGTTTACAGCTTGCCGGAGTGAATTCATCCCACTGCGTAATCGTACCCAATATTACATTCATCGCATCTGTCAATGCCGTGAAATATACCGGAGCTTCTCCCATTTTTATGGATATCGATGAGTCTGATTGGCAGATTGATCTTGACTTGCTGGAGCGTTTTCTTTCCAGGCAGACCATTGTAAAAAACGGAGCCTGTCATTTGAAAGAAAATTCTAAAATAATAAAAGCGATAATGCCTGTTCATGTTCTGGGCAATGTTTGCGACATGGACAAACTAATGACCATTGCCGATCAGTATAAGCTTGTCGTAATTGAAGATTCAACGGAATCTCTGGGAAGCTATTTTAAAGGAAAGCATACAGGAACTTTGGGATTAATGGGGAATTTTAGCTTTAATGGAAACAAGATTATCAGTACAGGTGGCGGAGGAATGATTGTTACAGACGATGAAAAGCTGGCAATGCAGGCCAAACACATCACTACCCAGGCCAAAGCCAGTCCCGATGAATATTACCACGATCAGGTGGGTTATAACTATCGCCTTGTAAATTTGCTGGCCGCTATGGGCGTTGCGCAAATGGAGCAGTTGCCTGGCTTTTTGATTCGCAAAACTGAAATTTACAAGCGATATATTTCAGGACTAGAAAAGGTCAAAGGCATAGGCTTTCAGAAAAGTGAGGCCGCAGTCAAGCCGAATAACTGGTTGTTTACGATAACTACAAACCGAAAGGCAGATTTATTAAAAAGACTCAAGGAAAACGGAGTTGAAGCCCGTCCTTTGTGGGTTCCAATGAATAAACTGCCTATGTTTACTGATGAATTGTTTGTTTCTGAGAGCGATGTCTCTCAAAAAATATACGATCACTGTGTCAGTCTACCCTGTTCAACAGGTATAAAAGATGAAGAAATAGACCAGGTGATTTCCCTGGTTCAAGGCCTGTCGCATGAGTAATATCCGCATTATTCCCAGGCTTGACATAAAAGGCCCTAATCTGGTAAAAGGAATTCATTTGGAAGGCTTGCGTGTATTGGGTAAGCCCGAACATTTTGCGAAATTTTATTACGAAAACGGAGCAGATGAGCTCATTTTTCAGGACGTTGTTGCGAGTTTGTATGAGCGAAACAGTTTGCAGGATATTATTTCAAGGACTGCCCGGGAAATATTTATTCCCCTGACGGTAGGGGGCGGAATAAGAACCCTTGAGGACATTCGAAGCGTATTGCGGGCAGGTGCCGATAAGGTTTCCATCAATACTGCAGCAATAAAAAATCCCGGATTTATTCTCGAAGCTTCCCGAAAATTTGGTTCGTCTACCATTGTCATAGCAATGGAATGCATCCGGCAGGAAGATGGGAAATATCTTGTTTACACCGATAACGGAAGAGAGTATACCGGAATTGAGGCAACGGTTTGGGCTAAGCAGGCAGAAGAGATGGGGGCGGGAGAATTGCTGCTGACTTCTGTAGATAAAGAAGGAACCGGATCGGGATTTGACGCAGTTCTGACCAAAACCATAGCTGATTTGGTGAACATTCCTGTTATTGCTCATGGAGGAGCAGGTTCATCTGACGATGTCTTTAATATTATCCGGGATTCAGGCGTTGATGCGGTTTCCATAGCTTCCGTCCTTCATTACCAATTCATTAAAGGAAATAAAGGTGGTGGGGATTTTTCACAGGAAGGCAATGTCAGTTTTTTGAATAGTGGAAAAGATTTTGGAAAAATAAAATCCTGTTCTTTGCAGCAGATAAAAGAACAGCTCTTGAAAAACGGGATACCTACAAGAAATTAATGCAGTGCAGTAAGATTTGAGTCACATGAGCAAGAAGGTCGTAATAATTGATTATCAGTTGGGCAATTTATTCAGCGTTTACCAGGCCTGTTTGAATGAAGGAATTGAAGCCAAAACAAGCTCTGAAAAAAAAACGGTAGAGGAAGCCGATGCCTTGATCCTACCAGGAGTGGGGGCTTTCGGGGATGCAATGCTCAGCTTGAAGAAGTATGACCTGATAGAACCTATCAGGGATTTTGCCGCATCCGGAAGGCCACTTTTTGGCATTTGCCTGGGCCTGCAACTGCTTTTTTCAGAGAGCGAGGAATTTGGAAGTTTTAAAGGTCTGGATCTGGTCAAGGGGACCGTTAAGAAATTTCCAACATCAAGCAAAAACAGAGGCAAAGTGCTTGTTCCACAGATTGCCTGGAATCAAATCCAGGAAAAAAAATCCTGGAAGACCAGTCCACTGCAAAATCTGAAAAACGGAGAGTTTATGTATTTTGTGCATTCTTATTATGTGTGTCCTGATACTACGGCTGAAATTCTTTCCCAAACCAGCTATGCGGATGTAACCTATTGTTCTTCAATAAGCAAAAATAATATATTTGCTACGCAGTTCCATCCTGAAAAAAGCGCAAAGGAAGGATTGAAAATTTATAAGAACTGGATAGAAAAGATTTGATTATGACTAAAAAACACGAAGCGTATTACGGATTGCCGCAGGATGTTAAATTTTGCACAAAATGTCTTATGAGTAATCAGCGTCCGGCCTCAACAGTTGAATTCAAGCACACCAGGGACAGCAAAAAGGTGACGATGAGTTTTGACGCTGCAGGTGTTTGCGATGCCTGCCGGGCCAATGAGCAAAAGAACAGCATTGATTGGAAATCCCGTGAAGAACGGTTGGTTGACTTGCTGAATAAGTACCGTAGGACGGATGGGGGCTATGACTGTCTTGTGCCGGGAAGCGGAGGGAAAGACAGCGCCTTTCAGGCCCATGTGCTGAAATACAAATACGGAATGAATCCGTTGACTCTAACCTGGCCACCTATTCTGTATACCGACTATGGATACCGCAATTTTAAAAACTGGATTGATATCGGAGGATTCGATAATATCAGTTTTAACAGGAACGGAAAAGTAATGAAGTTGTTGACAAAACTCTCAATCGAAAATCTGTTCCATCCTTTTCAGACTTTTATCCTGGGACAAAAGAATCTGGGTCCTAAATTGGCAGCCAAATTTGGCATTAACCTGGTGTTCTACGGTGAAAACGAAGCCGAATATGGCAATCCGATTGCAGACAATACCTCTTCCTTAAGGGACAAGTCTTTTTTTTCTTTCAAAAATCTGGATGAAATATATTTGGGAGGTGTTTCGATAGCTGAATTAAAAGAAAAATACAAGGTCCGGCTTTCAGACCTGATGTCTTTTTTACCACCGACAGCAGAAGAACTTGATAAATCGAAAATAGAAGTGCATTATCTGGGCTATTACCTGAAATGGACTCCTCAGGAGGTTTATTATTATGCAGTTGAAAATACCGGATTTCAGGCCCGGCCTTTCAGAACTCAGGGAACCTATAGTAAATACAACAGTATCGATGACAAGATCGATGACCTTCATTATTACACGACGTTTATAAAATTTGGAATTGGCAGGACTACCTACGATGCGTCTCAGGAAATCAGGAACAAACACCTGACCCGTGAAGAGGGTATTGCATTGGCTAAGCGATTTGAGGGAGAATTTCCGGACAAATATTTTGCAGAAGTCATGAAATACCTGGATATCGACCCCGATTATTTTAAAACGACTCTGGCAGACAACTATCGCTCGCCTCATTTGTGGGGAAAAAATGACAAAGGGGAATGGCAATTAAGACATACGGTCTGGGGAGGAGGGTTGGATGATAAGTAAATCCCGTATTAACGTTGTAATTATCGGAGCAGGGCGGATGGGACTCCGGCATGCAACAGGCATTGCAGGAATGGCTGAACTCTCGGGTATCACCTTGGTTGATAAGTTTGATAAGGCCCTTGAAGCTGCAAAAGAGCAGATTCAAGGGACCGTTAATGGCAAGAAGTTTACTTTTTTTAACAGCAAGGATTTTAGCGGCGATAAAGAGCCCTACGATGTTGCAATTCTTGCCTCAACTGCTCAGGACCGGCTTAGAGATTTAGAATTATTGAGGGAAAGAGGTGTAAAGCACTTTTTGATTGAAAAACCGCTTGGTCAGAGTTATGAGGAAGTGATAAATCTCGCCGATTATTTCAAGAGGCATTCTTTGGATGCATCTGTAAATTTGAACATGCGACTGTACGATTGCTTTATTGAACTGAAGAGGGACTTGGCGCATTTGCCACAGTTAAAAGGGGCGAAAACGATAACCGTGAACACAGGTACGATCGGAATTGGCGGGAATGGAATCCACTACCTTGATTTATTGTATTTTTTGCTTGGGGCCGATGAAGCCAGACTGATAGCAGGGGAAATAGATGACGAACTTATTTTTAGTCCAAGAGGAGAGCAGTTCAATGACTTTGGAGGATGGTGCAAAATAAATTTTTTTTCCGGGAACAGCCTTCTTGGAAAGGCGATTTTGTCAATTTCTTCACAAAGCTCGGTTTTTGGAGGCTGGGAAATTATCGCCCCCTATGGAAGAATTCGCATTGATGAATTGGCACAAAAGCGTATAAATACTTATCGCAAGCCGGATAGTCAACTGTCCTTACATCGTTACGCAGCCGACTACATGCCTGCAGATGAAATAAACATAAGTTCACCCTTTTTGGGAGATTTGACTAAAAAATGGCTGGAGAACCTGTTGGTTGGCAAAAACATACTTCCTTCACTTAATTCTTCATTGCCTGTACACCGGCTGATGTTTGATTGGCTGGAGAAGAACCCCCAATACAATGGTAAATTTCCGATTACATGAAAGATTCTGAAAAAGTGTGGCTGATAGGATCAGGATTAATGGCAATCGAATATGCCAAAGTTCTGAATTCTTTAAATGTTGATTTTATATGTATTGGGAGAGGAAAGGGAAATGTCCGTAAATTTAGTTCAGAAATACGTATTGATTGTATTTCGGGAGGCTTGGATAATTTTTTAAAACAAAAACCGCCTTTACCGGAAGCTGTTTTGGTGACTGCAAGTCTGGAATCTTTGACTGAAACGGTTAAATTATTGTTGGAATATGGAGTGAGAAAAATACTTGTTGAAAAACCCGGAGTTTCTGTTCCGGATGAAGTAATTGAATTGAACCAATTGGCACACAAAAGAAAGGCCAGCGTTTTTGTGGCGTACAATCGCAGGTTTTATGCCAGTGTAATGGCTGTTCAGGATCTGATTAAACAAGATGGGGGACTTACTTCATTTGTTTTTGAATTTACCGAGTGGTCGCACAAAATAAAAGAGCTGACAAAACACCCATATGAGCATAATTTCTGGTTCCTTGGAAATTCCACTCATGTAATTGATACGGCTTTTTACCTGGCGGGTAAGCCCAAAACGATCTGTTCTTTTGTGAAAGGGAAGAATCATCTGGATTGGCATCCTGCTTCATCCATTTATTCTGGAGCTGGTGAAACAGAGAATGGGGCCATATTCTCTTATCATGCAAATTGGGAGGCACCGGGACGTTGGGTAATTGAACTGCTCACAAAGCAACGTCGTTTTCTTTTTAAACCCCTTGAAAAATTGCAAATTCAAAAATTAGGTTCGGTTGAGATATCCGTTGCGGAAGGGATTGACTATTCGTATGATGAAAAGTTTAAACCAGGGCTGTATATACAGTTGAAAAAATTTGTTGGCGGTGATTACTCAAATCTTTGTACCCTGGAAGAGCAGGAATCCATGATGTCTGTTTATAAAAAAATGGCAGGATACTGATCCCGGGAACTAAAATGAATAGCTACAAGGATTGTGCTGATTTCATAGGAAAAATTGAAAAAAAATTTCCGGTAAATGAATGGAAAATAGAGGATCTTGATTTATGGCCTTACATCAGGACTGAATTGGCCTATTTTTTTTCAAGCAAGCAATCTGGTGTTTCTAAGACTAAGTTGCGTTCTAAAAAGCGGTCATCTTCTGAAACGAGCTGGTTTTTTTTACGAAACCAAAAAAGAAGACTAACTGCGTTTTTTTATGCTATTAAAAGAAAGGATCTGAATTTATTTCTGACTGTTGGCTCGAATCCATTTTTTTCTGAAAAAAAAGATGTAGTGTATTTGGCGCAGGCAAGTACTGTTGTTGAATTGAATAAGAAATGGTACAATATTTTTTTTGATCCTATAAACGAGTTGCTGCGTAAAAAAGGTATGAAATCCCTTGCGTTTGAGTTTCCAAATGGTGTTGGTATTAAAGAGCCAAAATGGTTTAACTCCTACCTTGATTTAAAAAAAGTGCTTGATGCCGAGCCTTTCATAAGGAACTATTTTACAGAACCCTTACCCGTTAAGCTAAGCAATTATGCGAAATTTATCAGTTATCTGGATGATTCGGTGGGAGAGTTTCCGGAATCGCTTTTGAGAAACAATATTGAATTAACCGCAAATCGCCTTTACTACACCTCGCTTTTTTTTCAAGCTATACTAAAACAGCTTTCGCCCAGGATAATAATTCTGACGTGTTACTATTTTGATCTTGGGTTTGCCCTTTGTCATGCAGCTCAGAAATCAGGGATTAAAACTATCGATATGCAGCACGGAGTTTTGGAGTCCTGGCCCGCCTATAGCAACTGGACGGTAATTCCCGCCAGCGGATATTCAACTTTGCCGGATGTTTTCTGGACATGGACAGCTTCAGATGCTGAATACATCAATAGATGGGCTATTAAAACCAGCAAACACAAAGCTTTTGATTATGGTAACACATGGTTTTTATCCTGGAAAAATGAAACCAGTAGAATTTACGGAGTGTTAAATTTACCTTATGATTTGTTTAATGAGTATACCAAACATTATTCCCGCATTATTTTATTTACCGGGCAGCCCTTTCCGGGAGAGCCCCCGATACCGGAGTATTTAATTCAGACCTGTGGTATTTCTCCTGGGGACTGGCTATGGCTGATAAGGATTCATCCCAGTCAAACAGATCAGATTGCGCAAGTGAAAAAGGCATTCAATATGGAGAAACCCCTTGAGAATGTTATCATCAATGACGCAACCTTGTTGCCATTACCTTTCATACTGAAATATGTATCGATTCATATTACAGCTGAGTCTGCTGCGGTAATCGATGCCGCTTCTATGGGCATTCCTTCCCTGATTACTTCAAATAAGGGTACTGAATTATTCAGGGGATATCTGGCTGAAGGATTGGTAACATATTGCCCTCCTTTCTCTGAAACAATCGTAAAAGCTATCAGCAATCTTCAATCTGAGAAAGAAGTGATTGCTGAACAAAAGGAAAGGTCATTGGAATTTGTTTTAAATTTGCTTAATCTATAATTGAAGTCTGGGATGAGAAACTATTTATCGGGAATAAAAGCAAAAATCCGTTTTTATTCCAATGTTTTGAAGTTTAATTTTCCCAATCTTCTGAGGCTTTCGGTTAAGATGAGTCCTGCTGCAGAAAATTGTCTGGATGAATTCAGGAAAAACGGATTTGTTAAGTTCAATCATGCTTTTCCTGAATTGGCTGATTATATTGACAAGAACTATTTTATTAAATACGAGAAAAATGAAATTGATCCTGAATTATTCAGAACTAAAATGCTGATTGACTTGAATAAGACAGATGGTGATAAATACAAAGCTCCGGGCCTGGTGACAAGTTTGTATGTATCCTACAAAGATCCTATGTTTGAACTGCTTTTGTGTGACAAAGACCTTTGTTCCCTGTTGTATAATTATTTCAGACGTCAGCCTTTTTACCGAAATTCCCTTCAACTGACCAAAGATCAGTTTTCAGAAAGCATTGAAAACAGAATATCATCCAGATACCATTTAGATGGAGGATTTCACCAGCTTACTATGATTATGTATATCAATGATACCACGGAAAATGATTCACATACAAAATACGCCACCGGATCCCATAAAAAATACCGGTTTAAAGCTGTTATGGACCGAAGTAGTATTTCAGATAAATGGGTGGAGGAAAACTTCCCAATCAATAAAATTTTCGGAAAAAAGGGAGAAGTATTTCTTTTTGATGCAGGTAATGGATTTCATAAAATATCAGAGCAACCCAATTCTACCCGTAAGTTGTTTTTTATTAACATAACCTGTGGCTCTCACATTCAGCCTTCTTCTGTGGATAAATTTGGAGATATACCTTATTTGAGCAAGCAGTATTCTTATATACAGAATATGTTTAAGAAAGTTTGTCTATAAGTTGATTACAACACGATGAAGGAAAAGTTGAAGCGTTTTTTAGGAGTAGGTCGTTTTCAGAATGCTCAGGTCAAGACCGGGTCCAACATTCTGGCAAACTGTCCTGGTTGCAGCATTGAATTTCCTGAATTGATTAGTGCCGCTTCGAAATTGTATTCGAGTACCCTAACCGGAAAAGTTAAAATTTCAGAAGGTTCAAAATTGTATTCTGTTTTGATAGACGGGAATGTTTCCATTGGCTCGTATTCTATTATTAATGGCCCTACTACGGAAATTCATGCAAGGGTAAATCGGATTTCGATTGGAAATTATTGTTCGATCGCAAAGGGAGTGCTGTTGCAGGAATATTTTCATGATCAGGAGCGTCTTACCACGTATTTTATTTTGCATCATGTTTTTAATGATGAATGGGGAAAGGAAATTACATCAAAGGGCTCTATTGAAATTGGTCACGATGTTTGGATTGGTGCCAAGTCCATTGTTTTGTCAGGAGTAAAAATCGGTAATGGGGCAATTATTGCAGCCAATAGTCTGATCAATTCAGATGTGCCTCCTTTTGCAATTGTGGGAGGAAGTCCGGCTAAAATAATCAAGTACCGGTTTACGGATGAGATCAGACAAAAATTGATCAAATTAAATTGGTGGGAATGGCCTTTGGAAAAGGTAAAAAGAAACAAACATTTGTTTGAATCAAGGTTAACGGATAAAGCGTTGGATTCCATAAAATAAGATAGATACATTGGCAACGTTAGTTAGTGTTGTAATTCCTACTTATAACAGGGCACAGTTGCTTAAAGAGACAATAGCCTCTGTTGTTAATCAATCATACAGGAATATTGAATGTCTGGTCATTGACGATTATTCAGCAGATAATACCAGGCAGGTAGTTGAGTCCTTTACTGGAAATGAGATACCTGTCCGGTATATAAGGAACCTAAGAAGAAAAGGAGCTCAGGGAGCCAGAAATTACGGTGTTGAAATGGCTTCGGGAGAATATGTTCAGTTTTTAGACTCGGATGATTTAATTCATGCAAAAAAGATTGAACTTCAGGTGGAGGTTTTCGACAAGAATGAGCAAATTGACATGGTTTTTTGCCTGGATGAATATTTTAGCAATAGGATTGGGGATACTCATTTACTTTGGAATTTACCTAACGACAAAAGCTACATTGATCGGTTTTTATATGATGATGCAGTTTTTCATACCAGTTCTCCTCTTTGGAAAAAGCAATTTATCTTAAGAAATAAAATTGTTTGGGATGAACGATTATCCTGCTGGCAGGATTGGGATTTCCACTTAAAGGCATTGATTTCAGGGGTTCGGCATTTATACATACCTTATGTCTTGAATTTTATAAGGGATCATACTGAGTTACGAAGTTTAAACATAAATATCCTGAGTAAACTCGAATCAAAACTCATTTCTGTTTTTACTATTGCTTTTGAACTTAAAAACAGAAATGAACTTACGGAGGAAAGAAAGCGTTATTTAACGACGTTTTTGTATAGTTTAACACTGGATATTTACTTCAATAGCAAGGTGCTATCCTCGCATTCTAAGAATGAGCTCTTTAAAAAAATAATAGGCGATTTAAAGGTAGTTTATGGCCCTTCTGGACGCTTAAGTGTCTTGTCATTTCTCAGAGGGCTTTTATTTTTCTCTAAATTTGAAATACGGATCTTTCGCAAAGTTTTTTCAGTTTTAATGAACGTTTCAAATTTCCCATCTCATACCTGGAAGTTGATAAAGAGTATTGAATATCGATTGAACTAAAAAATTATAACTATCAAAAAATGGATTTACAGACAAAAATATTGGTTACCGGAGGAGCTGGGTTTGTTGCGAGTTCTCTTGCTGAAAAGCTTGCGGAGAACAGCAATTGCCATTTGGTTATTGTTGATAATTTATTAACCGGGAGTTTGGATAAAATTCCTATTTCGAAACATGACAATATTAAATTTATTAAGTCAGATGTCAATGACAGCAATGATATTGCAGGAATTTTTCGCTCGCATAGTTTTGATTATGTCTTTCATTATGCCGCATTGGTTGGGGTTAAGCGGACCCTTGAAAACCCGGTAAAGGTGCTTAATGACATCAATGGAATTCGTAATATTCTTGAACTTTCAAAAAACACAAATGTTAAACGGGTGTATTATTCTTCTTCTTCAGAAGTTTACGGGGAACCCGTCGAATACCCTCAAAATGAGGAAACTACACCTTTGAATTCACGATTGCCCTATGCGATCGTAAAAAACGTCGGCGAGGCATTTCTTAAATCTTATAAGAAAGAATTTGGTCTTGATTATACAATTTTTAGATTTTTTAACACTTTTGGCCCAAAACAGAGTAAGGATTTTGTTGTTTCACGCTTTATTGGTAAAGCATTAAGAAATGAAGATATTTCTATTTTTGGAGATGGAAATCAAACCCGTACATTTTGTTTTATCGATGATAATATAGAGGCTACCACCACTGCTTTTTTTCGAAATCAATTTGTGAACGATGTTGTGAATATTGGTGGTGAAATCGAATTGCCGATAATTCAACTGGCCAGACTTATCATAACCCTTAGCGGAAGTAAATCGAAAATTATCCATCTTCCGGCTTTAGAAGAGGGGGATATGACCAGAAGGAGGCCAGACATAACGAAAATGAAACAATTGCTGAATCGGCCAATGCGTCCAGTCGAGGATGGATTGAAATTTATTTTGGAAAATACTAAATATATCATCTGAAGATTGAGTTTTTTATGGGTTTAATCAATGCCAGGTGCGGTTATTTATGCTCCTTTTTCTACCTTTAGGTATCTATTCGTCCCATGAAAGTTTCGGTTACTATTCCGACCTATAATAGGTCTTATTTACTTCGAAAATGTTTGGATTCGCTTGTAATTCAGGATTATCCGCACGCTGATTTTGAAATAATCATTTCTGATAATAATTCGACTGATGATACGGCAACGGTAGCAAACGAGTATATTGAAAAATTCAAAAATGATATTCACATATGTTATTTGATTGAGAAAAGGAGAGGCTTGGTTTATGTCCGGAATTCTCCGGTTAAAAAATCAAACGGCGAGATACTTTTTTTTGGTGACGATGATGGCGTTTACGATTCGAATTGGATCAGTTCAATAATCAGCGTTTACAAGAAGTTTCCTGATGTGAAAGCCGTTGGGTCAAAAATTGATATTCTTTGGGATAAGGAACCTCCGGCCTGGGTAAGAAATTATGAGCAATTCCTTGGGAAATTAAATTACGGAAATGAGGTAAGAGTTGGGAAAGGTATTTTTATCAATGGGGGAAGTTTCAGTATAAGAAAAGAAATACTTTTAGAATTAAATGGCTTTAATCCAGAGCAGGTTGGTGAAGATTATATCGGTGATGGGGAATCCGGATTGTGCAGGAAAATGCACAAAAAAGGTTATTTGCTTGGTTGGACTCCGCAGTCGACTATGCATCATTTGCAATTTGTTGATAAAAATGCCACACTGAAGGACATGAAAAGAAGGTTTCGAAACAACGGTATTTGTGAAACATATATTCTTTTTGTCAGTGAAAAGGGAGGAGTGCTTTCACTTGTTAAGCAGTTCCTGACGATTTTAAGCAGAATTCCTAAACTTGTATTAAAAAAAGGCAAGACATTTATTACAGGAAATGAAAAGTACCGTTTGAATTTATCGTTTATGCTGGCCTTTAATTTTGCTCAACTGCCCTATATTTGTAAATTACTTCTGAATGCTGATTTTAGGAGTTACATTAGCAAATCAAACTGGTTCTGATAATGTGAAAAACTAAAAGAATGATAGAAGAGATTAAATGTAAGAATCAATTATTGGCGATAATTATACCGGATAAGTTCAATGAACCCGGTATTCACTTCTTTACACCCAATGACCTTTCCCAGCAATTGGCCTACATGCACCATCCTGCAGGTAAAAAAATAGATCCACATGTTCATAATCCTGTGGCAAGAGAGGTTCAATATACCCAGGAGGTTTTATTTATAAAAAGGGGTAAAATCAGGGTGGATTTTTATGATAATAACCAGGTTTACCTTAGCAGCAGAGTGTTGCAAGGGGGGGATGTAATTTTGTTGGCTACAGGAGGCCATGGCTTTGAAATGCTTGAAGAAACTGAAATGATAGAAGTGAAGCAGGGACCTTATGCAGGTGATACAGATAAAACCAGATTCGCTGGTATAGAAACCTCGAAAGTCTCAATAATTAAAAACTAAGTTGGGATCAGCAGCCTTCATTCCTGTAAACGAGCCTCTTTTAGATGGCAACGAAAAGAAGTACCTGAACGAATGCATCGATACGGGCTGGATTTCTTCCGAAGGCCCTTTTATCAGCAAATTTGAGGAACAGTTTGCCGCAAGAGTGGGTAGAAAACATGCTGTTGCCGTATCAAACGGCTCGGTTGCCCTTGATCTTGCAGTTGCAGCTCTTGGCATAACCTCGGGAGACGAGGTGATTATGCCCTCGTTTACGATTATTTCCTGCGCGGCCGCTGTTGTAAGGTCTGGAGCCATACCTGTTCTGGTTGATTCTGATCCTCTTACCTGGAACATGGAAATTAGTCAGATTGAAAAGAGAGTTACTTCAAGGACAAAAGCGATAATGGTCGTTCATATTTACGGACTACCGGTGGATATGGATCCGTTGCTGGAAATAGCCCGTAAACACAAGTTGAAAGTGATTGAGGATGCTGCGGAAATGCACGGACAGACATACAAAGGAGAACCCTGCGGAAGTTTTGGCGACATCAGCACCTTCAGTTTTTATCCCAATAAACACATCACTACAGGAGAGGGTGGGATGGTTTTAACCAATGATAAGGCCATTGCCGATCATTGCCGCTCACTTCGCAACCTCTGTTTCAAACCAGAAAAGCGTTTTGTACACGATGAACTTGGTTTTAATTTCAGGATGACCAATTTACAGGCGGCGCTTGGTCTGGCTCAGTTGGAGCGGCTGGATGTGTTTATAGCCCGTAAAAGAGAAATGGGAAGGTTCTACTCTGAACGACTGGCTTCTTTGCGAGGAATCCAGCTACCTGTTCTTAAAACCGTTTATGCTGACAATATCTTTTGGGTTTACCCCATCGTTTTAATGGATGAAATCCCTTTTGATGCCGAACAGGCAATGAAAAGTCTGGCCAGCCTCAGCATAGGCTCCAGGCCTTTTTTCTACCCTATGCACCTGCAACCTGTTTTTACCGGAAAGGGATGGTATAAAAATGAATCGTATCCGGTGGCTGAAAAAATTGCGAACCGTGGATTTTATATTCCCAGCGGATTGGCCCTTACATCCGATCAGATGAGCAGAGTAGTGGAAGGACTTAAAAAAGTGCTTAATTAGAGGCCGACAGCTTATGAGTGTTTTTGGAAACTATTCAAACTACTACGACCTTCTCTACAAGGATAAAGATTATTCGGCTGAGGTTGATTATATTTTGGGCCTGATTAAGCGGTATCAGCCCTCCACTGCATCGATTTTAACTTTGGGTTGCGGCACGGGGAAACATGAAATAGAATTGGCCAATAAAGGACTTCAGGTGGAAGGAGTGGATCGGTCTGAAGAAATGATTCATATTGCAAATGAAAACCTGCAAAAATCGGGAATACCTCATACGATGCTGAATTTTAATCTTGGCGATGTCAGGTCAGTGAACCTTGGCAAAAAATTCGATTCGGTTATTTCTCTTTTTCATGTGGCGAGTTACCAGACCTCCAACGAAGATCTCCGGCAATTTGTTGAAACGGCGAAAAAGCATCTTAAAAAAGGGGGGCTTTTTATTTTTGATGTCTGGCATGGTCCTGCCGTGCTTACCGACAAGCCTTTGGTCAGGACAAAAGAAGTTGAAAACGAAAGCTTGTTAATTATCCGTGATACACAGCCGGTATTGCGCTCAGAAGAAAATGTTGTTGAAGTTAATTTTATCATAAAGGTTTCGGATAAAGTTCGAAATACCACCCAGACGCTTTCAGAGTGCCACCGGATGCGTTATCTGTTCAAACCTGAACTGATGCTGCTTCTGAAAGAAGCAGGCCTGGAACTGATCAGAAGCGAGAAATGGATGACTGCCGAAGACCCCTCTTTTTCTTCCTGGTACGTTACCTATATAGCAAGAATGAATTAACCGATGGCGGAAAAAAGAATTGCAATTCTGGTTTATTGTTATCCGGTTGCTTATTCTCCTACCATTTTGAACACGGCCCTTTATTGGGCCCGACAGGACTACAAAGTCGATCTTCTGATTGATCGTTACGTGTTTGATGAAATTGAGCAACAGCATCCGCTTATTAAGATCATGTATTGCACCAAACTTCCTCCTGTTAAAAAATCGGCTTCGGATAAAACAGAAACTGAGAAATCTTCTCCTGACAAACAGGTGTCTGGCAAACCTAAGTCAGGGATAAACCTATCAGTCTACCGGGACTTGTACAAAAGCATTTTCCCTCAATGGCTTCTTCAGGTTCGTTCTTATTCCAGGGGGATCAGAACGGCAACAGTGGGAAAATCGTACTGCTTTGCAATCGCCTTCGAGCCGGAGGCCTTAATAGCCGCCGGCTGGTCAGGATTAACAGCGAAATACAAATCCTATTACCACAGCCTCGAATTGTACGAAAACAATACATTCAAAAACCGTCTGCGAAGAAAACTCGAGCGAAAAGCACTTAAAAAAACAGTTTTTACAGTTGTACAGGATGAGTATCGCAAAGAAAAATTAATCCTGGATCTGGGCCGGACAGACCTCAACGTCATTTTGTCTCCCGTTTCCATGATGGGGCCTGCTTTGGCCGATAAAAGCGATTATGTGTATAGAAAATTCAATATTCCAAAGGAAAAAAAAATAATTCTTTATACCGGAGCTTTTTATTCAGAAGCGATGATTGAAGAAATGGCGAATTCGACTAACGATCCGTTATGGGATAAGGATTGGGTGTTGCTCTTACACGGATTTTGCAATTCAGAGTTTATACTAAACAATATCCGTAAAAATACCCGCCCTGAAAAAATTATGCTTTCACTCAGCAATTTATCTCAGAACGAATTAGATCTGTTGACATCCTCCGCACATATAGGGCTGGCCCTTTACAGTCAAAGGAATGCTAACCTGATGTTTACGATACTGTCTTCTGGTAAAATTGCGCAATACGCCAAATGCGGACTTCCGGTTGTTTTAATTTCGAATCCGCCAACGGATGAGTTTATCGGTAAATACAGATGTGGAGTTGCACTTAATAACGAAAGCGAAATCTGTCAGGGAATTTCTCTTATTCTTAAGGATTACGAACGCTATAGAAACAATATGCTGGAGGCCTTCCGGTTAAAATATGATTTTGAAACGAACTATAAACCCGTAGCCGATTATCTTTTAAACTGATGCAGATTGTCCTGGTAAATTATGCAGACGAAAATTTCAAAGTGCGAAGGCGCCTTTCGGTTGCTTCGGCTAAAAAATTCGGCATTAAGCGTATTGTAACCTGGGACAGGCCGCAATTGTTGAAGACCGATTTTTATTTGAAGAATAAGTTGATTTTAGATCAACCACGTGGATCAGGTTATTGGCTCTGGAAACCTTATATTATTCTGGATTCTTTACAGAAATTAAATGACGGAGATGTTTTGGTTTACCTGGATTGCGGATTGAAATTCGCCCTAAACCCTAGCCCTTTAGTTGAGTTGTGTAAAAGCAGCACTACAGGTATCCTGATTTGCGATAACAGGCCCGTACTCAATTGCTGGTTTACCAAAAGAGATGTTTTTACAGTTTTGAACAGTGATAGTGAGACCTATTGGAATTCATTTCAGGTTATGGCCGGATTTATGCTGGTTCGCAAGTCTGATTCTTCAGTTTCTTTTGTCAGCGAATGGTTGAAGACTTGTGAAATTAACAACCTGATTACAGATGATCCGAGCCAATGTGGGCTGCCCGAGTTGCCTGGCTTTGTGGAGCACCGTCACGATCAGTCCCTGCTTTCTGTGCTTGTAAAAAAGAAAGAAATGGAAACCTACAGAAATCCTACTTTTCATGGGAATTATCTTAAACCCGAAAAATTCAGAGTAAAAGGGGAGAGATTAAACTATCCCTTCTTTTTGAGGGAAGGGATAAATACGTACAGCAAGGAGTCTCAGGGAAATTCTCCTTATGGCACTATCATTCAGTATTTTCCGAAGAATTACGAAAGTTGGCAGGTCAGGCTAAGTGATTTCTTTCGCAAAGTAAAACACAGGTTAAATTCATTGAGTATTTTTAGCCTGTGAAACGCATCGCCCTTTTTTTTGACCGTACTTACGTTGATGCGCATTTCTGCTTTACAGAATTGGCCCGACACCTGGCAAAGAACGAATTTCAGGTTGACCTTTTTCATTTGTCCAATCCCTATAATCTGGCTCCTAATTTTTTTGAACCGAACATTTCGGTCAGACAATTTCCCCAAGGAAAACTTGAAAAGCTGGTCTTTACATACCGGCGTTGGTTTACCGACGAATTAAAATACGATGCTATAATTGGAACTCCCATTCATGGAGCTGTTTTGGGATGTCGTTTGGCAAAAGAGCAGGGCGTTCCTTTTTTTTATCTGGCCGATGAAATTTTCGATCCCCTGACACGCTATCATAAACTGGAAAATTGGGGAAAGGCCAAGTCGCTGGATAAAAAAGCGAATCAGTCAGCCCTCGCAAGTATAGTCCTTGGTGAGGATCGTTTTACTTATCAGAAAAAGGTTAATTCGCTTTCTGACAGCCACAGGCATTTTCTTATTCCCAATTCCCCTTCGGGAGAAGTTAAAAAACTTCAGAGTCATTATTTCAGGGATGTATTTGAAATCAGAGACGAAAAGCCGATCGTTCTGTTTATCGGGACTTTGAATTGGAACCTGGCCAGAACGATTTACGAAGAAACCAGGGAATATAAGGACAAGGATTATCATTTGGTATTTCACGGAAGAACTCAGGGTCTTATGGCTCAGAATAAACCTCATCCTTTCATTAAGGTATCAAAGGAACCACTGCCTTCTTCCCTGCTTAACTATGCAATAAGCTCAGCCGACCTGGGATTGGTTTTGTACGATCAGTCTATTCCTCAGGAAAGCAACAACGGCTGGACGGGAGGTAAAATAGGCACCTATTTTAAAAACGGATTGCCTGTTATTGCAGGCAATCTGGATTCTTTTCGTCAGTTCGAAACAAACGGTGTGGGTGCATTTTGGGACGGCAAGACCGAATTAGACCTGATGATTAAATCAACCCTTGCAAAAACTGATTTTCTGCAGAAAAACATTCCTGCTTTTTACAACCTGCATTACCGTTACGAAAAGTTTTTTGCGCCTTTTTTAACCTTCCTTCTGAATTCGGTTTCATAAAATATACAGCATATCAATACGTCCTGTTCAGAATAGTTACAGGCTCGGCCGCTTCAACTTTCTTCCGTACAAAATCCACATCCCTTAAATAGATTGCATTGCTTTCTGTCAGGTCAGGAGAAGGGGTTAATTTTCGTTCAAATGGGGAATAACGGTACTTCGAAAATCCGTTTCCGGCCAGAATTTCATGAATCTCCTGATCCGAATGACCATAACGTTTACCAGTACCATTAAGCTCTATTATAATGGCCTTGAGCGATTCCTTTTTAAGGGTATTTGATCCTCCAACCAGCACTTCGTATTCAAAACCCTCTACATCGATTTTCATCAGGCCAGGGTTTTGGTCTCCAACAATTGAATCCAGTGTTACTACTTCTACTTCAATAAAATATTTTTCGTTTTTTACAGCATCTTCGGTTATTACATTGTTATAAGTATCCCACATGCTGGTAAACTTCAGCATTTTTTTTTCTGCCCCTAATCCTTTATTATGCAGATGAACCAAGGGCTCCAGGGAATTGATAGATGTATTTTTTTTAAGGTGTTCAAAAGTTGCCGGAATAGGTTCAATTGCAATTGAACGGGATTTTCTGTGGCCAGAGGCAAGCAGGGTAAAGGTTCCGATATTTGCGCCAACATCCACAAACAAATCTCGCTCTGAAAGGAAATGAAGTAAAAAAGACATTTCCTCAAACTCCTGAAGACCACAATAGACGTTTCCGGTAGATGCCCTCATGCCTTTGCTCACAATAAGCTGCGTGTTACCCACAAATGGGTAGATTACCGGGTAATTGAACAAGCGAACATGCAACTGCCATTTCATATACCTCCAGCAGGCAGAAATAACCTTATTCCTGGTTAATGGATGCGTTCTGAAATTTTTGAGTATTCTTAGAATTCCCATTCAATCCTAATTTTCTTCGTTCTGAATTTCAATAAAGGGCTCTTCTTTAACCATTCTCTTCATTAAATAAAAAAGCATTGCCATCACCAGGATTGATTTCACGAACTGGTTAAAAATACTGGTAAAATCCTCCTCAGCCTTAATTACATAGAAAAAAACAAAGGGAAGCCAAACAAGGTATTCTTCATTTTTCCTTGAGCGATTGACCAACTGCATGTACATCAGGTTAAAAAATAAGCCATAAATAAGCATAAACAACATTCCCTTAAACTCTCCGAAATTGGCATAAGCCTCTCCGACTATTCCCAGATTCATACTCGCCCCGTTTAGCGGCATGCCTGTATACTTTTCGAAATATTTTGTTCCGCCCGACACCGCTTTGTCGGGTGCAAGAATACGAGGCAGTAACGCAGCTTTAATTCCGTCAAGTATTGTTTCCCCCTCTCCAAACTGTTGATACTGGGGAACAACGTACATAATACGGGCAATTATCCAGCCTTGGTTAAGCCGGTCTATAAAACCCTGATTTTTATCATCGCCCTGGTCGCTTTTCTTATCCGAACTTGAAATCTGGTTGCCCATCAAACCGAACAATTTTCCGGCATTTTTTGAGGTCTTGCTGCTTTGAGACGTCCCCGTTTCCCCATGGTTTTGTCTCTCTGCGGGACCCATAGGCCCCTGCATCTCACCTGGTCCCTGAATTTGCCCGGTCTGGGCATCATCATCTGCCCAAACTGTTTCCCTCAATTCACGTTTTACCGCATTAATAATAAAAATTGAAACCGAAAGAGAAGCCAGCAATATTGGTTTGGCAATTATGGATGATTTATTAAGGTAGGTAAACATGATCAGAAGAAACCCTCCCCAGATAAAAACTTCGTGAAAAATGGCGCTGTTCGCGGCTCCTATTAAGACTGGAGCGAAGGCCAGCAGCAGCATAGGATATTTGAATTTGCTATTTGATTTTAAAAGATAGAACGAACCTATTATGGAGGTATGGGAAAGGAGGAGAAAAAAATAGTTAAGACTTCGGGGAGCAAAAGGACTGAGAATAAAGGCCGTAAATCCTAAGATCAGCAATATCCGTCCCCGCTTAAAAAAATAATCGGGATTTTCTTCCTGTTCATAATGCTCTTCTTCCTGCTGATTTCTTCTAAGGGGGATAAGTAATCCCAGAATCAATGCAGCAGTTGCCGGGACTACAAAATTCATGTAACGGTTTTCATCAATACTCATAAAATAAAATTCGCTGGCCTTAAAAAAATGATAAGAAAGAACGGGTGCAACTACCCACTGCAACAGCGCGATAATAATTATCAATTCCCGTATGGGAATGGTTCTGCCAAGTTTATAGTAAAAACTCTGACCATAGTAAAAGAAAAGGCCCATTCCAACCACTGACAAATCGGCCATTTCAGGTTTAATGATTTTGAATACAAGCGCGAGTCCCATGGAAGTAAAAAAGCGGGTAACGCTGACAATTGTATTTTCCCCGTATTCCATGCTTAGCTATTCAGAAATTCTTCAAAGGAAATTAGGTTTCTGGTGTACGAATACGTTTCGTTTTTTGCGCTGATACCTGAATCAAAAAAACGGGCATCTGCATACAACATGTGGGCCAGGTTGATTATTTTGTCCCGGAGTTCCTTGGTATTTTTCACATTGTAAAGATAACCTGTTTTTCCTTCCTCAATCAGGTCAGCCGAGCATCCGGAGGAATTGCTTACAATAGCAGGTAGTCCCATAGCAAAGCCCTCGTTTACGACCAGGCCCCAGGTTTCCCGGTAATCGCTGGTAAGTATAAGGGCATGTGCATTTTTCAATTCTTCTTTGAGCTCTTTTTGGTTTTTAAAACCCTTGAAAAATACCGAAGTATGCGCTTTGCTGAGTTCCCTGCAGTGCTCCAGCAGGTTTCCCGAGCCAATCATCCAAAGTTCCAGGTCAGGATTCAAGGCGGAGGCTTCCGTAAAGGCCTTAATAGCATCTTCGGGCCTTTTCTTTTCAATGAATTTGCCGATCCAGACAAAAACCATTTTCCCGTTTTGTTTTTGTTCGGCAATATCCCCATCTTTTTTCCAGAAAGTCTGATCAACAGCATGCGGTGAAAAAATCAATTGAGAAGGTTTAGCCCCGTTTGCCAGCAGGTACTCCCTGTTTCGCTGACCGACATACAGGAGCTTGTCGTATCTGGACAGCAGCAGTGGATAGAGAAGTTTTTTAAGCATGCTTTTGTAAATGGGTTCTTCAGGGTTCAGTTGGCTGTCTCCTCTTACAGCAACTTTCAGGTTTAGTTTCCTGGCTTGCAGCAAGGCCTGAATATAGGCCTTCAGATACCATCCCAGGATCACAACATGCGTAATTCTTTTTTCTTCCAATGCCTTGCCGATTTGAGGACAATCGCAGCCTTTGAAATTGTTCAGCGAAGGTTTTTTCGAAACATTTTCCAAAAACACAAAGGAGTATCCGCTCATCAGGTCAGTATCCCAGCTAAATTGCTTCCCGAATCCCGAAGCTCCAATTTCTTCTTCATTGGGTTTATGACAGTAAAAGACGACCAGATCAATAGTCTGGGCCAGGTAACGAAAAAGTGGGCTGTAATACTGGATGGGATGACTTACAACAATACCTAATCTTTTCATTTTGTTGAACAAATCAGATCGAGTTTCTCAGCGAGCAGGCGGGCCGATTGCCGGGCCGAATACCTGTCCAGTTCATCCAGTTGCGGTGCCCATTTGCTCTTTTCCATCACAAGAGATTGAAAGGTTCGAATCAAATTTGCCTGCAGGTCGTCCGGCGAAATGCCTTCCGTATACGTACAAAGGTAATCAGCAGCATTCGCATCCCGGAGTATCTGTACGGCGCTGCTTTCACTGTGCAATACTGCAAATACCGGTTTTTTCGAAAGCAGGGACTGAAATACCTTGGAGGCCGTATAATGTTTCTCTGTGCTTCCGATAATCATTACCCCGGCAGATTCTGAAAGAAGATGCAATACCTCTAAAAATGGAAGCCGGTCAGGTTTTTCATGAACGATCTCCTCAATTCCGTTTTCCCGGGCGTATTCCCCGATTGTTTTACCGGGGTAGATGCCGGTCCCGATAAAAAAAAGCTGTACACGTTTATCCCAACTCTCTGACCGTTTAAGTTCAGCAATGCCTTTAAACAAAAGCTCGATAAACAAATGTGATTTGGGCAAAAATGCTCCTGCGTATGCCAGTGGTTTTATATCCCGAACAGGATCCCATGGGAGTTTTATATTGGTTAGTCTGATCAAATGGTCATTCGGGTCGAAACCATAAGGCATGCCCAGGTGTTCGATTTTTTTATTCTTAAAGTTTCGATCCAAAACAGGTTGAAAATACAATACAGACACACCTGAAATAAGGGAAGCATTTTTAACTGCAAAAGGTTCCAGAATCCGGGCAACCGCATTGCTCAGCCAGGCTCTGCTGAATTTTTTTTCAAGATTCGTAAATCCGTTTACCCAGGGATCAATATAATCGATACCGTAGGGTATGCCTGTACGTGAATTCAGCAGCCGGCCAATAACGGCCGTATAGAAAGAGGGGATAGGTATCCAGACAAAATCCGGCCTGTCGCTTGTGATCAGCTTCCTTGCCCCTTTGTAAAGCTGAAAAAAGGATCGTAGTCCGATGTCTCCGAAAAACCGAAAACGCTTTAACGCTTTAAACGCATTCACATACCTGACCTGAACTGCCGGAGAAACGGTTTTAAGGATATCCTGATCGGGTTTCTCTTCGTAAAATTCAGGGTTAACGGTCAGTACAGTGGTATGCCAGCCGAATTCTCCGATGAAATTCGAAATCAGCCTGGGCCGGTGAATTCCGGCCAGATTGCTGGGTGGCCAATGAGGATAAATGATCAGCAGTTTCTTCATTTGAGAGCTTAAGCTTGCAAAACACTCCAGACCTTATCGTAATCCAGTTCCCAATTCAATCCTTTCTGAGAACCCGCTCTTGATTTTAATTTCATTTGTTTCAGCAATGACCTGTCTTCTCCTAATCTGTCAATGAGTTCAGCCATCTTCAGAAAATCGCCCGAAGGGTAACTATAGCCGCATTGGTATTCATTAATAGTTTCCTTTAGTCCGGGCAGGTCGCTTGCAATTACAGTCAATCCCGCATTTATAAAGTCAAATAGCTTATTTGAAGAAGTCAGCATTTGATTTTCTTCCTGCGCCAGTTCTCCGATCAGCCCGATGTCGTAATGCACAAGTGAATTTACAATTTCGTAGGGTTCGGCGGGTGCAAGCAAGCTTACTTTTCCTTTCAGCGGTTCATCCTTCATAAAGTTTTCAAAAACAGCCTTTTCTTCTGTCGTGATCAGTCCCTGGAGATATAAGTGCACCGGGGTTTTACAGTTTGCAACAGCCTTTAAAAGGATAGTAAGGCCTCTGGTATTATTAAAATAAATCGTCATTCCGTGCCAGACCAGTTTGAGGGGCGCTGTGGAGGAGGGGTCATCGTCAGTAAATTCGGGTAGTTGAAGCATTAGCCTCGAGGGAAGGTTGCGTACCCGAAAAGAGGGAATGCTGAGCCGATAATCTTTTTTGAGTTGCTCCAGCATCGCATTGGTTGTGGCCAGCAGAACATCGACGCTTGAAATGAATTTTGGTTCGGCAAGGTTTACCCAATCACTCAAGGGTTTTGCGTACTTCCGGTACTGTCCCCTGAAATATTCCTGTGAATCGTAAATGAGCCGGGCCCCAGTCCGCTGTTTTAAACCGGCCGCAAAAGGCAAATTGTCGACCAGGTGTATCAGGATATAGTCGTACCGTCCTTTTATTTTTGAGAGGGCACCAATCAACCCCTTATTCATAAAATACGTAAATCCGGCTTTTGAGCCCGTTTTGCTCCAAAGCAAAGCAATGAATTTATTGATAAGACTCACCCACAGCCAGCGAACAGATGAAACAGTGTTTCGCCTGCTGATGTCGTTTTCAAGTATCGTCCAGGGTTTATTTTTAATGGCATTTTGGTAAACCTCCCTGCTGGCTATTCCTGTTACCGGATTGAAAACAATCACTTCCCAGCCTTTTTCAGCAAAATAGTCCGCGGCTTTCAGTAACCGCGGATTGTAACAGATTTCATTATGGGAAAGAATCAGGATTCTCAATTCGCTTTTTTTAACACTACATCCGCTATGCGTTTTGCCGCTTTTCCGTCTCCGAAAGGGTTTTTCCCTCCGGTCATTTTTTTGTACAGCTCTTTGTTTGAAAGTAAGGCCGAAGTTTTTGAAACGATACGCTTTGCGTCCGTTCCGGTTAATATACCAAAGCCCGATTTTACCACTTCGGGCCGTTCAGTTACAGTGCGCAATATCAGTACCGGTTTTTTTAAGGAGGGTGCTTCTTCCTGAATTCCCCCTGAGTCGGTCCATATCAAAAAGCTTTCCTTCATTTCCCTGAGAAGGTTCGCGTACGAAAGTGGTTTGCAAAGGGTAACGCCCCTGGTATTTCCCAGTAGTCGTTGAACCACGTTCTCTACATTCGGATTGGGGTGAACAGGCCAAATAAATGCTACCCCTTTGTGTTTTTTCAAAACATTTTTAACCGCAGTACAAATAGCCGCAATTCCTTTGCCATGATTTTCCCTGCGGTGAGCAGTAATCAGTATTTTTTTTAGTTTACCTGAAGCCTCAGTTTGAATTCGGTCTCCTTTCTTTACGATCAGGTTCATAGTATCTACAACCGTATTTCCGGTCAGGGTTATGCTCTCTTTGCTTACTCCTTCCCTGATCAGATTCTGAGATGCATTCGCAGTAGGTGTAAAATGGTAAGTCGCCAAAAGTGAAATAACCCTTCTGTTAAATTCCTCCGGATACGGGTTTTTAAGATCGAAACTCCTCAGTCCGGCCTCTACATGTGCGACACTGATACCCGCGTAAAACCCGCTTATTCCAAGGGCCAGGACAGTTGTTGTATCGCCCTGCACAACAATCAGGTCGGGCTTCAGCCGACTTAAAAGCTCTGCACTTTTCTCCGTAATCTTCGAAAGGGTCAGGTTCAGATTCTGATTGGCCGTCATGACCTTGAAGTAGACGTCCGCTCGTATCGCAAAAAAAGCCTCCAGTTCATCCACCATTTCCTTGTGCTGACCTGTATTGAGTATGGTAAGATGTACTCCTTTTCTTTTTTTTAACTCAAACAATACGGGGGCCAGTTTAATCAGTTCGGGCCTTGTTCCGTAAGCAAGAAGTATTTTTTTGGCGCTCAATTTTCGTACTGGTTTAATTTATTGTATTCATCCGGTCAATTCTGATTTTTTTAATCAGCGCATCGGCAAAAAACTTCGGAGCCCAGTTCGGGTATTCGTTTGCATGATAATCGCCCCAGATCGGATAAGATCCTCCAATTGCCCCGTATAACGGATGATCTGTTTGCAGATTCAGTTTTTGAGTCAGTTTGATGGTTTTAATCAGGTTTGTCGCCGAAATGTAATATTTTTTTTCGCTTGTAATCTGAAACAAGTCGAGTAAAACAATTGAAAACTGAGCATTCCCGGTCAGGCAAACATAATTACTGCTTTTTTTCCAATCAGAAGACAAGGTAGCCGGCAATAAATACGGCGAATCGATACCCGGTTTTTCCAGGCCGTATTTAAAGATCAGGGTATCACAAACCGCTTTTGGTACTTCAAATAAGCGGGCGTCCTTTTCTACTGCCCCCATTAATTTGTAAATTTCAAGAAAACCCTGCAGAGTATAGGCTATGGTATGTGTATAGGGGTCTTCATTTTCTGAAAAGCCCATGAAGTTGAACCAGTTATCCGAAGTCTTTTCTGAAAAGATCCAGTCCAGATTTTTTTCGCTGGCTTTTTTATACCTCGGGTTTCCTGATTGTTTGTACAATTTATAAAGAGACCACGCAATTTTTGAATGATAGGCATGGGGTATTCCTTTAAAGCTAAAGCTGCTCCACTTGCCATCGCTGTCCTGAACCTGTAACAGCCAGTTGGCGGCTTTTTCGGCCGCCAGTTTGAATCGTTCCTGTTTGGTCGTTTCGTAGAGTGAGGTAAATCCGAGAATAACCATTCCGGTGTCAAATACATCCGACATAAAACTGTTGGGATCCGAAACTCTGACGGCGCCTTCCGGCAATTGAATTTTTATTTCCCAATCCCCCAGTTCAATCGCTTTTTTCAAATACGCTTCTTCTGTTTTAAATTCAGCAAAGTCAATCAGGGTAGAAATAATATACCCGGTAGTTTCAGGGTAGGATTCGAGCCAGCCCAATTGCAGCGACCAGGCCTTGGCAATTCCGCCCTCTTTTTGCTCCGCTTTTAATATCCATTGTATGCAGGCATCCAGATGCAATTCATCCGACTGTTTTTTCTCCTTGCGTTTTAACCAATGGTCAATGTAAAGCCCGGCATTTCTTTTAAAAAAGCCGGCTCTTTTTTTAATCGATCTGGCAATGCCTAGTACGAACCGCATACTTTATTTATAACACGGGCTAATTTACCTGTTAAATTTTTTCTATGTAAGGAATTCAGAAAGTCGGTATTGGGATGCAATTCAGATTTTCCTTCAAAAAGCTGAATCATACGCTGAGCAGATTCCTGAGGGTCATCGGGGTTACAGATGAGACCCATGCCCGAATTGAGAATCATCCGTTTTTGAGCTCCGTTTGAAACAAATGCGAGAATGGGCCTGCGCATGCTGAAATATTCAAACGTTTTTCCCGCAATACTGTAATCATCTCCTTTTAAAACCTTGGAGGAGGTCAGCAGAAGAAAATCGCACTGTTTTTGAAATTCGACGGATTCTTTCCTTGTTTTTTTGCCCAAAAGCTGACAGCTGCTTTCCAAGCCATATTCCCCGATCATTCCGGGCAGCCAAAGAGGCACCTCCCCGATAAAATTTATTTTAATCCCTGCTTTCAGATCAGGTCTGATTTCAAGAACGCGTTTTACTGCTTTCAGGAAAAAATAGGGCGACCGGTAAAGCCAGTCTTCTCTTAGCAGTGTATACTGAAGAATCCGGTTTATTTTTTTTGAATACCATGGAGAAAGCAGCTGCTCCCTGGCTTTCGGATCGTAATAAAAACTTCCCACATAGCCAATGACAATAGTATCGTCTTTCTTTTCCCGGTTTACAATCGACCAGTCTGTTATCTTTTCATCATACCCATTTGGTATAAAATGATACTTTTTACGCTCAATATCCGGGTGGAATTTAATGAAGTCAAGGATGGTCTGATCAGAGGTGGTAATAACGGCATCCGAAGCCCTTATGTACTTTTCTTCCATGATCCGTGTAAGAAAAAAGTGAACAAAAGATCCGAACGGAGTTGTTCTCCACGTTAGCCAGGGATCCCTGAAATCAAGGATAAGAGGAAGTTTGAATTTTTTTGAAATCTCGAGTCCTGTTCTCATTGTTGAAAATGGCGGTACTGAAACGAACACCGCTTTCGGCTTAAATTGCTGAACTGCTTTTTCAACCTCCGGCCAGATCTTTTTTCTCCACTTGCTTGATTCTGAACCCGAATGCAGATTAAAATAAATATTCAGAAAAGCCTTGAGGGGAGAATTGTATAAGTTCAGAATATTTTCAGAAGGCACGAATCGAATATCGGTATCTGCCGGAATTTCATTCAGCAATGCTTCGTCTACAAAAAAATCGTCGTAAATCTTTCTGTAGGAATCACGATCTACCGTTAAAACGATCGGGTTAATGCCAAAATCCCGCAGGTACTTAACAAAATAAAGCGAGCGAAAGGTACCCCCTGAATTTAAAGGAGCAAAGTGGTAGGCTATGAATAGTACGTTAGTCATTGCAGGACTGAATGACTTCCTCAGGAGTCAGATTCTTTAGACATTTAACTTCGTAAGGGCAGTTGATGTACGAATTGACCATTTGTATATCCGCAACCCCAAACTGACAGGGTTGGCAGGGGTAGTCCTTAAGCAAAGGTTTTATTCCCGGATTATAGGTTTTGTTTTTTTTGGGTGAAGTAGGGCCGAAAAGCGCCAGTCCTTTTGCCCCGGAGGCTCCGGCGAGATGCATTAAGCCGCCGTCGTTTCCTATAAATTTTTTGCAGTGTTTAAAAATCGAAACAAGTTCTCCCCAACTGAATTTTTCTATATACAGATTCTCCAGTTTTTCAGGGTGGTCTATAAAGGAATGTTTCCTAAGTAATCCGAATCCTTTTAAAAAAGTCCACAACGCTTTACTGTTGAGAAATTTTTGAGACAGCAACCTTCCCAAAAACCGGGGATAGACATAGGAATACCTGAAATCGAGGTCTTCTTTTCCTCCGATCCATATCGTATTTGCTTTGCCTGTCAGCTTCATTAGCTGCTCATAGCCTGGCCATCTGCGGGTGGGATTGATCGCAGAGCCCCCGGGATAAAAAACATACTTTTTTTCAACGGATAATTGCCTGACAGCGTCCGACCGTTCTTCTTTTAAAAGCATCAGGGTTGAACACCCGTACCCGGACGGATAGAGCGCTTGTACCACAGACAGGTATTGCTCTGTTTCGCTCATTACCTTCGAGCTGTGGTTGTCTGACTGGATGTAAAAATAATTCTGAAAAGCTATCCGAATTTCCTCCTGATACGTGAAGGAATGAATAAGGTGTCTGGTTTTGCAATTTTCCAAAGAACGGAGCACTACTTCCTCACCATAGCAAGTCCTTAAATAATTCTGAAAGGAGGCATTTACCCTGTTTAAAAAAATACCGGTTTTGATTTTATTGGCAATGCAATATTCGACAGCGTACAGAGCCTCTATGGCATTCCCTATCCCTGCGTCTGCAAGTAGTACTACCTCAAATTCTTTCATAACCTGTACCTGTATACCGAGGGTATAAAAGTAAAGAATTTAAAGTTGCCTGTACGGGGTATCGGGCAAATTCAGAAAGGCTAAATGAGCATTGGGGGGAGTCTTTTCCCTGAATCTATGGAAAAGGGCTAATGGCAAACGGGGAAGGGAGTAGAGTAATCCCAGGTAGTAATTTTTCCCAAGCTTGCTGTTAAACAGCAAGCGGTAGGGCAGAGCCATAAAAAAGAAAAGAAGAAAATTGTTTGTCCTGACATTCCTGACCATTCCTATGATTCGGTTTCTTTGCTGCAACCTCAATAGCTGGTTCTTCTTTTTTTCAGTTGTCCAGGATCCGCCTCCGCAATGATAAACAACTGCTTTTGGGTGATTAACCGATTTCCAGCCCCGGTTCCAGGCTTTGTGACTCAAGTCGGTATCTTCGTAATAAGCCGGATAATATATCCTGTCAAACCCTTTTAATTCATTGTACATACTTCTGCGGTATATGCTGGCTCCTCCACAAGCATAGAATATGTTTCGTTCAAGCTGGAGTTGATCAGGTTCATAATCAATAAACAGCCAGCCCCTTTCAACTCTGGCCTTACTTCTGTTGTATTGTATCTGTGTTCCTTCCCAATTCATAAGGGTACAGGAAACGGCAAAAAGCTCAGGATCCTTTTCTAGTAGGGGAAGGGCGCTATTCAGAACATCGGGATGGAGCATCAGGTCATTATTGAGTATGAAAATATAATCGGCATGCACTTCTCTGGCCACGGAATTAAGACTAAAGAGGTAATTGTTTTCAGATTGAATAAACCGGTAATGCTGAAATTGAGTCCGAACATACTGCTCCGATTCCTTATCAGTCCCATTTTCCACAACGATGACTTCCACAAGGTAGTTTTTGGTGTTCAAAACAAGTTCCTCAACAGTAGGAAGTAAAGCCTCCAGGAAGCTTTTGTTTTTATAACTGAGTATAAGAAGGGCACACCTGGCTTGCATACTGTTAAATATTTATTTAATGCCTATTTTAGTCGTAAAGTTAAGGGTTAATGCCAAACGGTCTAAAATATATTTCCCAGCTTGATTCCCTTCGGACGATAGCTATTCTGCTTGTGGTTACTGATCATTGGCTTGGTGGATTCTGGACCTTTGGCGGAGGTACCGGGGTGATTCTTTTTTTTGTTCTCAGCGGATTTTTAATTACCCGTATTTTGCTCAATTCAAAATATACCCCAGGCGTAAAAAGAGTCTACAGTATTAAAAACTTTATCATCCGGCGAAGCCTGAGAATTTTTCCGATTTATTTCCTATTTGTTTTTTTCTTTATTATCGCCGGAGATCCATACATGAGGCTTCAGTACGGATGGTACCTGACCTACTGTTCCAACATTCATTTTTTTCTTATAAACAACATCGATAACGCGATGTACAATCATACCTGGTCGCTTGCGGTTGAAGAGCAGTTTTATCTGATCTGGCCATGGATGATACTCTTTATTCCGGAAAAGAAAGAACCGGTTTTGATTTTTAGTATGATTGTTGTTGCGATTCTGTTTAGGTATACATTGGATACCAGGGGATATTATGGCCTTGTTTTAACCCCTTCAAATTTTGATGCATTTGGTTTGGGGGCATTGCTGGCCTGGTTAAAATTGAATGAAACCCGCAGCAAAGTGGGGGCTGAAATTTCCGGATTTCTGAATGTGTATACAAAATACTTTCTTGTCGGTTTTTTACTTATTTCGCTTTTTCTGTTCAACGTAAATTTGCCACAGTCCTTGGGCAAATGTTCTCCTGTTCTGTTTCAGTTCTTTTTTTCTGTATTTTCCATGGCCTTAATTAATCAGGCCATTTTGGGATTTACAGGAATTTTGGGCAGATTTTTCAACTATAGTGCTGTACTCTATATCGGTAAAATCAGTTATGGAATTTATCTGTACCACAAAGTGATTCCCTGGGCCCTTTCCTATGGATTGTCTAAATTCGGGCATACGTATAGCGACAAAGGCTTTTTTTCGTTTTTTTTACAACTTCTCCTTGTCATTCTCGTGGCTCACCTGTCCTGGATAATAATTGAAGTTCCGATGAACAGACTGAAGAAAAGATTTGAGTATGCCCGGTAGAAAGTTCAAAGGGTTGAAAAATCTGCTGATTGAAGCAGATTACGGTCTTAAGAATGGATTACTGAATGCGATCAGTAGTCTTTTTTTTAAGGCATTTGAAAAGAACAGTTCCATTTCAAAAATAATTGTATTCAGGACCGGGTCGATCGGAGACAGTATTTGTGCATTGCCAGCCCTTTCGGCCATTGTCGGCAATTTTCCGGATGCAACGATTGACCTGCTTACAAATGCAGGCTCTGCAGACTTTATATCCCTCGATAAACTCATTAATAAATCCAAGTTCAATGAAATCATAAATTATTATGGTTTGAGTAAAATTGAGCTCTACAAAAAGCTTCAAACAAGCCAGTACGATCTTTTTATTGATCTTACCCAATACGATGCAACGCTGAGCAAACAGCTTAAAATCCTTCTTTTTGCAAAGCAGCTCGGTGTAAAATACGCCTTTGGCTGGCGTGTTTCCCAAACGTTCCTGTTTAAGCAATACCAGGAAAAAAACAAAATTTTTACCAATGAAAGAGACCGTCTGCTGGATATATTGAAAGCAAATGGTCTTGAAATTGATAATCCGAAATACATATATGATCAGAACCCCGAAATATCCGCCGGAGTTCAGAAAATAATCTGGGACAAAACCCTGGCCAATAAAAACCTCAACATAGGTTTGGTGATTGGTAGCAAACTCGAGCGTAACAAATGGCCTCTGGACTATTTTAAACAAGTTGCAGATCATTATACAGACCAGGAATACCGTATTCTGGTTTTTGGCGGAAAAGAGGATAGGGTAAATGCAGAATCCCTGACATCTGATAACACTATGCACAATAAAAGGGTATTCAATTTTTGCGGCGTTTTTTCGCCGCTGGAGACGGCCCAGGCTATGAAATTCTGTGCTGTGGTGCTCACCAATGATACGGGTCCCATGCACCTGTCCTATATGACAGACACTCCGGTTGTCGCCCTGTTCAGCTCACGCGATTTTCCCGGCAAATGGTACCCTCCTCAGGACGGTGTCAACAAAGTCTTTCGCTCCGAAAATATAGCATGTTCAATTTGTATCGGCAAAGGCTGTTCAGATAATATCTGTATGAAAAAAATAAGTCCTGAAAAGGTAATAGAGGCAATTGATGCAATCGTAAATTGACACCATCTTAAACTGAAGCCATGTGCGGCATTAACGGCATACTAAATCCAGACCAAAGCCTTTTACGGGAAGCGATTGTGCGTATGAACAGTGCGCTTGCTCATCGGGGGCCCGATGACGAGGGTTTATTTGTTTCCGATAACCTGGCTCTGGGTCACCGCAGGCTTTCCATTATCGACCTTTCTGCCCAGGGTCATCAGCCCATGCACTTCGACAACGGCAGGTACAGCATTGTTTACAATGGGGAGCTCTACAATTTCAAAGAAATTCGCTCCGAAATCCTGGCCTCCTTTCCATACCAGAAATTCTCCACCCAAACCGATACCGAAGTCATTCTGGCTGCTTATGTCTGCTGGGGAGGCAGTTGTCTCGATAAATTCAGAGGTATGTTCGCTTTTGCCATTTACGATCGCCACACGGATTGTCTTTTTATGGCCCGCGACCGGATGGGAATAAAGCCGCTGTATTATTACAAGGCAGCCAAAATTTTTGTCTTTTCCTCAGAAATCAGAGCCCTGCTTCAATCGGGCCTTGTTCCCCGAAAACTGGATGCAGGAAACCTCGCTGATTATTTGCGCTACCAAACGGTACATGCCCCCAATACAATACTTAAGGACGTATTTATGCTCATGCCAGGGCACTTCGCTAAGCTTGATCTGAAATCAAACGAATTCAAGATCACTTGTTACTGGTATCTTCATGCCAAAGTATCGACACCCGCTTCGAGTACCTCTGACCCGAATGTTCAAAAATCGTCCGTAGGTCCGAATTATGCCGAAGCCAAAGAGCAGGTAAACAAACTGTTCACCCAGGCAATCGAAAGAAGATTAATAGCTGATGTCCCTTTCGGGGCATTTCTGTCCGGTGGTATTGATTCAAGTGCTGTGGTTGCAGTAATGAGCCGTATTTCAACTATTCCGGTTAAAACATTTTCGGTTTCTTTTTACGAAAAGGAATATAGCGAGGAACAGTATTCAAAACGAATTGCCGAAAAATTTCATACCGATCACTGCGACATCAAACTTTCCGCTGTAGATTTTAAAAAGGAAATTCCATCGGCGCTGAAGGCCATGGACCATCCAAGCGGAGACGGTCCCAATTCCTATGTTGTTTCAAAATACACAAAGCAGGCCGGTATTACGATGGCTCTTTCAGGCCTTGGCGGAGATGAATTGTTTGGCGGCTATGCCATTTTTAAGCGTATGAAATCCCTTCAACAGAACAGCATTTTGCAAAAAACGCCTTTGGTCATCAGAAAAATGCTTGCAAGCCTAATCAGGCAGTTCGATTCCTCAGTTGCAGGCGAAAAGATGTCCGCAATCCTGTCCCTGCAGGCTCTTACCCTTCAAAATACATATCCTGTATCCCGTCAGGTACTCATGGATGACGAGATTTCGAAATTAATTACCCGCAACTCTGCAGACTCGGCCTCAACTGTATATTCAGCAATTCCTGCCAATATAGTTCAGCAAATGGCCGGAAAACTGATAAACCGCCTGCCGCTCTCAGACCACCTGATATCTGCTGTTTCCATTCTTGAAATGTCAAGTTATATGCAAAATGTCCTGCTTAGAGACACCGATCAGATGAGCATGGCAAATGCTTTGGAAGTTCGCGTTCCCTTTCTGGATCACGAATTGGTTGAATATGTTTTAGGTCTCAATGATAAGCTCAAATACCCTCACACCCCCAAGAAACTCTTTGTGGACGCCATGGGCGATCTGTTACCATCCGAAATTGTAAATCGTCCGAAAATGGGTTTCAGTTTTCCATGGCAACAATGGTTGAAAACAGATTTAAGGCAATTCTGTGAGGAGAGGATTTATTCCCTGGCTAAACGTTTTGTATTTAATGAAATTGAAGTCATTGCTGTCTGGAAACGTTTTTTAAATGATGACAAACGTATTACCTGGTCAAGGGTATGGCACCTGGTGGTGCTGGAAAACTGGTTGATAGAAAATAAAATCGATTCCTGATAAAAAGAGCAAATCGTATATAGTAAATTGAATTCTAAAAAGCATATGTTGATATTTGTTGACTGGTACTTACCGGGATACAAAGCCGGCGGACCTATCCAGTCCTGTGCCAATCTGGTTGCTCAGTTGAAACAGGAATACGATTTTTCAATTGTTTGCCGGGATTCAGATTTTACAGAAACCAGGCCTTATCCGGGAATAAAAAGTGACCGGTGGACCGTTATCGAAAAGGGTGTAAGGATTTGGTACATTTCAGTTTCCGAATTAAAAGGCACCACAATAAAAAAACACCTGAACCACAATTATGATGTACTTTATCTGAACAGTTTGTTTTCGCGTTATTTTACCATTCTTCCGCTTCGTTTAAACAAAAAGATAAAAAAGGTGGTGCTTGCACCTAGAGGTATGCTGGGATCCGGAGCCTTGGGTATTAAACCGCTGAAGAAAAAGCTTTTTCTGGCCTTTGCGAAAATCACAGGATTGTATTCGGGAATAACATGGCAGGCCTCTACAGTTCAGGAGGAAGCCGAAATCAGAGCTGTATTTGGGACCTCTCCCCATGTCGTGACTGCTTTGAATTTGCCTCCCCTTAAGAAACTTGAATTTCATTCACGAAAAAAGGAATCAGGAATTCTTCGTTTATTTTTTTTGTCCCGCATCTCAATCAAAAAAAATCTGCTGACTGCTCTGGATTATCTTTCGCAATTGAAATCGGATGAGACTGTTTCTCTAGACATTATAGGAGCTGTCGAAGATAAGCCCTATTGGGAGCTTTGCCTTCAAAAGATAAATGAGATGAAGAAATCAAAGCCCAATGTTTCAATAAACGTCGTTGGCCCTATAGAAAACAAGAATCTTCAGTTGAAGCTTATCGATTACCACGCCCTGATTCTTCCCACTCAGCATGAGAATTTCGGACACGTTATACTGGAAGCTCTTGCCTGCGGCTGCTTAGTTATCATATCCGATCAAACCCCCTGGAGAAACCTACGGGAAAGGAAGATCGGCTGGGACCTATCCTTATCAGAGCCCGAAAAATTTGTCAGCGCAATCGAAGACCTTGTCGCGATGAAGGAAAAAGAATTTAATGAACTATCTTTGAACGCCTTTAAGGAGGCCGAAAAATTTTACAATAACAAAGAACTTTTGGATCAGAACCGTAGACTCTTCGGCTAAAAAACGCAAACAAACATTGATGCAAACCCTATAGGATATTAATGCAAATCCCTACTGATCTTTCGAAATACGATAATTCGGGCTTTGATGCCGGGGCAGGACAACTAAAACGTGGGCTTTGGTTTGTTGTGAATGCTTGTTTTTTTATTTCCTACAACCCTTTTAATTCTTTGAAGCTATTTCTTCTGCGCTTATTTGGCGCAGAAGTGGGGACAGGAGTGGTAATTAAACCGGGAGTGAACATCAAATACCCCTGGAAATTAAACATCGGTAATTACGTTTGGATAGGTGAGAAGGTCTGGATCGATAACCTTGACCGGGTTGAAATCGGCAATAGCGTATGCATTTCACAGGGCGCCATGCTGCTTTGCGGCAACCACGATTATAAAAAAAGCACTTTCGATCTGATTACGGGCAAGATTATTTTGGAGGACGGTGTCTGGATTGGAGCAAAAGCAATTGTTTGTCCCGGAGTTACTTGCTTTTTTCATTCCGTTTTAACAGTAAATTCGGTTGCATCTAAAAATATGGAAAGCAATTCAGTATATACTGGAAACCCAGCCATCAAAATTAAGGACAGGTCTGTTTCTAATTCAGCGTAGTAAATGCTATTTAATTCTTTTCACTTCTTTTTGTTTTTTCCCATTGTTACTTTTTTCTATTTTCTTTTTCCACACAAATTCAGATGGTCTTGGTTGCTTGTTGCGAGTTGTTATTTTTATATGGTTTTCAAGCCCATCTATATTCTGATTCTGTTTTTTACCATTGGGATTGATTACATAGCTGGTATTCAGATTGAAAAAAGGAAGGGAAAAGGGAAAAAGCATTTTCTCATAGCAAGCTTAATTGCCAACATTGGGGTATTGTTTGTGTTCAAATACTTTAATTTTTTCAACAATACTATTTCTTCAATTCTCAGTTTCTTTCACCACACGAATAATTTCAAGAGCCTCGAATTGCTTCTTCCGATCGGTTTGTCTTTTCATACCTTTCAGGCCATGAGCTATACGATTGAAGTATATAGGGGACATCAGAAAGCCGAACGGCATTTTGGCATTTACGCACTTTACGTTATGTTTTACCCCCAATTGGTTGCAGGGCCAATCGAGCGGCCTCAAAACATTTTGCACCAGATACATGAGGTTCATTTTCCCGATTATGTTAAAATTGCGGGCGGATTGAGGCTCATGCTTTGGGGATTTTTAAAAAAAATGGTTATTGCCGATCATTTGGGGGAATACGTTGATAAAATGTATGCAAATCCTGGTCATTTCCATGGATTTCCCACACTACTTGCTGTATTGTTTTTTTCCATTCAGATTTATTGTGATTTTTCAGGTTATTCAGACATCGCTATTGGTGCGGCCCGAACAATGGGCTTCAGCTTGATGAGGAATTTTAATATGCCCTATTTTTCAAAATCCATTCAGGAATTTTGGAGCAGATGGCACATTTCCTTATCCAGTTGGTTTCGGGATTATTTATACATTCCTTTGGGTGGTAGCCGTGTCGCTAAGAGCAGACTGTATTTAAATTTGATGATTGTTTTTTTAATAAGCGGATTATGGCATGGCGCAAATTGGACCTTTGTTGTATGGGGTGCGCTGCATGGTTTATTTATGATTCTTTCACTGTCAGGTAAACGTTTTCTTCCAAAATCAACAACGATACCTGTTTTTCTTTTAGTGACATTTGCCTGGATTTTTTTCAGGGCTGTAGATTTTAATCAGGCCTGGTTGGTATTAGTGAATTGTTTTATAGGATATTCGGTTATACACCCCGGATTAACCACAGAATTAGTAAACAAACTTAATTTTTCTGTTTGCATTGCGGGTGCACTAGCACTCTTTCTGATCGAATACCTTCAGCTAAACTATACTATATACAAACATATTCTTAATCTGAAAACGATTCCACGTTTTGGGTTATACATTCTATTACTCTATATTATTGCTGTGTTTGGGGTATTTAACAATGAAAAATTTATTTATTTTCAATTTTGAAAAAAACTTTCATTTTTAAGTTTGTTTGCATTCTCGCAACCTTTGTTTTGTTGTTTCAGCTGAGCTTTGGGTTCCTGCTTCCTTTGTTACTTGTGCATTCAGGAGATTCAACTATGCAAAGATGGTATAACTTTTTTCGCCATCCAGTTGATGCTGAACTGGTTATCCTGGGAAGCTCCCGCGTTCACAGACATTTTGATCCATCTGTAATTGAAACCAAGACCGGAATGAAAACAGAAGACATCGCAACGGGCGGAGCTCTGTTCAATTTTCTAGAAGCCCTTTACAAAGATTATTTGAAATTGAATAAGTCGCCAAAGGTTTTTATTTTTGGTTTGGATCTGAGTGGACTGTACAATTCTGATTTGGTGCCCAATCCTGAATTTTTTTTTCAGGGAATGTTACCTTCTTCTTCGATTTCTCAGCTCCCTGCTTTTCAGTTGGTAAATACTCCAAGGTCTTTTGGATATTTCTATTACAAGGAATTCTATTTCAATGCCATTGTCAACCCGGAAAAGAATACATTTTACAAAGGATTTGAAGCGTGTGATTTGAAGTGGGGAGAAGTAAAAGACCCCGGCTCTGGGGAGGTTCTTGAAAATTTCAGTTTTGGCATCGACCCCATTTTGATTGACAGAATTATGAAATTCATTTCGAAACAGGCCGAAAATGGGAGTCAGTCTTTCGCCGTAATTGCTCCCGAGTTCAACTCGGTTTGGAAATTTGAAAGCAATAGGAATGAAGCCGTTGAAGAAGTCTATTCGATTGCAAAAAAATACAAGGTCAGAATAATTAATTTTTCTGACACTTCTTACAAAGTAAATTTTGACAAAAATTACTTTTACAATACCCAGCACCTTAACGCAAAAGGAGCTACACTATTTAGCAAGGATTTTTGCGATTCCCTGGCGAAATATGTGAAAAGGTAGTTTTCGATTCATCAAATTAACAGGCTCAGGTTCATATCTAAACCACCGCTCCCAAAATTTCATTCTTGTCTGCACCTAATTTTACTTTGCTTTGCCTTATCCGAAAACCAAATACCCCAAAACCAATGATCTGGTAAGCCAATGCCGGTTATTTTTTACCTCCGTACTGTCATTCGTTTTTTTTGCAGTATTCCTGCTTTTTGCAAGCGCCGTTTCCTTTGCCCAGAAAAAAAGCTACGCCGGCCAGGGCGCCGTTTCTGAAATTGTCATGGCCTCCCCGGCAGAGATGGTTGGCCATTTCGATATGTTTTTCCGTTCAAAGGTCGCTGCAGAAGACAGCGACCGGCATACCTACTGGTACAAAATCGTATTCAGCAAGGAATGCTCTTTTGATTTTACTTTGTTTCCGCTTTTCGAAAGCGACCGCTACGGATTCGATGTATTCAAAGTCGAAAACGACGCAAACTTTTGTCAGGCCCGGGTAAATCAAACAATAAAACCGGTTAAAAACATGGAGATCAAAATGTCCTATCACGACAATGATCAAACCGAAACCTTCCGTTCAAATCTGGTCCAAACCCGCAAAGTTCCTGTCAAAGCAGGCGAGACCGTCTACCTGGTTGTTAAAAGCCTGAAAGGGCAGGACCACGGTCACATCATTGGCCTTAATACCTGTGATTACGGTTATGTTCTGGAAGTCGATAAAGCGATTCCGAAATCTGACTCATCCCAATCAACGTCAATCCAAACGGCAGTGACAGTGCGTGCTGAATTAAGCGATGAAGAAGCTCTTGCATCCATCGGAAGTAAACTCTGTCCTCCGGATGGCAAACCGGTACAACTGGGTACGCTTAATTTCAATTCAAAAATTGAAGTCAGCAATTTACTTTACGCTAAAGGCGAAGTTAAAGGGGCCTCTGCAAAAAAAATCACGAAGCAGGCGCCTCTGCCACTAAAAACAAAATCCTGCCTGCCGCAGGCATTGGCTTCATCTTCGTTAAAGGCTCAAAACACTAGTAGCTCCGCAATTGTGAAAACTCCTGCGGTAGTGTCGGCCTCTGTTTCGCAGGCTGCACCCGCAACTCCCGCTGTCCCGACCACCCCGAAGCCCGATATCTGGCTGAAAGAGTTGCAACCAACAGCCGCAACCACAAAATCAAAACTTATTCCCGTCAGGTGTCTGGTGACGGATGCTGTAAAAGCCAGCCCGATAAGCGAGCAGATAACCATTAAAGACGAACTCACCGGGGCCTGTATACCCGTGCAAAAAACAGCCACCGGTGAGTTCGAATTCGCAGTCGAAAAAGGCCGCATATACAAAGTAGACTGTGCGGTGATGGGATACAAAACCTTTGACCACCCGGTTAATATTTACAAAACTTTAAGAGGAGAGGAAAATCAGTTTGAAATCAAGCTGCAGCCTTTGGTGGCCGGAGAAAATTTCATACTTAAAAACATTTATTTTAATCCAAACACCCCGGTAATCAAGGACGAATCAACTGAAGAACTCGCGAAGCTCTTTACGTTTATGAAAAATAACCCTGAAGCGATTATTTCAATCGAGGGTCATACCAATGGTCACAACCATATTGGTCGTGAAAGCTGGAGAGAAAAGAAAGGCGGAGACTGGGCCTTTCACGGAAGCGTCAAAAAGCTTTCAAGGCACAGAGCGTATCAGGTTATGAGCTACCTGGTCAAAAACGGCATCGCTTCCTCCAGGGTTAAAACCAAGGGTTGGGGAGATGCGCATGAACTGTATCCCAACGCCCGTACAATGGAACAACGGTTAAAAAACATGAGGGTAGAGGTGGTCATACTTAAAAATTGACACATCATGTATGTTGTTTATACGCGACAGACTTGTCATGTATAAAATATTTGATTAATTTTACATGATAAGCTTATCCTGCATATATCATACATGACAAAAAAAACTGAAAACAGTCCCAAAGGAAGTGAATCAGCATTCAATTCGTTGCGCTTACTTCCTCCTGAAAAGTACAAGATTGAAACGGTAAAGGTGCTACGGCAATTGGTTAAGTCTTCCGTAGCTCTTGCAGAGCTTAAGGGGCTGGCGAAAATTCTGCCTAATCCCGACATCTTACTAAATGCGGTCATTTTAAAAGAAGCCCGTGCCAGTTCTGAAATAGAGAATGTAATTACTACCCAGGATAAGCTTTACCAGGCCATGTCTGCCAAAGGAGGACTGGTGGATAGCGCAACAAAGGAGGTATTGCGCTATCGTGAAGCCATGCTGTATGGTTTTAAGCTGATCCGGACGAAGGGATTTTTAACTACCAATGGTATTATTGAAATTCAGAGAATATTGGAAGAAAACAATGCAGGTATCCCGAAATTACCAGGCACGGCACTTCGCAATGCAGCAACAGGTAAAGTTATTTATACCCCACCGGATAACATTGATACGATTAACCGCTTGATGAAAAATCTGGAAGTATACCTCAACACGGAGGATGATAGTTCTCCTTTGGTAAAAATGGCCGTTCAGCATTACCAGTTTGAAAGTATTCATCCTTTTTATGACGGAAACGGTCGTACGGGCAGAATTATCAATGTGCTGTACTTGATTTTACACAAGTTACTGGATAACCCTGTACTTTATTTAAGCGATTACATTATTGCCAATAAGGCAGACTATTACCGTTTATTGCAGGAAGTGCGTTCAAAAGAAAATTGGGAGGGATGGATACTCTACATCCTGAAAGGAGTTGAGCAAACTGCGAATGAAACCATTGTTCAGGTAAATGAGATCAGTAGTTTGTTTTCACAGACTCAGAACCTGGTAAAAAAGAAAGCTCCGAATGCGTATAGCAAAGAATTAATAGAGTTACTATTTGAGCACCCCTACAGTAAAAGCGAATATTTGACTACTCGTTTGGGAATTTCCCGGATTACTGCTTCCAAATACCTGAAAGAACTGGAGGCAATCAGAATTCTTCAATCAAGGCGGGTGTGGAAGGAAACTTTGTATATTAATACAAACTTGTTTGAATTGCTTAAAAAGTAGTTGCATACGCAAATTTTCAAACTACTTTCCTATCTTCGCATCCGATTTGCAAAAAAATCATACTGTAAAATCATGATAAAACGCATACTGTTTCTGTTGATATTCAGCTCTTCGTTCATTTTTGCCCAGCAAAAAGCAGATTCAACAGCTCCTGCTGAGCCAGCGGTAGTTCCACCTACCATCAATAATAGCATTACTACTCCAAAATCAGACACATCGAAAACCCCGGCCGCTGCAAAGCCCGATGCAGCCGCTGCAAAACCTGAACAGGAAAAACCCTCAAATATTAAAACGGGCCCCGGTACCAACGGCAAAGACACCATTACCGGTGCGGGTGTTGCAATGGCGCCTTCTTCTATGTTCTTCCGTACGAAACCTGGCAAATCAGAAACCATCTACCTTACCATCACCAACGACCAGAAAAAATCGGAGCGCTTTAAAATTTCCTTCCAGGACTATGTCATGGACAACCATGGAAAATCTTCCGGTGTCCCTTTTGGTCAGATTGCGCCATATGGATTAGGTAAATTTGTTATTGCCTCCCCAAGTCTGGTTGAATTGAAGCCCGGGGAAAAAAAGAAAGTAGCTGTAACGGTATCTATGCCCGAAACCGACGAAGCTTACCGGTCCTGTTGGACCGAAATGATAGTTGACCGTGTTTCTGAGCGCAAACAGCTTGTTCCTGAAAAAGGAGGCGACAAGACCATGCAAATGGGCGTTATCCCAACCTACGGATTCGCCATTCACCTTTACCAGAATCCGCCCAACGTCCGGATTAATAAAGTAGAAATAACCAGGTTCAACTTTACCTACAACGATACTGCAAAGTTTATTGCCCTGGTGGTCAAAAATGCCGGAGATGGCATGGGTTTCTGTAAGTCCTACGTAGAAATTAACAACTTAAAAACGGGAAAAATCGAAAAAGACCTGCTTAAGCAATTTGTCGTTTTCCCCGGAATGGAGCGCCAGTTTGATCTTACTATTCCCGGGAAACTGCTCAAGGGAAAGTATTCAGTATTAATGGTGCTTGATTTCGGAAGCAAAGACCAGCTCGAAACGGCTGAACAGGAGATTACGGTCAATTAGCGGGGCCGGATTGTAACCTTCGAAGATTGTAATGCGTAGAACTCATCAAACAAAGACTATAAATAATTTATTTTTTGTTGAATTTATAATTTTTGCTACATTTGCATTGAATCCAAAAAACAAACCAAAATCAACTACTTATGAAAAAAATCTTCAAATTATCCGCGCTGATTGCCGCGATGGTTCTTGGAAAAGTATCATTTGCGCAATTGCAGGACGAACAGGATGTCACTATGACAATGGATTTGCAGCCAATTTTGCAGCTTTCCATGGAGGGTCCCGATCAGATTGATTTTACTTTTGACGAGATCAATAAGTACTATACCGGGGTTGTGAAGACAGGCGCGAACATTCTTAAAGTAAGCGCTTCGGTATCTTTTGACCTTTGGGCAGTTGGTGTTTCTACCGGATCGTTGAACAGTGTTACAACCGGTTTACTTTGGGACAATCCAGTACAATACGGTACCGGAATTACCGGAGTAGCTTTGAATACCATTCCGCTTACCGCGCTTGAATTGCACCAGTTCCCTGGCAATCCTGCCATTGCAACCTGTGCAGGTTCTACTACTGCCAACTCTGATTACAGTCAGCAATTTGCTCCTTTCAATTTCGCTACCAACACTATTCTTGGTGGCGCTGTAATTGCTTCCGGAAACAATGAAGTGTTTTGTTCTAACCCATCGGGCGCATACTTGCCCCCACTTAGTACAAACGGGCTCACTACTACTGAAAAGTATATTGCCGGCGCAAGCAGCACAACTGCCGGTTGCCAGGTAGCTGCAGGTAGCTGGTTATTCGGGTCAATTGCAAACACTACAGCTCTTCCAAACACTGACGTTTCTTCTGTTGCAAATGCAAATGCTCAGCAAACTGCAGGCGGATACTATTTTGTAATGGATTACCGGATTCTTCCGGGTCTTCCTGCAAAATTCCCTTCGACTTTGCCAGCTAACGATGCCAATAAAGCGGCTCCTTCTGTTACTGAAGCAACTCTTCAATGTGGTAGTTTAAATGTTGCTGGTAACGGCTTTTTCGCTGCTCCCGGTGTTTACACCATGTTCCTGAAATACATTTTGGCTGAAGACCAATAGAATAATATACGCTCAATCATTAAAAGGCTGCCTCATCTGGCAGCCTTTTTTTATATATATTTGTATGTGGAGACATGTATTCGAAAATGCCTGTGGGTTGTTATTGGTTTATTTCTGCTAAAATCAACTTCCTTTGCAGGTGTATGTCCTGGTCAGTCTTTCGTTGGCAATCAGCTTCAAACAGCAACTCTTGAGTTTACCAGTTTCGGCGACCTCATCTCCGGTAAGGCGTTTAGCGCATTTGTTATTACGGTAACTGATCCCACGGTTGGTTGTCCCTGGGATTTATTCATTTCTGACGCGGCTCCTTTTGCACCTACTGTAACTCAGCTTATAAGCTATAGCGGTCAGGGAGTAGTTTTGCCAATTTCGGATGTAAATATAAGGGCTACAACCTCCTGCGACGGCCCTAATGAGTTATATGGTGGTCTTGTACGTACTACACCAAACATCAATGAGAATTTCCCTGCCCTTGCAGCATCCCCGTTTGCTGTTGTGGGTGCCGGTTCACACAATGTGATTGGTACCGACGGGGCTCACGATGGTGTATTGGCAAACAATACGGGCTTTTGTGCCGGCAATATTAATGATTTTGGTAACGGCTCAAGCAATCCCCAGAACAATGTCATACAATTTGATATACAGGTGACGCCCGGTGTAAATACAATCATACAACCCGGTCTTTATCAATTGAGTGTAACAGTTGTGCTGGAAGATGATGCTACTGGAGCGCAATTACAGCACCAGACCTTTACTTTTGAAATCGACATCGAGCCCATTATACAGCTAACGATGAATACCAATTCCCAGATTGATTTTGAATTCACCAGCCTTACGAATTATTCCGGAGGAATCACCCAATATGGTGCTACGATTCTTCAGGTCAGTTCGAGTGTGAACTGGGATTTAATGGCCGTAGGCACTTCAACACTAAATGAATCAGGAGCCCCGGGTACAAATCCCTATTGGGATAATACAATTAAATATGCGGCCACCGGTACAACCAACATTCCGCTTGACATTCTCGAACTCTTTCAGTCTCCCGCCAATCCTTTTAATGCGGTGCCGGGTGCCGATTACAGTGCGGGCTTTACCAGCCCTCCTTCCGGCAAAAACAACCTGATTACAGCCTATGGTTCGGGTGTGGCTCTTACGGCTGTGGCACCTTATTCGCTGGCACCTGGGGCGGCAACAAGAACCATTGCCGGTGACTGGACTACGGTGGGGGCCCCCCTTCATGCGGGAATACCCGGAAGTTACCTTTCTATTAATAAGGCAGGAGCAGGCGCCTGGGTAAATGCCAACTACCGTTACGTTATCAGTTACAGGCTTACACCAGGATTGCCGGTACTTTTTTCGTATTCCAAAATATATACCATGCCCACATTTGCAACACCGGGATCCTATACGATGCAGGTAAAATACATTTTGGCAGAAGATCAGTAAACCGTTAAACCGTTTATGCAGAAGACACTATCCTTTTGTTTTTTCATACTGATCGCATCGATTCTTTCTGCCCAGAATTTACCTTCAGACACCGTCAAAAACCCAAAGCCAGTGGGAAAACTTACTGCCCAATTCGACAGTGTCGAAATTCTGATTCAGGATGGGGAGGTTTTCTCAAAAAACATGCGGGTCGTAAGCAATGTAGATGTTCCCTTTTCATTCAAAGTAGATATCACGTTTCCTGCAGAATGGAAGTCCCTTGTTAATCCGAACAAAAAATACACAATAGATCCCCACGATACCCTATACGTGCCCTTGCATTTAGTACCGCTTGGAAAGATCAAAGGGAATACCAAATACATGATTACTGCCTTTTTGTTTGATACCATAGGTTCTCCGATTACTTCAGCCTATGTTAACGCGGCCCGGCCGAAGTTTACCAAATGGTCGTTAAATCTGGGTCCCTACAAAAAAATTTATTTTAAGAATGATTCCAGTACGGCACGTTTTACCATCAATGTCGGAAACGAAGGAACCGAGACTCAGGACCTTTACCTGAGCATGGGAAACCTTAGAAAAGATGTTATCATACTCGACACAGCCGGAAGAATTATAAAAAAGCCGTCTTACACTTTTAGTCTGAAGCAGTTTTCTGATACTACTTTTCATTTCGGGGTAAAGATTTTTTCGGCATCACGCAACATGAAAAGGGTTGATTCAGATGGCTACAGGCCTGGTGGCCCTGGCGAATCAAGATCCTATGCGATTTTTGTAAAAACGATGGAAACCAGTTTGTTCGGTTCTCTTGCCAGGCAAATAAGTGACCGGCTGTCATTTGTAAAATTGCCCAATGAAACCAGAATATCAGATTACGGCATGTATTCCCTGCCCATGACCATGGATCTTACCTTCAGCAATTTGTTTTCTGATGAATTATTGACCAACCTGCATCTGTATGGGGCAACCAAACTGGATGACGGAGCGAATATTTTTTACAACGCACAGTTTATGACCGCATTTAATACGCTTGGCAGTTCTGTTTTCCCTTCTCCTTTTCTTACGCTGGGCTATTCAAACTATCGCATGTCCATAATGATTGGCGATGTAGGAGGCGGAGCGGGTGGTATTGGGTTCGGGGGCAAAGGAATTACCGGCCAATACATGCTCAGTAAGCGGCACAGGGTCGGGGCTTTCTTTGTGATGAATCCCGGTTTTTTAAATAGAATCACATATATAGGATTCGGAGCCAATTACAACTATACCGGAGAAAAATTTACCGGAGGGGTTTCGTATGCACATTTGGAAAATATGGGTAATTTAAATGGAGCCGTCAATTCAGATTACCTGAGTTTTCAGGGATCTTACACAATAGCTTCAACCCAGGGTGTCTCTCTTTCTGTAATACTTGTCAATAATGTTCAGGGTTCGATAGCAAATCAGGGTTATAATGTAAGTGCGGGCTATCATGGAGGCTTTATCAGGCAAAAACTCCAGGTGAATCTTTCGGGTTCTTTTTTTTCGAGCTATTATTCGTTTTACGATCAGGGAAACCGGGGGATGGTAAATCTGAACAGCAGCTATCGATTTAAAAAGAGCTGGTACCTGCGCATGAACAATTCCTTCAACCAGTACGCCGCAACCGAGCCGGTACCGACCCTGATTTTTTATTCCCAGCAGTCCCTTAATAATCAGATATCTGTATCCCGTTCGATGGATATTCACTCTTCTTTTACAGCAGGCTTTTTCTTTAATGTATTCAGAGACGACTACTACGACTATACCTCCGTGTCAAGAGGTATTAATCTGGGATTGAATTATTCCCTTCCCGAAAGCTACCTGATCTTCAGTACAAATACCATGATGGGTTTCACACAGATTACAAGCGCCCCCGACTATCCGAACAATTTTTTCATCAACCTGTTCACCTTGCTTAAATACCGTGTGTTCTCGCTTAATGTCAGATACAGCAACGGAAATCCTTCGGGCATCAATATCAACACGACCAGTTCGAATCTCTATTCAGAAGACCTTGCCATTACCCTGAACCACCAATACCAGTTCAGAAACAGGCGTTTCATCTTAAATAATTCCATTACCTATAATTTAATGCCCGAGATTCAACGCAACAGTTTTGGCATTACGCCCGAATTAAATTATTATTCGCTGAACGGATGGAGAATACGACTTACCGCAGGATATTATTTTTCAGAATCGGCGCCATTGAATTACACTTCGTTTCAGTCGCTTGTCCCTTCTTCGTCAGACAATTCTTCAGCTTCGACTGCCCCGATCGTTTCAACAAGTTATTTGCTTATGCTGGGAGTTCACAAAGATTTCGGTATTCCCCTGCCTTTTATCAAAAGAAGATATCCAAGTCTTAATTTCATTGCCTTTGTGGACATCAATGGTAATGGTAAATTCGACTATGACGAAACCCGTCTCGAAAACGTCGTGATCAACGTAAATGGTTGGGAAGTGATGACCAATTCGAAAGGAGAAGCTCAGCTTAAGAATATGCCAGAGGGTGATTACGTCTGGCAGGCTTTCTGTCTGGACGATCTGAAAGGGTTTTTCCCGAATATTTCAGATAAAATAAAGGTTTTTGCTCCGCCTGAAGATTCTGTTCGCTCGAGATTTTTTGATCCCGGAAAGGTAGTTGCGGTGCCCTTTGTAAAGGGAATTCGTCTTTTCGGAAAAGTGTATGCTGACCGTGAAAAGCTGTCTCCCGATGCATTAACCGCCCTAGACCTTTCAGGGATACGTATTTCTGTTAATTGTCAGGGCAAAAAATCGGCAACTCTTACCGAAAGTGACGGATCTTTCTCTTTTTACCTGCCTTATGGTTCGTACATATTAACGATGGATGAAAAGGTACTTGGTGATCAATTCAGGGTATTGCAGAACGATATTGATCTCACTCTGAACAAAGGGGTTGAAAATATGTTTGTTTCGTTTTACATAGTCGAAAACCAGCGAAAAATTATCCGTAAGCACTTCGATGCAAACGGCAATCTGATCAGCGAGGAATCAGAGGCTGTGAAACCGGCAGGTTCAGGAGGGGCCACAGGCTCTTCGGGTACGTCAAACATTCCGGGCGGAAACAATGCTGCATTTTCTGGTATTGCCGCAGGAAATATACCTGGCGGAGGCTCTGGTGCAGCAGGGCCTGGTTTAGTCACGGCCAATGGTGCGGGAACTGGCTCAGGTTCAGCCAATGGTAGCGGATCCGGAGCGTCAGCCGGCGCCGGAAAAGACCTCATTGCCGAAGCCAACGCTGCGGCTAACAAAAAGCCACGCCCGAAAAACGATGTATCGAAAGATGCATTTTTGGCCGACAAAACAGATGCCACAACTACAAAAGGCCTTATTTATACCGTTCAATTGGGGGCATTGGTAAAGCCACTCGATCCTGTTATATTCAAAGGGCTTAAAAATCTTATGTACGAACGAATCGACAACCAGATGGTACGCATTACCGCAGGCAATATGGGCACTGAAGCTGAGGCGCTTGCCGAACGCGATAACCTGTCCAGGGTTGGCTTCCCCGGAGCCTTTGTTTCGGTATACTACGACGGTAAAAACATTTCACTGTCTGAGGCCCGTCAGATCAAAAAGAACAGCACTCATTAACAATAGTCAATCAGATCAGGTGCGGACAATGGAACTGGTTTTTGCGAGTTCGAACCAACACAAGAAGCAGGAAATTGCTTTGCTTCTGCCTAAAGGCATTGCCCTGAAAGGCCTACAAGACATGGGCTGCGCCGAAGAGTTGGCCGAAACCCAAACTACCCTTGAAGGGAATGCCCTCCAGAAAGCCCGCTACATCGGCAGCACCTACCGTGTAAATTGCTTTGCCGACGATACCGGTCTTGAAATACAGGCCCTTGAGGGCCGGCCAGGGGTTTATTCGGCCCGCTATGCCGGAGAACAAAAAAGCGCCGAAGACAACATGCGCAAAGTTCTTCAGGAACTGGCCCCGATCAGCAACCGCAAAGCCCGGTTCAGAACTGTCATTGCCCTCATTCTGGACGGCAAAGAACAGCTCTTCGAGGGCATCGTTGAAGGCCGTATCGCCGCCGAAAAAAACGGCGGCTCAGGCTTTGGCTACGATCCCATCTTTATCCCCAATGGGTATAGCAAAACTTTCGCCCAAATGTCCATCTCCGAGAAAAATACCTTAAGCCACCGCGCCCTGGCCATCTCAAAACTCGTCAGCTTTCTGAGCACTTATTAACACTTCTTTGCTCAAACAAATCAGGCTGCCAGCGATAGTTTTATTCAATATGGCTAACTTTGCTGGAGTTTTTAAGGCTGCTTTTTACAATGAAACTTAAAGTCGGTATTTTTTTCGGTGGCAACTCCAAAGAACGTGAAGTCTCCTTCGCCGGAGGCCGGACGGTTTACGACAATCTGAATAAATCCCTTTTCGATGCCGTTCCGGTTTTTGTAGACTCCTTTGGTAATTTCGTTTTGCTCGAGTGGCAATACATTTACAAAGGCAGTATACGTGATTTTTATCCTCCTGTAGAATTCATACCGTCCGGAAACGATGGCCGCAGAAGCGGCGGCAGTGGCGCAAGCAACAATGGCAACTCCGGCAAGGGGGACTATCAGATCTACGCTGAAAATCTGGGCCCATTGGGTGCCCGGGAACAGGAAGAGCTCATCGATAAAATCGGAAGCCGCATATACCCTTCAGAGCTCAACGGTATGATCGATTTTGCTTTTCTCTGCCTGCATGGAAGTAACGGAGAAGACGGCCGCCTTCAGGGCCTGCTCGAATACCTCAGCATTCCCTATTCGGGTTCCGGGATACTGCCTTCGTCCATAGGCATGAACAAGTCGGTTCAGAAAGAGCTCATGGTCAATGCAGGCTTTGCAAGTCCGGCTTACCTGAGCGTAAGCCGGGAAGAATGGGACAGGGGCAAAGCAGCCGAATCCCTGTTTGAAAAAGTCAAAAAAAGCATAGGATTCCCGCTGGTTATCAAGCCGGCCAATCAGGGTTCTTCCATAGGTGTTAGCATACTACATAATTCAGATATTCAGTCATTTACAGTATCAATGGAGAAGGCTTACTTTAATAGGTATCTGTATGCCTCCCAGTGGAATAAACTGAGCTCCGAAGCCAAGCTCGAATACCTGCGGCAGTTGGCCGACATTCGCGAAGGAATTGGTTTTCCCCTGATGATCCGTAAGCCCGACAAAGAGAACCCCAATCCGAATTACGACAAACGCACGGTATTTTATCACCCGGATGAATTGGCTTCTTACCTGGATCAGGTCATGCGAAGCAGGGTAGGGGTACTGCTCGAATCTGCAGCGGGCGAAAGTCATGTGCTGATCGAGGAATTCATCGAAGGCCGTGAATTTTCCTGTATCGTTCTGCAGGATGAGAACAAAAAGGCCATTGCCCTGCCTCCGACCGAAATCCGCAAAGGAAAAGAACTCTTCGATTACCGTTCGAAATACCTGCCCGGATTATCCCGCAAGATTACCCCCATCGATCTGCCGGCAGATCAGATCAACGAACTCAGAAAGCAGTGCGAGCGTCTCTTTTATGCCCTTCATTTCGATGTTTATGCGCGTATAGACGGATTCATCCGTACCGATGGCCGCATCTTCCTGAACGATCCCAACACGACCTCGGGCATGATGCCCTCTTCCTTCTTTTTTCACCAGGCCGCCGAGATCGGGCTAAATCCTTCGCAGTTCCTTACCTACATTATCAGAACCTCCCTTTCCTGCCGTATTGCAGACTCCAAAAACAGCGGGCTATACGATCAGTTGCTCGTTCAACTCGACAAGGCCATTGAACAGGATCATCACCAGTCGGCAAACCGCATACGGGTGGCCGTTCTGTTCGGAGGCTATTCCTCCGAACGCCATATTTCAGTCGAAAGCGGACGCAACGTTTTTGAAAAACTGGCCTCCTCTTCGAAATACGAACCACTGCCGGTTTTTCTTACCGGCAGCGACGATGAGCATAAGCTCTACAGTGTTCCCATCAACCTGTTGCTGAAAGACAATGCCGACGACATCAAAGAAAAAGCCGAGAACTACAGTGTTCATCCGGTCATTCAGCAGATCATCGATGCCTGTGCGCCCATTACAGCTAAATATGCAGGAACCAAGGCGCTTTCGAAACCCCGGCAACTTTCCTACACCGGATTAAAACAGTCTTGCGAAGTTGTATTCATTGCCTTGCACGGACGTCCCGGCGAAGACGGAGCCGTGCAGCGTCAGCTCGATAAGCTCGATCTTCCCTACAACGGTTCGGATGCCGCGAGCTCTAAAATCACGATTGATAAGTATACGACCAACGAAATCCTGCGCCGCAACGGCTTTCTGGTTGCCCGCCACATGCTGGTAAGCGAAGAAGACTGGCAGGACTACCCCGTTAAGATGCTCGACCTGATCAAATCTGATATACACTTTCCTTTTATCGCTAAGCCCGTTGACGACGGTTGCAGTTCAGCCGTACGAAAAATCAAGACGCCCGAAGAATTCTCGGCCTTCGCCAAACTTATTTTCCGTAAAAACGAAGAACTCGATCCGCAGGCCTCCGAACTACTGCACCTCCGGGCAAAAGAAGAATTTCCCATAAAAAAAGTAATCCTTGTCGAAGAACTTATTGCTGCGAATGGCGCCAGGCATTTTCTCGAAATCACCGGAGGCATGCTTACTTCTTATGACACAAGCGGTCATTTAGAGTACCAGGTCTTCGAAGCCTCCGAGGCCTTGTCCGAAGGAGAAGTGCTGTCACTCGAAGAAAAATTCCTGGCCGGGCAAGGTCAGAATATTACTCCGGCAAGGTATTCGGCCGAACCGGTCCTGCGGCAAAAAATTTCGGATCAGGTAAAAAAGCAGCTGGGCGCTGCCGCAAAACTGCTGAACATAAACGGATACACCCGCATCGACGCCTTTGTCCGCATATTTTCCGACAGCAGGGTAGAAGTCATCTTTATCGAAGTCAATTCACTTCCGGGCATGACGCCCGCGACCTGCATCTTTCACCAGTCTGCCCTGCAGGGTTATAAACCGTACGAATTCATCGACCGTATACTCGACTTCGCCTTTGCCCGAAAAAACCGTAAATTGGCTCCCCGGTGAGCAACTTCGTTTCGTTTATTAAAAGCAAAGTCTTTTTAAAACATCTGGGCCTGGCTTTGCTCGTGCTTTTCGTACTGACCTGGATAGTTTTCAAGGCGCTGAACATTTATACCCTGCACGGAGAAAGCATACAGGTACCCGATTTTACGGGTCTGAAAATAGCAGAACTGAACACCTTTGCGAAGGAGAATAAACTCAATTGCCGTATCATCGACTCCGTGTACGACCCCAAAGCTCCAAAAGGCATCGTGATACGCCAGGATCCTGCAAATAAAATTGCAGTCAAACAAAATAGAACCATCTATTTGTACGTTACCACCCAGACAGCACCCCAGGTCATCATGCCGAAGCTTAAAGATAAATCACTCCGACAAGCCATTTCCATGCTCGAATCCTATGGTCTCCGTTTTGGCCATCCACAATATAAACCCGATCAATGCGCCAATTGTATACTCGAACAGCGTGTAAAGGGAAAAAAAATAGAGGCCGGTACCTCACTTCCCAAAGGAACCATAGTCGACCTGGTGGTTGGAAAAGGCCTGAGCAACGAAAAGGTAAGCATCCCGAATCTGAGTGGTCTCACCTATAGCCAGGCCCTTGATAAACTCGGCGAATTTTCGCTCAGCGAAGGGGTTCCTACTTTTGAAGCCCCCGCCGATACGCTGCATGAAAAACTCTACCGTCAGATTCCCGGCCCCGGTAAAGACCGACTGATACGCATGGGAAGCAGCATCGATCTGTTTTTTACAAACGATAAAGACAAATTAAAACAACCCGGTACTGACGAACCATCAGACACTGTACTACAGAATAAACCCCAATAAATGAGAAAAGTTCTATTTTGGATAGTCTTGCTGGGTTCTGTAAGGCTTTCTGCCCAGGAAATCATCGGCAGCCTTCAAACCAATCCCGTCATCATCCAGCATTACAACCAGCATTACAACAATATTATTAAGCACCACATCGTTCCTCAACCCATCCCCAACGATACACTTCCTTTTCTCGATGACTTTTCACGTCCGGGGCCCTATCCCGACTCCTCCAAATGGATCGATAAATCAGTCTTTATCAACCGCACATTCGCCATCGCGCCGCCTTCTATAGGCGTTGCCACCTTTGACGGTCTTGATTCAACAGGATACCCCTACGATTTTTCGGCAAGTCCGACCACCGTAGCCCCGGCCGATTATCTCACTTCGAGGCCTATCAACATGCCTGCTGCAGGAGGCGATTACGACTCCTCGGTCTTCTTCAGTTTTTACTACCAGGCACAGGGCAATGGCATATACCCCAAGACTGACGATTCCCTTGTACTCGAATTTTATGCCCCCAACTCCCGGACCTGGAACTGGATATGGTCCGTTCCGGGCTACCAGCCTGTATTCCCTGATACCGGATTCCACCTGGTCATGATCCATATAAAAGATACCGCCTTTTTTCAAACCGGTTTTCAGTTCAGGTTCCGCAATTACGCCTGTCCCTGCGGTAACGTAGACCACTGGAACATCGATTACGTCTACCTCAACAAATCCCGAAACTACAACGATACCGTTTTTCAGGATATTGCCTTTGTCTACAATCCTTCGCCCTTGCTCAAAAACTACCATCAGATGCCCTGGCGGCAGTTCATCCGTTCAGAATTGGCAGACACCTTATCCACTTTCATACGCAACAACAATACCAGTGCAGTTAACCGAACCTACACGTATCAGATCGACAGTGGCTCGACAACCCTGAGCCCCATCTGGACCCCAAGTGCCTCCAACCTGTTTCCTTTTGATACAAGCGGTTATTGCCCTTACAAGCCTTTTGCCCGTCCTCCTATGGTCGACAGCAGCAGTATAGGGCCGGTCTTTAAAGACACGGCCGAATTCGTCTGGACCAGTTATTTCAACAATAATTCGGGAGACTTCGACTATTACAACGACACCGTCCGCTATTATCAGCGCTTTACCGATTATTATGCCTACGACGACGGCACTGCCGAACAGGCCTATTTCCTGCAGAGTGAACCCACCTTTGATCCTTCGTTCTGCATGCAGTTCAAATTAAATGCTGTTGACACTATTCGCGCCATCGAACTATTTTTTAATCCGGTGGTAACCAATGCAACGCTCTTTGGTTTCAGGCTTGCCGTCTGGAACGATAAGGGAGGAATGCCCGGTACCCAGATCTACACCGATACGATTTTAGAATACCCCGATTACGTTCAGGGCACTTTCAATCAGTTTGCGGTTTACCGGATGAGAGATACCGCATTCGTTCTCCAGCCGGGCTACTGGTACTTCGGATTCACACAGGACAATTCAACCACCAACGAAAACCCTCTGAATATAGGATTCGATGTCAACACCAATTCGAACAGTAAAACCTGGGTAAATGTTGACGGTTCCTGGCAGCAATCCGATCCCACCGGTCCGAACGGCCCTGTAACAGGTACCGTCATGCTCAGACCCCTGTTTGGCGTAAACAGATCTCTCACCGGCATACAAAATCCCAAAAAACCAGCGGTCAACTTCGCCGTATACCCCAATCCTGCATCCACTTCAGCAAACCTGATCCTTAGTTCATCAAACGAAAGCAATCCGACCTACAGCATGAGCCTGCTTGATACCTACGGTAACCTGCTCCTTACCATCAACAATTACAAAGCCACGCCCATAGACTGCTCAAGTCTGGCCGAAGGCGTCTATTTTATCAGACTCAGCGATCAAAAATTTAATTCATCAGTAAAGCGCCTGGTTGTAATTCATTAAATGGAAGAAGAGGAAGGCGAACAGGAGTTATTTGAACATTACCGCTTCGTCATTGACAAAGGCCAGGAACCCCTGCGCATCGATAAATTCCTGATGAACCGCGTTGAAAACGCGACCCGGTCAAAAATACAGCAAGCTGCCGAAGCCGGGACGATACACGTCAACGGCAAGGCAGTCCGGTCTAATTACCGGGTAAAGCCGGCAGACCTCATAACCATTCTGCTTACCAGGCCTGTGAGGGAAATCGAACTGATTCCCCAGGACATTCCTATCGATATTGTTTACGAAGACCAGGATTTTATCATTGTCAACAAGGAAGCCGGCATGGTCGTACATCCGGCTTATGGCAACTACAAAGGCACCCTGATGAACGCACTGGTTTACCACTTCGAAAATCTTCCGGTACGCGAATACAACAACAAAGACATCGATGCGCGTATACGTCCCGGACTGGTCCACCGTATCGACAAAAATACCTCCGGCATCCTGGTCATTGCCAAGACCGACAACAGCATGGCAAAGCTGGCCAAAGAATTCTTCGACCACAGCATAGACCGCACCTACTGGGCCCTGGTCTGGGGCGATTTCAAAGAAGAGACAGGCACCATCACCGGCCATATCGGCCGCAGTCTTAAGGATCGTAAGAAAATGGACGTGTTTCCCCACGGAGAGTTCGGCAAGACAGCCATTACCCATTATAAAATACTCGAACGCTTCGGATACGTCACCCTGATCGAATGCAAGCTGGAAACCGGCCGCACGCATCAAATACGAGTTCATCTGCGCTACGCAGGACACCCCGTTTTCAACGATGAGGTCTACGGCGGCGACCGCATTTTAAAAGGAACCACCTTCAGCAAATACAAGCAATTTGTAGAAAACTGCTTCAAGCTGTTGCCCCGTCATGCCCTGCATGCCAAATCCCTGGGCTTCATTCATCCCACAACAAAAAAATACGTTCACTTTGATTCCCGGCTTCCCCCTGACATGGAAGCGGTGGTTGGCAAATGGAGAGAATACGCCCGGCACAAGGCCCTGGAGGAATAAAAGTCCATGAGGAATAAACCGTCTCTGAAGTGTGAGTTGGCCAGTTCCTTTTCCAGTCTTATTCCTAAAAGGGAACAGGCAAGTCCTGTATCCGTGAAATATAGTTTTGGAGTTTTAACAACGCGTTTATTAAAATTTTGGTGATGTGGAGGAAGAAAAAACACAATGTAACTGCTCTGTAATATAGCTAACCAGGAATTGACTGTTTTTATGTTAATTCCGCATTCATTGTTTAAAGTAGTACAAATATAGTAATTGATTACCCTATTTGTACTAATCTTCAATACTGATTTTTCCTGTTCCCAGGACAGTTGAAGAATTCAAAACCCTGTAGAAATACATCCCCGGGGCCAGGTTGCCCCGGTTCAGAATAAATGTCGTTGCCACATCTGACGCACTACTTTGGCCGACTATACCCGGGCCGGCTGCATTGATTTGCCTTTCAACCAGCCTTCCCATTGCGTCATAAATAAACAGACTCAGGCTGCCTGTTTCAGTAACCAGGATTGTAGCGCTTTCCCGCATCGGGTTGGGGTAAACAGTTACCTTTCCATGCAGGCCTGTCAGAGCAGGCCTGCCGATCCCCAGAACATTGTCCCAGTTGAACATTCCGTTCGAAGCCGAAGAAGTCAATCCTCCCGACCAGCCCGTGGTTACGTCGTAAAATCCGATTGCGCCATGATTCGTGCTGTCGATTCTGCTCCAGTTCAGTCCCCCGTTATCTGTACTAACAGTGCCCCTATCCGACCCGCTCATGCCGCTCATGATGTAATTACCGATTGCGCCCGGTACAGAACAAAGCCAGCCATTCAGAATTGGTCCGCTATAGCCCAGCCCCGACCAGGAATTTCCTCCGTCAGATGTACTCTCAATCGAATGTCCGTCTGTCACTATTCCATTGCTTGAATCGGTGAAAGCTATTCCGCAAATCTGTCCGACCAGTCCCGAATTTTCAACTCTCCAGCTCTGGCCCATGTTGGAGGATTTAAAGATGCGTCCCGCAGTAGTGGTAAACCAGAGTGAATTTCTGACAGCGGCAAATGTGTTATCCAGGCCTTCTTCGTTAAGCAGGTTGTAGGGAATATTTGCCTGTGGTACTCTGGTCCAGTTTTGGCCTCCGTTGGTTGTTGTGTAAATTTCCCAGTAGCCCTGATTCGAATCTCCCACGCAAACCCCGTTATTCGAATTGAAAAAATAAACCAGGTCCGGATATCCCCAGGGCCCTGCAAAAGTTGCTGTAGCCTGATGATTCCAGGTTTTTCCGCTATCCGAAGTCATGTAGACGGCACCTCCTCCGGCTGTATTACTGGTATCAATCATACTTACCCAGGCGGTATCAGCACTGCGGGCAAAAACGCAGTTAATTGTCATTTTGCTGCCGGCTGCGGAAACAGTATCCGCCTTCCAGCCAATGCCCCCATTTACAGTTGAAATACAGGTATTTGTATACGTATTTCGGGTCGTATCAAAAACCGAAGCCCAGACGGTATTCTGGTTTACAACCGAAATGCTGAAAGCGCTCAGATTCGAAGTGCCCAGGCCGGATGGTTCCATAAACCACTCACCCGAAGCCGAGACATATGGATTCGCAATCCTCACGATTACACTGTCCGTAAAAAAACAGCCGTTCGTGTCGCTTACACTAACTTTCCATACCAGTGCAGAGGCTGTGTCCAGAATAGTAAAAACGTCGGTGTCCCTGCTCATTGAAAGGTTTCCTCCCGGGCTCCAGCTAAAACTGAAAGGGCCGGCCGAATCCCCGTAATCTGCTGCAATTGCAACCCTCAGGCTGTCTGCAATTCCGGTATACAGCGATTTGTATCTCACATGAAAGGCGGCATCGATGCCGTTCACCGTGAACCGGGCGCTGTCTATAACAAGACAGCCGTTCGTGTCGAGTATGCTCACCTGACACAGAATACTTTTGCCGGGCCCTGTCCAGGTAACTACGTTGCTGTCGGCGCTGACAGAAAGCATCCCCTTTGGGCTCCATCCGAAGAAAAAGGGGCCTGTTGAATCCCCAACATCCTTTGCAATCAATGCAATCAGCGTATCGGGCGTTCCCGAACAAACCGAGTACTGTTTTGAAAAGAGGGTAGAAGAGAGGCTGTTGATCATCAAGCTAATTACCGTACTGGTATCATTAAGACATCCAGAACCTTTGGTTGACAGCGCCACCAAACGGAAACTCATTTGCCCACCGGCAAGACTATCCGTGCGAATGCGCAGACTGTCTGTATTTATACCCTTGTAGGTGAATCCGCTGTCCAATGTAGTCCAGACTCCGGCCTTGAGCACCATCCATTTCAATAAACTGTCCGTCCCCGTAACGCTTACTTTCAGAAATGTGCTGTCTCCTTTGCAAAGCGAATTGTTCGGCGAAGCCGGATTGAGCGTGGGGCATTGCCCATAAGAAGCGAGTAGCCAATAGCCAATAGTGAATAGGGAAAGAAAAAACCGCTTCATTTAATGTAATTGAAATTCTGCCCTTTTTTGATGCTCTTTAACGCTTCGTATATCAGTAAAATTACATTTTCCACATCCTTTTTTTCAACCATTTCTACCGTCGTGTGCATATATCTCAACGGAAGGGAAATCAGGGCTGAAGCCACGCCTGATGCCGAATACGCGAAGGCATCGGTATCGGTTCCGGTAGCACGGGAAACCGCCTGGCGCTGAAAAGGAATCTTTTTCTTTCCGGCAGCCTGAAGAATCAGTTTCAGGAAATTATTCTGAACGGCAGGGCCATAACACAATACCGGGCCTTTTCCGCAACTGATATCTCCGCTTGCAATCTTGCTCATCATAGGAGTCTGTGTACAGTGGCATACGTCCGTAATTATAGCCGCATCCGGCTTTATCCGGTGACTGATCATTTCAGCGCCGCGAAGACCAACCTCTTCCTGAACCGAATTGGTAATATACAAGCCGAAAGGCAATTTTACCTTGTTTTCTTTCAGCATACGGGCCACTTCGGCAATCATAAACCCGCCGATCCGGTTGTCCAGAGCCCTGCCCACAAAATAACGATCGTTCAGAATCATAAAGGGATCTTCGTAGGTAACCACGCAACCCACATGAACACCGATTTTTTCAACCTCTTTGGCCGATTTACATCCGCAATCCAGAAAAATATTTTTAAGCGTAGGGGTCTCTTCCTTCAGTAAATCCCGCGTATGAATCGCGGGCCATCCGAATACAGCCTTGACAATTCCCTTATCCGTGTGAATGTTTACCCGCTTCGAAGGGGCAATCTGGTGGTCAGAGCCCCCGTTGCGGCGCAGGTAAATAAAGCCGTCCCGGGTAATGTAATGTACAAACCACGAAATTTCGTCTGCATGAGCCTCAATCACCACTTTGTAGCCGGCCTCCGGATTAATCACCGCAACAGCGGTACCGTAGGTATCCACAAAATACTCATCCGTATAAGGCTTAATATACTTCAGCCACAATTTCTGACCTTCACTCTCAAATCCGGTAGGAGACGGGTTGTTCAGGTAATTCTCCAAAAACGCCAATGAGGCTTTATTCAGAATACGCTTGCTTTCTTTTGCCATAAATCAAAGTTAGTAATTATCCAACACGCAAATTCTCTACCTTAGTACGGATCATATCTCAATTAATGAGGTTTAAGCAAATATACCGGGCAGTAGGCCTCATTTTACTGGTTACTCTTCTTGGGGTCGTCGGTTACATGACCATCGAAGGCTATTCCTTTCTGGATGCCTTTTACATGACCATTATTACGGTTTCCACAGTCGGATTTCAGGAAGTTCACCCATTAAGTACCGGCGGCCGTTTATTTACGGCCTTTCTGATTGTAACAAGTTTTGGTACTTTTGCCTATGCCATTTCCGCCATATCCAAGAATGTCGTCGATGGAGAGCTGAACCTTTACTTTAGAAACCGCAGAGTGACCAACAGCATTAAAAAACTCGAAAACCATGTAATCCTTTGCGGATACGGGCGCAATGGCAAGCAAGCCGCACATGTCCTTAAGAAACACGACCAGCGCTTTGTTGTAATCGAAAAGAAAAAAGAGATTATTTCGAACATGAACGAAAAATACCGTGAACTGGTATTAGAAGGTGATGCCACAAGCGACGAAATCCTGGTAAGTGCCGGCATAGAAAAAGCCCGGGCCCTTATCACTACGCTTCCCATCGACGCTGATAATTTATTCATCGTGCTTTCGGCCCGGGCGCTTAATCCAAAGCTGGTTATCATCAGCCGGGCCTCCGACGACAACACCGATAAAAAGCTGAAGATTGCAGGCGCCAGCAACGTCATTATGCCCGACAAAATAGGAGGAGCCCACATGGCTTCCCTGGTCATGAAACCCGATGTCATCGAATTCCTCGACTACATTACCGGACAGGGAGGCGACAACATCAGGCTCGACGAGATCACCTTCGATCATTTGCCCGATCAGTTTAAAAACAAAACCATACGGGAGCTTGAAATCCGCAATAAGTCAGGGGCCAACATCATCGGGTTTAAAACCGAAGCGGGTGAATACATCATCAATCCCTCTCCCGACACCATTTTTAAGCACAATGCGAAGCTCTTTGTCCTGGGCACTGCCGAACAGATTGCCAACCTCAAACAATTATTTGTATGAAGATTCTGGTTACGGGCAGCAACGGCTTGTTGGGTCAAAAAATAATTTACGCGCTGCTGAAACTCAATGCCGGTCAAAAACCGATCGGTAATTGCGATTGGCCAAAGGTCAAAGGTATTGGCATCATTGCCAGTTCAAAAGGCGAAAACCGTCTGATTCAAAAGGCCGGATACCACTATGAACCGCTCGACATCTGTGACAAAAACCAGGTACAGGAGGTACTCGCCAGGCACCGTCCCGACGTAGTCATCAACACTGCGGCCATGACCAATGTGGACGCCTGCGAAACCCAGCGAACAGAAGCCTGGGATGCAAATGTTACGGCGGTTCAGAATATCGTAGAGAGTTTAACAGTTAAAAAGTCAGAAAGTTTAGCGACTGATTTCTATGATCCTTTGCTGATTCACATCTCCACCGATTTCATTTTCGATGGCGAGCATGGCCCTTACAAAGAAGAAGACCAGGCCAACCCGCTGAGTTATTATGCCCTCACCAAATGGGAAGGGGAGAAGGTGGTGCAATCTTCTCAACTACGCTGGACCATCCTGCGCACGATCATCGTTTACGGTATAGTCGACAACATGAGCCGTTCAAACGTGGTGCTCTGGGCAAAAGACGCACTCGCAAAAGGTCAGAAAATAAATGTAGTGGACGATCAGTTTCGTTCCCCGACTCTGTCCGAAGACCTCGCACAGGGCTGCATACTGGCAGCCCTGAAAGGTAAACAAGGCATTTATAACGTTTCCGGAAAAGATATCCTGAGCATACTCGAACTGGTAAGCCGGGTTGCTGATTTTTGGAAACTCGACAAATCAACTATCAATCCTGTAAAATCAGATACCCTCCATCAGGCCGCCAAACGGCCGCCCCGGACCGGATTCATCATCGACAAAGCCATAAAAGAACTGGGCTATGTACCTCATTCCTTCGAAGAAGGCCTGGCAATCCTTGATGCTCAGCTCCCATGACCCCATGTTAGGTCTTAAACTTTCAACCGATCCCCGCTGGGTCTCCATTGCTCAGTCCAACCTCGAAGAGGTACTCACCGACCACGCCTGGTGCGAGCAAAAAGCCACCTCCAATGCCATTTCCATTATCGTCAGTTATCCCGAACACAGTGATATGGTTGACGAACTGCTGAAGATCGCAAAAGAAGAACTTGCCCACTTCGAAATGGTTCACGAGAAAATAAAGGCGAGAGGCTACACATTGGGTCCCGAACGCAAAGACAGCTACGTTAACGAACTGTATAAATTCATGCGCAAAGGCCACCGCCGTGAAATTGTCCTCCTGGATCGCCTGCTTTTCTCAGCCATGATAGAAGCACGCAGCTGCGAACGATTCAAAGTCCTCACCGAAAATATCAAAGACGAAGAACTCGCCCGGTTTTACCGCGAGCTGATGATCAGCGAAGCCGGTCATTATACTACTTTTATCGGCCTTGCCAAAAAATACCTCGATCCCGAGGAAGTTGACAAACGCTGGCAGCAATGGCTTGAGCACGAATCGAAGGTTATCGCCAACTACGGCAAATCAGAGACGATACACGGGTAAGAATCAGGTAATTTCTGGTTTTTCATTAACTTAGCCTTGTGTGCAGATGTTTAATTTTTTTCTCCTTTTTAATTTCAGTACTGACGGTTGACCGGACGGTTGCCCAACAGTCGCTTTGGGTAAAAAATCCCTTTGAACATCACTTATTTATTGAAAATAAGGGTCAATTCCGGAAAACAGGAAACACAGACGCCTGCGATATAAAGTTTGCCTGGATCAGTGACGGAATGTCGGTTTATTTTACCCCATCCGGACTGTGTTATTATCATACTGAAATAAAACCTGAAAGCGCCGAAGAAAGGGAAAGGGAAGAACGCGGAGGACCGAAAAAAGAAAAGGGCCTTAAGGGGATACCTCAGTTTGTGAACATGGACTGGGCTGATGCTGATCCCAACGTTAAAATCAGTGCAGAAAACGCAGGGGATTATTATTTCAATTATGCCGACCTGAAAGACAAATCGGGCAAGTCCTCTATCAAAGCTTCAGGGTTTAAAAAAATTACCTACAAAAATATTTATCCCGACATCGATATTGTTTACACTTTTCCTTCAGGGAAACAGGGGATAAAATACAGCATTGTGCTTCATCCGGGGGCCAATCCCTCTCTTGTAAAAATGAAATACTCCGGTAAAATGACTGCCGGTATTGATCCTGAAGGCGACTTGTTAATCAAGTCGCCATTCGGCGACATCGTCGACCATGCGCCTCAGACTTTTTTTGAAAACGGAGAAACAATTCCCTCGGTATTTCAGCTTCAGGGGAATACCGTTTCTTTCAACTTTAAAACGTTGAATGCCGGGCCAGGAACTGTCATACCTTCCACTGTTGTAATTGACCCCTGGACCACTGTCCCGACGTTCACCGGAACCAACTCTGCATACGATGTTGCGTATGATTTTCAGGGTAACGTATACGTTTGCGGGGGAACTTTTCCCTGGCAGGAAATTAAATTAAACAGTGCCGGAGTAATCCAGTGGGTATACTCAGCCAATCCTTTCAATGCGACCTGGATGAATTTCTACGGAAGTTTTGCCGTAGATGCGCAAAGCGAGAGCAGTTACCTGGTAGAAGGCATTAACACCGGAATAGGCGCTCAGGTTATCAAGGTCAATGGGGCAGGGACGCAACTGATTGTTTTTCCCGGAAATCCGCAACTCGAGGAAATGTGGAGAATAGTTTACAATAACTGCAACAAAGAAGCAGTCATTGCCGGAGGCGGAACCACCCAGGAGAATCAGGCCTGTGTGCTCGACACCAACCTGGTTGCGATTACTGCGGTAAATGTGCTTTCAACAACTGAAATTGCCCATGACATTTGTTTGCTGGCCCTTGACAATTCAAACAATTGCTACATGGCCACAACCAACTACGGTTCCGCTACCTGGACCAACCAGTTGCTGAAAGTTCCGGCCCATACGCTTTCCCCGATGGCGTTTATGGTTTCTGACGGATACGATTTCCAGGAAGGAGGATCCTACGTTTCCTATTTCTCCGGAGGTTCAGCCCGGTCAAACGGGTTCAACGGCATGGCTGTCAGCGACAATTACCTTTACACGTACGACGGGGCGATCCTGAAAAAATGGGATAAAAATCTGGGAACCTTGTTGCTGAGCCAAACCCTGAGTACTACTACCTGCGCCTGGGGAGGACTGGCTGTTGACGATTGCAACAATCTCTATGTAGGCTATCAGTCCTCCGTTCAACAATATGATTCCATGCTTGTTCTCAAGGCCACCTACCCTGTTGCCAATACCGTGTACGGGCTTTGTCTTGGAGTAAACAGCACCCTGGACGTTTGCGGAAACGGGTTTGTTCAGTCCCTGAAGATTTCTTCCAACTGTTCCAGGGGAATGAGCCTGGTCACCAATTCCGCGGGTTCTTGTTCGGCAGGATCTGCAACTGTTACTCCTGCCGGGGGAACGGCTCCTTATACCTATTTTTGGAGTACCGGACAGACGACTCAGACCGTAACCGGTCTGAGTCCGGGCAACTATTTTGTAACGGTTACCGATGCTTCCTGCATCCGCAAGGTACAGGTTGATTCGGTTCAGGTTACAGCAGGCGGACTTACCCTTCATCTTCAGACTTCAACGGCGACCTGCACCAGCGTTAACGGTACGGTGAAAGTGACTGTTACAGGAACAAGCCCCAGCTATACCTACAACTGGAGCACCGGCGCATCTTCAGTGACCGCCGCCCTGGCTGATTCCATACAGGGATTTACAGGAACGGGTTATACGGTAACGGTTACTGACAATACGGGGTGTTCGGGAACAACATCCGTGGTGCTGGCCAGTAAAGCGGCAGCAACGCTTGCCAGCTCGGGTACCAATGTAAGCTGTAACGGAGCCCTGACCGGGTCGGTTTATACAACCCCCAGCGGAGGAACTCCGGGGTATACCTACAACTGGAGTAACGGAGCAACCGCTCAGACCGTTACCGGATTGGGCCAGGGAACTTACACGGTTACGGTAACGGATAAAAGCAATTGCAGCAGTAGTTCCACCGTAAGCATCACGCAACCTCCGGCCCTTATAGTTCAGCCTTTTTCCAGCCCCGAAGCATGTGGAACCAAAAATGGTATTGCGGCGGTGGTCGTTTCAGGCGGAAGTCCCGGGTATACGTACTTGTGGACAAACGGAGCAAGCGGAGAAACGGCGGCTAATCTGGCCGCCGGAAATTATACGGTAACGGTAACGGATGCCAACAAATGCAAAGACAGCATTCCCATTAAAGTCCCGGGAACAGGCAGTATTACGGCTGTTGCCGGACGGGACACCTTTGTTTGCACCGGCAAGTCTGTGCAATTAAATGCTTCGGGAGGAATCAATTACTCCTGGAGTCCTGCAACAACCCTCAGCAATGCCGCTGTTGAAAATCCTTTTGCTTCTCCGCTTTCCACAACAAAATATTACGTAACGGTTACCGCCGGAGGCTGTATAAGCAAAGACAGTTTACTTGTTACAGTTAATCCCTTACCTCTGGTAAGCGCCGGAAGCTCCGCCACAGTTTTGTCCGGAACAGGTATCAGCCTGGATGCTTCGGGAGGCGTTTCGTATTTATGGCGACCTCCGGTCTGGCTTTCTGACTCAACAACCTGCAATCCCCTGTTTGACGCTTCCGCTCCGGGAGTTTATACCTACACGGTCATTGTCACCGACGCAAACGGCTGCAGTTCTGAGAATACAGTTTCGATTCGTGTAAAAGAACTGAATTGCGAATCCGACAGCATGCTCTTTGTACCTACGGCATTTTCTCCCAATGGGGACGGAGTCAACGATGTACTGTACATTCGTGTTACGCCCTGCATCCGAAGTCTGCTCTTCAACGTATTCGACCGCTGGGGACAGGAGGTATTTCAAACCATCTCTGCCGGTATCGGCTGGGACGGAAAATTCAACGGCAAGGCTTGCAATCAGGATGTGTTCGTTTATTATGTATCGGCCATACTCGTGGACGGAACCTCAATTACCCGAAAAGGGAACATTACCTTAATGCGATGATTAAGTCTTTAGTTAATCACAATCATTTTTTTTGTCGCTGTAAATCCCTCACCGGCCAGTGAATAGTAATACATCCCGTTTTGCAAATCAGCCGTACTAACACTATAATAATACGCTCCTGCCTCCAAAACAGTCTGCGACCCCTGAAGGTTTCCCCGAACCAAACGCCCGCCGGCATCGTACAATCTCAATTCAATAGAAGATCGTTTCGGCAGAACAAAAGTGATCGTTGTTTGAGATCCTGCAGGGTTGGGATAGTTTGAAAGCTGATAAAGTTCAGCTGCCGGGAGATTTTTTATTCCTGATATCGATTGCGTACTTGTTACCGTCCCCGAATAAATCCCGTGACCGTGCGTTGCCACAATGACCATCCCGTCGGATGACCGGGTGTCAATCATGTCGCAAACGACATTTCCGATTGTTTCCCCGCCTTGCTGGGCCCAGACCGTGTTAAGGCCCATCAGGGTATCCGTTGCATACAGGCCGGTGCTGGTGGCCACCAGAAAAACGGTGCCATTGCTCACGTGCAAAATACTGGCCCAGCGGCAGGAGGGCCCGTCGCCTGCACCGGAACTGTATTGTTCGAGGTTCCCGGCCACCTTGGCCCAGGAAGTTCCGGCATTTGTAGAATAAAAGAGGCTGTACACCTGGTAATTCGAAAATACGGCCATCACATTGTTTCCGTTCAGCGGGTCGACGGCTATGCAGCTGACATAGCCGTCCTCCGGAAAAGCATTCGGATTCAGGGTTCCGGTAATATTGGTCATTATCGGGTTGGCACTGCCGGCGCTGTCAATGCGGTAAATCGCAGTCGTATCCGTACCGATGTAAACTCTGTTGGCCGGTGTTGTGGAAACCGCAACAGCCGTAATATAGGCTTTGGGAATGGGCAAGGTGTCGGCAAGTCTTGTCCATCCGGTTGTTATGGAATCCCAGTTCCCGATCATGGGAATATCATTCAAACTGTCGTTTCTCCAGAGTTTGTTGCCTGCACTCATATACATCCGGTTGTTGTTATTGGGATCCAGAACGTAAGGGTTAACAAACAAATAATCTTTTGCCCCAATAGGATCGATCCGGGCAAAAGTCAGCACGTTGCCGGCCGTATCCAGACTGGCCTTCATCATTTTCCCGTTTTCGATTGAAAAATAATAGGCCGAACGGTTGTTTGCAATTGCGCAGCAGGCCCCGTCACCTCCCCGTGGAGTGACCCAGGGTCTCAGGTTATTTGCATTGTTGGTAAACCAGCTTCCGTTATCCTGTGCTCCGCCGATCACATACGCACTTCCCGAAACGGCATGATCCAGGGCACAGGTGTAAAACATTGTGGTCACATAACCTGTATTCAAACGGGTCCAGGCCACCGAAGTATCCATGTAATTCAGGGTTTTAAAAACGCCACCGTCATTGCCGTTCAGCATGGCGCTGGTATCTGAGTTAAAAAACGCAAACACATGCTGATCGGGATGATGATTGGGATATTCGGCAACAAGCGGATAGGCCGAGTTGACGCCATATCCACCCATGAAGGTAATTTTGGTTGAAGTGGCAAACCCATCCGTAGAGCGGAATATATTCGTACCGCCTATGAATACCGTATTGGCATCGTTCGGTTTTACTTTAACTTCCATGTCGTATCCCGCCTGGGAATCATATACATTGAACGGACGCTGTGTTACCGGAAGGTTTGCTGTCCGGTTTTGCCAGACACCTCCTGAGCCTGATCCGGTACCTGATACATAGGTATATTTCCAGAAACTGTTCCAGTCGTCCGTTTTAAAAATCTTTATCGTGTCGGCAGCTCCTGAATTCGGAGTGTTTGCCAGGAAATAAACCTGGGTCTCATCCGATGGGGCGAAGGCCATTACAATTCTGCTGTAGGAAGCCGGAAAGCCCGCAGGCGTTATATTCGTAAACGTAACCCCGTCGGGTGAACGCCAGATTCCCTTATCCGGTCCGCAGGAATCCAGTGTGCAATACACCACTCCAGAAGGGGTCACCATAACATCGGTGGCATAGGATAAGATGCTTCCTCCTCCGAGAACAGTAGTCCAGGAAGTTCCTCCGTTGGTGCTCTTATAGATGTAGCCAATAGTAGCCGCGTATACAATGTCATTCGCCGTATCCGCGGGATTTGTCGCCACATTCCAGACGATATCAAAATAGCTGTCCAGTGCCTGAGGCTTGCCCGAGTTCGTTGCAGACAATGGATTCCAGCTGACCCCGTCATCCGTTGATTTAAATAACCCATTGCCTAAAAAATAGGCAGCTCCTCCGGATGCCGAACAGCCGAATCCCTCTCCCGATCCGAAATACCAGGTATTTGTTTTTCCCTGGCGCAGGTCCTGTGCGATACAGGAAACGTTTTGAAGGTTGCTTGCGTCCAGGGAAGGTGTCCAGGTAAGGCCTCCGTTGGTTGAACGCCAGACTCCGCCCGATGGAGTCCCTGCAAGAATGATGTTCTCATTGCTGATATCTATTTCCAAAGCCCTTGTACGCCCGCCGACATTAACAGGGCCCCTGTTGGTCCAATCCGTTACGGAACGAATTTTAAATGCAGACGAATTCAATCCTCCGTAACCCGACCCTCCGTAGCCCGGCAGGTTTTGAGCAAAAGCAAGCTCCCGGTAGCGCACGCTTTTAGGAACCAATCCCGTCTGCGGATCCCTGAGCCGCTTCCACTCGAAAAAATCCCGGTCTGCTGTTTCGTCTCCGCCCGCAGCGCTTATGTGCGCTCTGCCCCGCGGCGCATAAACCGAAACAAACCCCAGCAGAGTCAGACAAACAAAAGTCAGATATTTAGTCCAGTTTTTCATACACCGAATTGTTACTCTTGTATTCCGGTACGATCTGTTTCATTTTCGAGACGATAACCGTATTGTCCTGTTTGTCAAACAACAGCACCAGCTCTGCAATTTCGGCTGAAATGACAGCGTAGTCGTACTCCCTCACCCTGGCAATCATAATCTGCGAATGATGCGTAGGCGTCACGTTCTCATTGTTGTTCAACAATTCTTCAAAAAGTTTTTCTCCCGGACGAAGCCCGGTATAAACGATGGCGATATCCTTATCCAGTGTCAATCCCGAAAGCTGTATCATTTTCCTGGCCAGGTCAACAATCTTAACCGGCTTTCCCATATCAAATATAAAAATCTCACCGCCCTTACCCATGGCTCCGGCCTCAAGCACCAGCTGACAGGCTTCGGGTATGGTCATAAAAAAACGGGTAATTTCTTTGTGCGTAACCGTAAGCGGTCCGCCATTTTCAATCTGTTGGTGAAAACGCCGAATTACCGATCCGCTCGAGCCCAAAACGTTTCCGAAACGCGTGGTTATAAATTTTGTGGCAGAAACCTTGTTCAGGGCCTGAACATAGATTTCGGCAATGCGCTTCGAAGCGCCCATGATGCTGGTGGGGTTCACTGCCTTGTCGGTAGAAACCAGAACGAACTCGTCCGCCCTATATGCGTTGGCCAGATCGGCTACAATACGCGTGCCCAAAACATTGGTAAGGATAGACTCCGATGGATTGTTTTCCATCATCGGCACATGCTTGTAGGCTGCTGCATGAAAAATCACCTGAGGCTTAAAGGTCTTAAACAGATTTTCCATTCGTTCCTTCACTCTGACATCCCCGATAACGATTTCAAAGTCACCAGGTTTGAGTGTATCCAATACTTCCAATTCAAGTTCGTACAATGGAGTTTCAGCCTGGTCCAGCAAAACCAGCAACTTTGGTTTAAACCGAATCACCTGCCGGGCAATTTCACTTCCAATGGATCCTGCTGCCCCGGTAATTAAAACGACCTTGCCAAACAACTGCTTCCGGATATTGGCCTCGTTCAGTAAAATAGGATCCCGTTCGAGTAACTCTTCAATTTTTACTTTTTTGATTTGTTTAAAACTCAGCTCTCCGTTGATCCAGTGAGAAACCGGTGGCACATTTAAAATCCGGGTGTTGTATTTCAGACACAATTCAACAATTTCCTGCTTGCGTGAAGGCTGAATCTGCTGAAGCGAAAGAATCACCTGGGCAATTACCCCGCTCTGTAAAAACGTCTCCAGTTTGTCCGCCGCATGAATCGTAACGCCTTCGAGCTTACGGTTCTTCTTCCTTAGATCGTCATCAATAAAAGCCACCACCTTGTATTTGCTGCCAGCGTCCCTGTCCAGTGTACGTTTGGTAATGATGCCCGATTCGCCTGCTCCGAAAATGATCACCTGACTTTTTCCCCTGCTCGGGTTTTTAATTTCAAAATAAAGTGCCTTGAACATTATCCTCAGGCTGATCATCAGAAAAGTGGTGGCTAGGTATTCGATAATAACAATAGAGAAGGGGATAGGGTAGGTGCGGTTGACGATGTGATACATAAACAGATTGAAGAGCACAAAAAACAGACTGCCCAGGCTAAGCACTATGAAAATACGCTGAGCATCCTTTGTTCCGGTATACTTTACAATACCCTTGAAGGTTTTCGAACTATAAAAACTCAATGCCCTCACTCCCAGAATCACAGAAAAAACAATCGGGAAGGCCTTTATTTCAATCGGAGGAATCGAAAAATTAAACCTGAGCAGATAGGCAAGAACCAGTGAAAAAAAGCAAATCCCCAAATCGATGAAAAAAATCATCCAACGGGGAGTATTGCGCTCGAACAATATAGTAAACCGGCTCTGCAAGGAGTTTTAAAGATAACATAAATACGGCTTTTGTATTTTAAATCCCTCAAGAATTTGCTCAGTTCAACTATTACCTCGAACTTTACCTGTCGCGGAATGGCTTAAATAGTATAACTTTTAAACTGATTTAATGGAATCTACCTTAACCGAATTAAAGTCTACAGCCCTGCTCAGCAAACACATTGCTCTGGGAGCAAAAATGGTACCTTTTGCAGGCTACAACATGCCCGTTTCTTACGCGGGGCTTAACGAAGAGCATGCCTGTGTACGTAACAGCGTAGGGGTGTTCGATGTATCCCATATGGGTGAATTCATTTTGAAAGGAGAACATGCCCTCGATCTGATTCAACGCGTCACTTCAAATGACGCGTCGGTGTTAACCGATGGAAAGGCCCAGTATTCCTGCCTTCCCAATGACAAAGGAGGAATCGTAGACGACCTGTTGGTTTACCGCATCGATGCAAAAACCTATATGCTGGTGGTCAATGCTTCCAATATTGACAAAGACTGGAACTGGATCCAGAAGTACACTACCAAAGCTGTTGAAATGCACAATATTTCTGATAAAACCTCTTTATTGGCCATACAGGGTCCCAAAGCATTGGCCGCTTTGCAAAAACTCACGAACGTAAACTTAAGCGAAATTCCCTACTACAGCTTTGTGAAAGGAACCTTCAACGGAGTAGAGAATGTCATTATTTCCAATACCGGTTATACCGGAGCGGGAGGATTCGAACTTTACTTTGAAAATCAATATGCTTCGAAAATATGGGATGCAATTTTCGAAGCAGGTGCGGAGTTCAACATCAAACCCATTGGCCTTGGAGCCCGTGACACACTTCGGCTTGAAAAAGGATTCTGCCTGTACGGAAACGACATTAACGACAGCACCTCTCCGCTGGAAGCCGGTTTAGGCTGGATCACCAAATTCACAAAGGAATTTACCAATTCCAAAGCTCTGAAAGAACAAAAAGAAAAGGGTCTTGTGAAAAAACTGGTTGGTTTTGAAATGATCGACCGCGGAATACCCCGTCACGATTATGCCATTACTGATGCAACCGGTAATCAGATAGGCCTTGTTACATCCGGCACACAAAGCCCGACCCTTCAGAAAGCAATCGGTCTTGGCTACGTTCCTGCTGCACTAAGCAAACCCGGATCCGAAATTTATATCCGCATCCGCGATAAGGCCATCAAAGCACAGGTTGTGAAGATTCCTTTTTTGTAAAAACCGGATTGGTTCAGTTAACCTTTATTGAATGTTAAACGGGCTGGGTTCTCTCCTGTAAAAAACAAAACCATTCTTACGGTAAAGTTCCTTTAGCAAGGGATGCAGCTTTCGGATAGTCTCCGTCTCTGTAATTTTCGCTGAAAAATAAGCGGGTCTGTCAATAGGCCCGTCCAGAAGCCAATCCGGGAGGTAGCTTTTGTTGTTTTTGGTCGGACGTATTTCACCGTAAAAATACTGGGCATAGCTCTTAAAGGTTATGGTCTCCAGGTAACAATCTTTTCCTCTGAGTTCCTGGTAAAATTCGATGGCTGCACCTTGTACGTACTGCTCTATTTTCGGAGCAATGACAAGCGAAGAAAGTTCAACCACGAAAAGGTTCGTTACAAACAAAATACCAACAGCAGTAAAAGTTCTTTTTTTATGTGCCATACCAAGGCAAACTATCAGCGCAACAAGGGATCCTGCTCCGATCAGGCCTTCCCAGCCCGACCAATGGACCTGTGCTTTGAGATTTTCAACCGCAAAAGCGTCGTCAATCAGATTGCTTGCCAATAGTCTGGATTTGAAGCGGTCCACAAGCGGAAGGCACAACAAGACCAGGCCAAACAGTCCGCCAATAATGCCAATCAGAATACTTATGCCCTTTTTCCAGGCTTGGGTTCCGTTGAGAATACCGTGCATGCAGCGTGCTGAAAAATAGGTAAGCGGAAAATAGCAAAGCGATGAATAATGTATGATCTTGGTATTTACGATTGAAAAAAGCAAAAGCACAACCCAAAACAAGATCAGCATCCAGCGCCTGAAATGTCTCTGAAACAGTGTATCTGCAGTGTTCTTTTTCATTCCCCAGATGGCAAATGCCGATGCCGGGAAACATCCGACCAGCAACACTATGAAATGGTAATAAAATGGCCCTCCGTGACCCGAATCCTGTGTTTGAAAAAGCCGAACCTGGTATTGAAAAAATTCAGTTATAACAGCAGAATTGCCCGATAGCCACAGTATCAAAAACCAGATTCCTCCCAGAGACAATACCACGGCCCCGTATACAATAAGCTGTCCAAAACTGATCACATTCCTGAATCGTTTGATCAGCAGGTAAACCAGTACACAAAGACCCAGAATCAAAATGGCAACAGGTCCTTTTGTGAGTACGGCAAGTCCGATAAAAAAAGCTGATTTTATAAGCAGTATCAGCCTTTCTTTGGAAGATTCTGTGTTCGCCGACTCAGCCGGTGTGTTTGTGAACAACACAAACAAATAAATTCCGCAAAAAATAAACAGGTTAAACCAGGGATCTATAATTCCCGATTTAAAATAAAACTGGGGCAGGGTAGAACCTGCATAGGAAAGCACCCAGAGCAGGCCCATTTTCTTGTCGTACAAGCGGTTGCCAATGTTAAATACCAGCAGTAAGGTACCAATGCCACAGAGCGCATCGGGCAAGCGGGCTGCAAATTCATTTACCCCAAAGAGCTCCATGCATCCCGCCGAGAGCCAGATAAACAAAGGAGGTTTTTCCCAGAACGGAAGAAAGTTAATTCGAACCGTGAAAAAATCATGCGTTACCAGCATCTCCCTGGCACACTCGGCAAAATTGATCTCATCCCAATCGAACAGATGTACCCTACCCAAAAAAGGTATCAGCAGCAAGGCCGCCCCAAGGCCTATTGACAGGTTCAGTTTTAGGAGGCTGTTCTTCATCGGGCAGTTCTGTTTGCTAACAGCGAAGAATCCATCCACGGTTTATTCACAACAGCTGTCATGAACCAGTAACAAGCCATTGCGCTGAATACCCCTACAAGAGAACCCGCATAAATATCTTCGAAAAAATGCTGAGACAAATACACCCTTGAAAATCCCACCAGTAGTGTCAGGCAGAACAGCGCCGCTTTCATCCAATTCGTTCGGCAAAACAGGGCCAGGCAAAAGTAAACCGCAAAGGCAGTCGTGCTGTGACCCGAAGGAAAGCTGTAGTAATAATCCATATCAACTCCGGGAACCAAATGCAGAGACGTATTTCCCTCAAAAAATTTAACCGGTCTGAGCCGTCCCTCAAACACAAAATGTTTGAGGGTCTGGGTAATCCCCGAACTCAGGCCCCAGCTGAGCAGCACAATAAGCGAATACCGAAAGCGCACCAGCAGCAAAATCAGTCCAATCATCAGTGCAAACAATCCATCACCTAAAAAAGTAAGGTATCCGAAAAATAGATCTCCCATGTGATTGTGAAACCGGTTGATCTGAAGGTGCAGATCCCCTTTCCCGTAAATGAGCAACAGGCCGCCCCCGAGAATCAGGAATAGGAAATAAGGGAATAAAAAATAACGGTTTTTTATCACTAAGTATGCGATCCGATCGTCTTCTTCAGCTTATCCACCTGGGCATCCCAAAGCAGTCTCGAACTAAGCTGTTCATCCTCACCGTCAGCAAAATCAACTACTATAAGAGAAACATCGCCGGTAAGGTCGTCCGTCTGAATTTTGAATTCAAAATAACTTCCGTCCGTCTTGTCCATCCATTGGTAGCGGATAAATTCCTCTTCCTTAAGCGCAAGCAGGCGGGCTTTTTGTTCAGAACCGTCCCAGTAAAAGGTGTAAATTCCGTCCCGTATATTTACATTGTCCGAAAACCACTCCGATAAACCGCTGGGTGAGCTGATGAAATCATACAACAAGGCCTCTGAACAACGCATCACATACTCCAGTTCAAACCGTCCCTTCGGTTCTTTTTTTGTCGTATTGACAGGTTTTCCGTTTGAACTCGCCGGTTGAATAGGGTTGAAGGGTGTAAATACTTTTCTGATTTTCTTGACCTTCACCGAAGGCTGCCGTCCGGCCCTCTTCACTTTTGCCGGAGCTGCAGCCACTGCCACTTCAACTTCCCGTACAGCTGCCACAGGTTTTTTCACGTTCTTCACCTCTTTCATAACCGTCTTATCCATCTTCACCTCTTTCTTATCGACCTTCTCTGACTTCTTTTTCATCTTCACTGCTTTCTTATCCATCTTCACTGCTTTCTTTACGTTTTTTTCGGTCTTATTTATAACCTTTTTCTGGGGTTTGGCGGGTTTTGCCTTCTTTATACTCTTCACCGGTTTCTTTGCCTTCTTAGCCATTTTACTAAAAATAAATTTACAAGGGGGCAATATATAAAAAAATACAATCAACAGTTATTTAATTTGTTTTTTTATATTTGTCGCCCATTAAAGGCGAGGTAGCTCAGTTGGTTAGAGCGCAGGATTCATAACCCTGAGGTGGGGAGTTCGACCCTCCCTCTCGCTACAAAGACGATTCCTTGCCATTTTCAGTGTAATGCGCGGGCAAAAGAGCCGTATTCTCACTTTTTTGACTTTAAGTGATTATTCCGAAATGTAACCATGTTGATATTTCTGCGTACAAAAGCGTCTGGAATATTTGGAATCCGAAGTTTAATTGGCTAAATTCAATTAAATTTCATTTCAATGGATAGAAGCGTGCTACGTACTGCGGTTTTTTTTGTGTTGTTGATTTCTTGCGGTTTTCACGGGCTTTTGGCCCAGTCCCGACTTTCTGATTCTACCCGTTCAGGTTCATCCGACAAAGGGTATGTTCTTTCTCCGCAGGAGGAGCAGGATTTTATACGGGAAATGATGGAGCATCAGCGCATTTCCCAGGCTCAGGCAGAAGTACAGCTGAGCAAGTACAAAGCAATCCTGGCTTCTTCACCCAAACTTCCTCCGGTAAAAACAGAGGCTGTGCATAAAAATCCGGTTGTAAACGCCTCCTGCAGTAATCTGGATTTCAGTGCAGGGACAACTGCAAACTGGACCTGCACAGGAGACTATCAGGTTGTTTCAATTGGTACAGACAGTTTCGGAGGGTTTCCCAAAGCAGCTCCCGGAGGCTCTTATTCGTTGGAACTTGGAAATCCGTATCCCCGTTTATCACCCTATCCTCCTGCCTTTGCCATTAACTCCTCTGCCCAGCAGACATTTACGGTGTCTGCTGCCGACCCTGTTATTTTACTCCAATTTGCTTTTGTAATTCTTGAATTCGGTCACGCTCCGACGGATGCCGCCAGGGTAAAAATCGAAGTTCTTGACCAAAACAATAACATCATTTTCTGCTCCCAGGATTCGGCATACGATGCTCCGGGAGGCCCTCCCGGGTTTCTTCCGTCAACTGTTCAGGGTCTTCAGAACGACCCCTTTCTTTCCCCGGGAACATATGTCAATCCGCTTTACCCTACTACCTATATGCCCTGGAAGACTGCCAATCTCGATTTATCCTCTTATATAGGTACATCGGTTACCCTTTTGGTAACCACTTCCTGGTGCAGGTTCAATTACGACTGGGCCTATTGTTATTTCAATGCCGTTTGCAGTCCTCCGAACAAAGTAGTTCAAAATGACACCTTGTGTAAGAGTAATCCGGTTCCGCTTTGCGCTCCCAGCGGTTTTGTAACCTATAACTGGGCGGGGCCGACAGTTAGCGGACAAACTACCCAATGTGTAAATACCAGTATACCCGGAAGTTATTCGGTCACTTGTACAAATTTTGAAGGTTGCACATATACCTACGATTATCAATTGAATATTACGCTGGATAAAATTACTTCTGCTTTTTCAGATGCTTTGGGGGCGGTCTGTACGGGGAACTATAACTTTACAAATTCTTCGAGCGCAACGCCGGTTGGCATTACAAATTATCAATGGAGCTTTGGAGATGGAGCGACTTCAACCACCCCGAATCCAAGCCACAATTACCCTCCCGGAGCGAATACGTATGACGTCAAACTGGTGGTGACCTCTTCTGATGGCTGCAAGGACTCAATCACCAAACCTGTAACCACCGATGCTGCAATTACCCCCAGTATAACCCCAACTCCTGCCACCTGCGGGAACAGCAATGGGGCATTAAATGCTTCGGCGACCGGAGGAAACGGAGTGTACACGTATTCCTGGAATACGAACCAGACGGGGGCCCTCCAAACTGGTTTGCCGGCTGACAATTACACCCTTACCGTTACCGATGGAACCGGGTGTACGTCTTCAGCAGTAGGAATTGTAAACAGCTCGGGAAGCGCAGGGACAGCTGCTATTCAACCTCCGGTAAATATTACCTGCGCCGGCTTGACCAATGGTTCAGCAACGGTGAATATTACCGGAGGCACGGGAACCTATACCTATGTCTGGAGTAACGGAGTGACAACCATGACAAGCCAATCCGTCAGCTCAAGCAATACGGCAACGGGATTGGCGGCTGGCACCTGGACCGTATCGGTAACTGATGCTTCAGGATGCAAAACCACTTCAAACGCCAGCATTACTGCCCCTGCTCCTATACTTGCAGTGCCTGGCAGCACGCCTGAAACCTGTGGTAACAATAACGGAAGTGTAAATGTTACGGCCAGTGGGGGAACAGGAACCTTAAATTACCTGTGGTCGGGCCTGCAAAATACCCAAACGGTTAACGGTTTGGGTGTGGGAACGTATTCGGTAACAGTAACCGATGCCAATTCCTGCACTTCTTCTGTTGTTGCAGCAGTTACCGGTCCGACCAAATTAACCCTTTCTGCTACCGGATTAAGCGCCAAATGCAATGGCGCCTGTGATGGTCAGGCTGTTGTTATACCGGCAGGAGGAACATCTCCGGTTCTGGCGCTTTGGAGCAATGGAGGAACCAATCTGGCTATTAGCGGACTTTGTTCAGGCACTTTCAGCGTTACCCTTACAGATATAAACGGTTGTCAGAAGGATACGTCTTTCCTGGTTCCGCAACCGACAGCCCTTTCTGAAAATCTTTCAAGTACAGCAACCAATTGCAGTCAAAGCGTCGGAACGGCTACAGTGCTAAGCACCACCGGTGGCACAGGAACCTATACTTACAGTTGGAGTAATGGAGCGACTACCCGGACTGCAACCGGTTTGCCCGCAGGAGAAGCGGTAGTGACGATAACGGATGCCAATGGATGTAACAGCGAAGACTCGGTTTTGGTTATTAACAATATAGGGGTCGTGGCAAGCATTACAGGTACAACTCCGATTCTTTGTTTTGGAAATTGTACGGCAACTGCTACAGCACTCGCCACAGGAGGCCTGGGTCCTTATAATTATAACTGGAGTGGTGGGGGAGGGACTTCAGCAGTCGCTTCTAATCTTTGCCAGGGTAATTATACTATTACAATCACGGATGCCAATAATTGCACTTCCATGGTCAGCACTGTAATCAGCCAGCCTTCAGCGGTAGCTCTTTCTCCATTTCTTCCTGCAACGATTTGTATTGGACAAAGTTCCCTGATAACGGCATCCGCCACCGGCGGAACCCCTGATTATACCTATACCTGGAATCCCGGAAACATAGTGGGTAATTCATTTACAGATACCTTAAAAACGACAGCTACATTCACCGCCGTCGCAACCGACGCTAACGGTTGCGCCTCCATGCCTCAATCGGTAACGATTACCGTAAATCCTCCGCTGTCACTGGTTGCCCAAAGTCCTCCATTTGTATGTCCCGGAATAACGGTAAACCTTACCAGTGAGGCTACAGGAGGTGATGGAACTTATAGCTATACCTGGTTGACCAAGCCCAATCAAACCACACAGGGTATTTCGGTGGACGCTACAGTTGCCCAAACCTATACTGTTCTGGTCAATGACAATTGCGGAACTCCTCCGGATACGGTGCAGGTTCATGTAGGAGTGAATCCGGTGCCGGTTGTAAATTTTACGGCTGATAAAACGGCCGGTTGTCCCTTGCTTTGCGTAAATTTTACAGACAAAAGTACGGTGACTTCGGGTACCGTTGCCAGTTGGAGCTGGGGCTTCGGAAATGACAGTACTTCTGCCGTGCAGAATGCTTCGAGTTGTTTTAAAACAGGAATTTACAGCGTCTGGCTGAAAGCAACCAGCAATCTGGGCTGTTCAGCCATCGACACGATTAAGAATATGATCACCGTGTATGCTGATCCGGTTGCGGCCTTTACAACCAACCCTCTGGCTGCGACTGTTGTAGCCCCTACCTATTACTTTATGGATCAATCCACTACACCCATTGGAAGGATAGTCAGATGGTCCTGGACTTTTGCTGATCCGACAAGTGATGTTTTGGACACCCTCGAAAATCCTTCCCATACATACCCTCAGGCCGTTGCCGAATACTGCCCTATGCTAACGGTCACCAACACCAATGGCTGTGTGGATACCATTACCCACTGCATTAACATTGGTCCTGATTTTACCTTTTTCGTACCCAATGCGTTTACGCCTAATGGTGACGGTATCAATGATTACTTCTTCGGGGAAGGGATAGGAATCTCAACCTATAAAATGCTCATATTCGATCGCTGGGGCAATATGATTTTCGCTTCCTACGATTACAGTACCCATTGGGACGGAAGGGCAAACGGAGGAAATGACCTTGCCCAGCAGGATGTTTACAGTTATGTTATCGAATTAGAGGATGTATTTAACAGGCAGCACAGTTATGTCGGTTCTGTTACCTTGCTGAAATAGCATGGTCAGAGTAGGTTTGCTCTCGGATACGCATAACCATCTGGAAAAAAGCATTTTTCCCTACTTTGAGCAATGCGATGAGATCTGGCATGCGGGGGATATTGGAACCCTGAAAATTGCGGATCAGCTTTCTAAATTAAAACCCTTTAGGGCAGTTTACGGAAACATTGATGGGGCAGAAATACGCACGGCATATCCTAAGGTTCAACGATTCAAATGCGAAGAAGTGGATGTACTGATGACACATATAGGCGGCTATCCTGAGCGCTACAATGCCGAGGTTAAGACCGTTTTTGCCAGTAACCCGCCCCAATTATTTGTTTGTGGTCATTCGCACATCCTGAAAGTCATGTTCGATAAAAAGTACAATTTTCTGCACATTAACCCCGGAGCGGCCGGATTGGAGGGCTTTCATAAAATAAAAACCCTGGTTCGTTTTACCATTGAAAAATCCATACTGAAGGATCTGGAAGTAATTGAACTGGGATTTCGTTGATAATTAAATATTTTTTAATACATTTGCATCACGATTCTATTTTAAACAACCCACCCTTATTTCTTTTACTCTCCTAAAACCATTTTTCTATGTATGATATTGTTGAACTGAACAACAAGCTTGTCAATGAATTAAAAGACATTGCCAAAGAATTGAATATTCCTAAATACGAGGCACTTAAAAAACAAGAGTTGATTTATAAAATACTGGATCACCAGGCTCTTCATCCTGTCGCTGCCAAACCGGTTGTGAAAACGGAGGATACCAAAAATCTGCGCAACAGAAAAAGTAAATCCGATGCGGAGGCTGCCGCCGAATTACCCATTCTTCCTGAAATTGAAAATGATTTTCCTGTGCAAAAAGAGGAGCCTGTTGTGATTCCTGTACCGGTTGTGGTTGACTCGGCAGTTCCTCCTCCGGCTGAATCTACTTCTATAGCTTCTGAAACCCTTATGCAGGACCGCAGCATCGATCAGCATAACCGAACCAATGTTCGTTTCGAACCCCGCAGCAGGCAGGCTGACCTGTATAATTTTGACGGCATTGTCATCAGCGAGGGCGTTCTTGAAATAATGCCTGACGGATATGGGTTTCTGCGTTCAAGCGATTACAATTACCTCAATTCTCCGGACGATGTTTATGTATCTCAGTCTCA
>JABDFU010000001.1:105288-106565 GCA_013286385.1 Bacteroidota bacterium
GATTAAACTGTTCGGATTAAAAACAGGGGACACGGTTCGCGGCAGCATACGTCCGCCAAAAGAAGGTGAGAAATATTTCCCCCTGATCAAAATAGATAAGATCAACGGTCGTGATCCGGCTTATGTAAGGGACCGGGTGCCGTTTGAGTACCTGACCCCGCTTTTTCCAAGTGAAAAGTTTAAACTGACCGGTCATCCCCAGAACTCGCTTTCTACGCGTATCGTAGATCTGTTCACTCCGCTGGGAAAAGGACAGCGGGCGCTTATCGTGGCCCAGCCAAAGACGGGTAAAACCGTATTGCTGAAGGAAATTGCAAATGCCATTGCCTTCAATCATCCGGAGGCTTACCTGATCATTTTGCTTATTGATGAACGTCCTGAGGAGGTTACAGATATGGCCCGGAGTGTAAAAGCCGAGGTGATTGCTTCAACTTTTGATGAACCGGCTGACCGACATGTGAGAATAGCCAATATTGTTCTCGAAAAAGCAAAGCGTATGGTTGAGTGCGGTCACGATGTAGTTATTCTTCTGGACTCGATAACCCGGCTGGCCCGCGCTTATAATACCGTGCAGCCGGCTTCGGGAAAGGTGTTGTCAGGTGGTGTGGATGCCAACGCCCTTCACAAACCCAAACGTTTCTTCGGATCGGCCCGTAAAATTGAAAACGGAGGCTCCCTGACCATTCTTGCCACGGCTTTGACTGAAACAGGTTCTAAAATGGATGAGGTAATCTTTGAAGAGTTTAAGGGCACGGGCAACAGCGAGCTTCAGCTCGATCGTAAATTGTCAAATAAACGCCTGTTTCCATCTATTGATATTGTCGCATCAAGTACCCGAAGAGACGATCTTTTGGTTGATAAAGAAACCCTGCAGCGCCTTTGGATACTTCGCAAACATCTTGCAGACATGAATCCGCTTGAGGCAATGGAGTTTATGAGGGACCGCATCAAAAACACACAGACCAACGAAGAGTTTCTGGTTTCCATGAACGGTTGATGCTGCCTGTTAAATGAAAATGAACCAGGCCACCAAATCAGGGAATACTTGTGCGGGTATATCTGTTGTGTTTATTCTCGTGCTTCATTACAGTGGGCTTTCCACTTTTTTTATAAAAGGTCTTGGATCGGCTTTTTCTTCTCTGATTGAATTGGTTTTTATTTTTCTGGCCATTTACAGGACCCGGCAAAAAGAATACGGAGGGTTTATTGATTTCAGGCTGGCCGTCAGGGCAGGATTGACCATGGTGATTATCAACGCGATTTTATTCGCCTTTTTT
>JABDFU010000002.1 GCA_013286385.1 Bacteroidota bacterium
CGCTGCCGTCGGCTGCTTTAACTTCGACTTTTTTGCCCGCCTTAATTTTGCCGAAACCGGTAATAACGTCGATTTTATTTTTCTTAAGCAAAAACTGAACGCCCTTACTCATTCCATCCGCCACATCCCTTGAGCGTTTGATGACAGCACTGAAATCCGCTTTGGGTTCAGCCGCCTGTATACCGTATTCGTTCGCATGATTCAGGTATTCAAATACCTGAGCGCTTTTCAACAGTGCCTTGGTAGGAATACAGCCCCAGTTGAGGCAAATGCCGCCCAGATTTTCTTTTTCCACGATGGCCGTTTTCAGTCCAAGCTGCGATGCTCTGATCGCCGCAACGTATCCTCCGGGTCCGCTGCCAATAATTATTAAATCGTAAGTCATGCCTGCGAAAATACGCAAAAAACACGTATTATTTATAACTTTGCCAGCCAAGAAACCTGCTATGCGTTACCTGTTCTCGTATTCCTATCCTCAGCGCCATGTGATTGACCTGGAGTGTGTACTTACTGCTACTGCAAAACAAAAGAGCCTGATTGTGCAATTGCCTTCCTGGCGTCCCGGCCGTTACGAATTGGGAAACTTTGCAAAGAACATTCAGAAATGGGAAGTTTTCGATGCTGCCGGGAATAAATTGAAATCAAAGAAGAGAACCAAGGACTCCTGGGAAATTGAATGCGCTGAAAATCAGCAAATTCATATTAAGTATTCCTATTATGCTGCTGAGCTCAAAGCCGGCTCCTGTTACCTGGATGAAAATCAGCTCTATGTCAATCCGGTCAATTGCTGCATCTATATGCCCGACAGAATTGCCGAAAGCTGCGAACTGGAGTTGCATTTGCCTGAAAATTACAAGGTGGCAACAGCCCTTAAACCGACAGGAAAAAACACGTTTCGTGCTGCCGATTTTCATGAACTGGCCGATTCCCCGTTTATTGCCAGCGCCGGGTTGCAGCAAAACAAAACAATTGTAAACGATATTCCATTTTATATTCATTTTCAGGGAGATTGTAAGCCTGACTGGAACAGGATACAGCACGATTTTTCGGCCTTGATCAAGGAACAAGTCAGCACCATGGGAAGCTTTACGGGCAAGGACTACCATTTTCTTTTTCAGTTTCTGCCCCAACGCATTTATCACGGAGTTGAGCACCTGCATTCCACAGTGATTGCTCTTGGACCTGCTTATAACTTCAGTGAACGCAGCCTCTACAACGATTTTCTTGGGGTCAGCTGCCATGAACTTTACCACAGCTGGAACATCAAAAGCATACGACCGGCCGAGATGATGCCCTACGATTATACCCGGGAAAATTATTCCAGGCTGGGATATGTATGCGAAGGTGTCACCACCTATTACGGTGATTATTTTCTTTTGAGATCAGGCGTGTACAGTCAACAGGACTATTTCAAAACCTTCGACACCCGTTTACAAAAACATTTTCACAATCCTGCCCGTTTTACGATGCCGGTGACCGAGGCTTCCTTTGACAGCTGGCTGGACGGTTATGTATCCGGTATTCCGGCACGCAAGACCTCTATTTACGACGAAGGCTGTCTGATTTCTTTTATGACCGATATCCTGATCCGTCGCAGCAGCGCTGACAAACGTTCACTGGACGATGTGATGCGGGCACTGTATGAAAATTTTGCACAGAAGGGGAAGGGTTACAGCGAACAGGAGTATATACAACTCGTAGAAGAAATTGCGGCTATCCCGATGACTTCTTTTTTCGAAAACTATGTATACGGGACCTGCGATTACGAACCGCTTTTGCAGGAACTGCTGTTTTACATTGGGTGCGAGCTGATCAAAACGAAAGCAAAAAAATACCACGAAGCTCATTTTGGTTTCAAGCTTCACGAAACGGGCCCTGCAGGCAAAGTCAGCCTGATCTATCCTGATTCTGCTGCCGAAAAGGCGGGGCTCTCCCTGAATGACGAAATCATTGCTATAAATGGTCGTCAACTCAAAAACGACTTCAATGAATGGGAAAGGTATTTCGCTGACCAGGTTCTTGAACTAAGTGTGTTTTCAGATAATTTCCTGAAGAAAATTTCTCTGGCCCCATCCTCCGGAGAACTGTATTTAAATTATTCGATTCAGAAAAAGGAGGCGGCCACTCCTGCCCAGAAAACCGCCTGGAAAAACTGGGCCAGACAAGATTTTTAATGAGAATTACACGACAGCAGGGACTTGGGATCGTAGCTTCGCTTTTGCTTCTTTCAGGGGTTTTTGGTCCCCTGCTTTCTGTTCCCTTGCTGGGAGATCTGAACTTATTCGAGCTCAGGAATCTCAGCGGGCTTCTGGATTATTCTCTTACGGGAATAGCCTACGGAATTTCGGGTCTTGCTCTGGCCTCTCTGGTGTTGACGTTTATGAATTATTGCCGGGGCCTGCTCATCACCGGATTATTTTCTTCGGCTACCCTGGTATTGATTTTCTTTCAGCTAAACGAAATCAATACGAATCTTCACGAGAATGCGTCGGCAGGATTGATCATGACGATGACCGGGGCAACAGTTGATTACAGCAATCTGAAGTACGGCAGTGTCCTTCTGATTGCCGGTACCCTCCTGCTGATTATCGCCTCCTTCTTTAAATCACGGCGATAACCGAAATCTCCACATTCACATTCTTGGGCAGTCCTGACACCTGCACGGTTTCGCGTGCAGGGAATTCAGACGAAAAATACGAACCGTACACCTCATTCACAGCGGTGAAATTATTCATGTCCATCAGGAAAATCGAACACTTGACCACCTGCGAAAAGTCAGCTCCCGCTTCGGCGAGAATCGCCCGGATGTTTTCCATAACCTGCCGGGCTTCCGATTTAATGTCAGGCCCTGCCAGCTCTCCGGTTTTTGCGTTCAGGCCGATCTGACCCGATACGTAAAGCGTATTGCCGGCTTTTACGGCATGACTGTAAGGGCCGATAGGGGCAGGGGTGTTTTTAGAAACGATGATTTTTTTCATAGTATCTGATTTGTTTTTATTGGTAATCGTACCAATCCCGTTTTTTTGTAAATTTCAAATCCTGAAGTGCAGCGGCTTTTACATTAATATTCAGTGAATAACTCTGCCTTGGTCCGAACGGAACCCAGTTGATTTTCATTTCCCAGCAATGCAGGTCACGGTAAATGTTAAACTGTGTAAAGGTCAGCTGTCGTACCTGAAAATCATAGCCCGACGTATATCCGATTTTCCATTTGGCGGTCATGCTCACATCTCCGCTGCAGGTAATCGATTGGGTTTCTGTTACAGGTCCGATGCCGGGATTGCTGAAAACAAAATTGTAATTCAGGTTGATCGACCAGGGAATATTAAAGTCTGCATAATATTTCGGATTCCCGTTTATCATACTCGCCCCACTTCCATCACTGGGTTTGGGAGGAGGAGTGGCTCCTGTCCCGGCCTTGTTGGCAGGCGTTTTATTCACGTAGTTTTTGCTTTTTAAACTCGTACTCAATGCAATCGTATAATTGGTGAGGCGTCCGATCGATCCGTTTTTGTCAAATTGCAATTTGTCCACGGGGTTTCCCTCGGCATCGATCTGGTAGGGGTTAATGACTCCGGTAAAATTAACATCCAGGTGTTTGAACAGCTTGGTTCTTCCGCTCAGGTTAATGTTTGACATTTTAAACTGACTGGCCGCCGCATTGTAAGATGACCCAATGGTAAACATGTCAATGATGCTGATTTTCCGGCTGTGGTTGACCGAATCTTTTTCATCGTGCACTTTGGCTTCAACGGTATTGTTCACCGACCAGGAAATCAAACTCGATTGTCCGCCCGGAGGAGGTCCGTAGAGGCTGTTTTGAAATTTCGAATAGGTAAGCGTGCTGGAGGTGTCTTTTATCGTCTTGTAGGCTCCCCATTGGGGGTCGCTGAAATCAGGCCTCCAGCTATAGCTGATATTGGGTATAATCAAATGCCTGATTTGTTTCACGTAAGAGGATTTCTTAAAAATATAATTTCCGTAGATTTTGGTGTTCAGGTTAACGGCAAAGGTGAAGTCGTTTTCCATCATAGGTTTATAAATATTGGTCGTGTCAATCCTGTGCAGCGAACTGTCGTACTGTTCAGAAATGGTTTTGTAATAAACAGCCGAGTTGTAAGTCGCAGACGGGGTGATGGTAAAATATTTGAAAGCATTGAAAGATGCGCTGATGGGGATGCTCTGGTGAAATCCGTTTTGCAGATTTTTAAACATCGAAGGTTTCATGAAAAGCGAATCGTATGTTTTTACGCTGTTGGCTATTTCGGCCGTGTAACTCAGTCCGATTTTATCGTACCACCTAGGAATCGAACTGTTTTTATCCTTAAACGGATAAATGCGGTTCATGGTCAGATCGATTTGGGGAAGGGTGATGTCGATTTCCTTGGTTTCTGTATTCTGGCTGTGTCTTGCAGCTATGATCAGGTTGAACAGATTGTCATCAAAGGTTTTGCTGTAGCTGATGTTGGATTGCATGCTATTGTTCAGGTAGACGCTGGGGTTGTTGTAGGAATTTAATGAATTATAGGAGCTGCTTCCGGCATTGACGCTGGCTGAAAACGTTGAACCGGGATCGGCCTTGGGATCCTGGCGATGCGACCAGTTGATCAGAAAGCTGTTCTGTTCGGTATACATTCCGGGAATCAATTTCAGCTGGGGGTCTCCGGTTATAAAATCAGAATATTTGATATCGAATGACCCCGTATACTTGTATTTTTTTGCATAATTGACATGGGATTTAAGGCCCCAGCTTCCAAGGGAATAGATGTCTCCCAAAATAGAAATATCCATGTATTCGCTAAGCCCCCAGTAATAGCCCCCATTGGTCATGAAAAATCCCTGGCCTACGGAGGAACCGTAGGCAGGAATGATGAGGCCCGATTTGCGCCCTTTCTTATTCGGAAAAAATCCGAAAGGCAAAGACAGCGGAGTGATCACATCATTGATCACCAGAACGCAGGGGCCGGTGACGATTTCATCGTTTGGTATAACTTTGAGCCTTGAAGCCAGGATGTAAAAGTGAGGATGTTCCAGTTCGCAGGTTGTGTATTTCCCTTTATCAATATAAACAATATCCGTCGAATCCTTTTTTACGGTTTCCCCGTGTATATATCCATCCGACTCCTTTGTAATCACCTGGCTTATTCTTCCTTTCTTGGTTTTAAAATTATAATTCATTTCATGCGAATTGAATGTTTCGGCGCCCTGCGTAAATACAGGTTTCTCAATTTCTTTACCACTGCTGTCGATCCTGCCGCTGGCATAAACGAGGTTGTTTTGCATATCCAGCTCAATGTATCCGGCCGTTAGCTTCAAGTCTTCGTATTTTACCTCCGCCTGGCCAAACAGATAGACTTTTTTGGTCTCCATGTTAAAGCGCATCGAATCCCTGGAAGAGTAAATAACCTTCGATTTTAGACCAGATTCGCTGTTTTTAACCTCTTTTGCTTTGTGTTGGGTGGAGTCTGAGGTTCTTTTGAGACTATCCTGAGCATAAGCACTTGCCCCATAAATCCCCAGATTTATCAACAGAAGAATGCGTATAATTCGTTTTTTGCTCAGGTTTAGCGGCACAATGTAGCTATAAATTTGTATATCAGGGGCTTTTGGGCCCTAAAACTAAGTAAAATACTTAAAAATGGCCTGCAAACTTTCGGCAGTTAGCAAACATTATACCACAATTCTGGCACTGTCCTCGGTTTTTCTGTTCGGTTCCTTTCAGCTGATTAAACCCTTTGGTGTTAAAATCGTTGTTATTGATGCAGGACACGGGGGGAAAGATCCGGGTTGTTCAGGGGTAAAGTACAAGGAAAAAGATGTTGCCCTTGCCGTCGCACTCAAACTGGGCGCTTACATCGAGCAAAATTGCAAAGATGTAAAAGTAATTTACACCCGTAGGACAGACGTATTTGTTGAACTGCAGGAACGCGCGGCAATCGCCAACCGGAACAATGCCGATCTTTTTATCTGCGTGCATTGCAACGCCAATCCCAAAAAGGAGGCGCATGGATCAGAAACCTATGTCATGGGAATTCAAAAATCAGAAGGCAACCTCGATGTGGCCAAACGCGAGAATTCATCTATTCTTTTAGAAGACAATTACAAAAAAAACTACGAAGGTTTTGATCCCAATACAGACGAAGGAAATATTCTTTTCAGAATGTATATGAATAAACACCTTGAGCAGGCATTGAATCTTTCCGCAAAAATTCAGAACCATTACCGAGAGAATGCAAAAAGACAGGACAAAGGTGTGAAACAGGCCGGCTTCTGGGTCTTGTGGAGGACCACGATGACCAGTTTGCTTACCGAAACAGGCTTTCTGACCAATCCGGCCGAGGAAAAATTTTTAGGCTCTGAAAAAGGACAGGATTATCTGGCTTTGTCCTTATTCAGGGCTTTCCGAGAGTACAAAGACGATATTGAAGGGCACAAAACAAAATACAACGATCAGGTCGAAAGCATTCCCGATTATGTGCCCCCGAAAGATTCGCTGACGAGTCTTCCTACTGAAACTGCAAAAGATTGCACGGTAACGAACAATCCTCCAATCAAATCGGCTGTACCCGCCGCTACGGATACCGTTTATTTTTCGGTGCAGCTTTATTCCTCTGATAAAAAAATTCAAACGGGTCCTGATAATTTCAAGGGCATCGAAAATGTACGGGAAACAATTGACAGAGGCCGTTACAAATACCTGGTTGGCCGGGTTTACCTTCCGGAGGACGCAGCTAAACTTCAGTCCGAAGTGCGTAAAAAGGGATTTGCAGATGCCTTTGTTCAGGCCTTCCAGGGAACAAGCCGCATAAGTATGGAGGAGGCAAAGAAGCTGTTAAAAAAATAGTAATTTTAAACCGTTAAAAAACAGACAGATCCTTGAAAATAAGCAAAGAAATTAAAATTGGTGCGGTTGTGGTGCTGGGGGTAGCCCTTTTTGTTTACGGATTCAATTTTCTGAAAGGATCTAACATGTTTACCCACCAGAAAACACTTTATGCCGTTTACACCAATGTTGAAGGTCTGCTGGAATCGAACAATGTAGAGTTGAGCGGGGTGAAAATCGGGATTATCAAGCACATTGAAATTCTTCCCGGAGACCGTCAGGGCCGGATTCTGGTCACTATGAAAGTAGAAGACCGTATTCAGATCCCTTCGGACAGTAAAGCGCGGATTATCAGTTTTGATTTACTCGGTTCAAAAGCGATCCGCATGGAAGTGGGCTCTTCTATGACGCTTGTCAAAACGGGGGATACCCTTGTTTCGGAAGTTGAGGATGACCTGAAAACGGCTGTTGACAAACGCATTGCTCCGCTTCAGAAAAAAGCCGAAGGACTTATTTCTTCTATTGATTCGGTTATGATGGTTGTTCAGCAGGTGCTCAACAAAGATGCCCGCATGAATCTTATACACAGTTTCGAAAGCATCAAACGTTCAATCGAAACGTTTGAAAAGACTTCTCTCCGGCTTGATACTATTGTTGCCACCCAGCAATACAAACTGGCCTCCATTTTTACAAAAATGGAATCCATTGCCTCCAACATCAGTAACAGCAATGATAAAATAACCAAGGTGATTAACAATTTTGAAAGCATCAGCGATTCAGTGGCAAAATCCCAGCTGCGCTCGGCTATCGATCATGCGAATTCGGCCTTTACCGATGCGACCCTTATCCTGGACAAGATCAACAAAGGACAAGGATCTCTGGGAATGCTGGTGAACAACGATTCGCTCTACAGAAAACTTGACATTTCCTCCACCGAATTAAATACCCTGTTGAAAGATTTTCACGACCATCCCAAACGCTATGTTCATTTCTCTGTATTCGGGAAAAAGGACAAACCTGAAAAGAAATAGGCGATGGGCACAGGCAACATACTTTTTCTTCTGCTGCTCTTTTCGGCAATCACCTGGTTTTCCCGTAATGCAAGACAGTTAAAAAAAAATATTGGGCTTGGTAAAGACCTTGACCGCAGTGATCGTCCTGCCGAAAGGTGGATGACCATGATACGCGTTGCATTGGGCCAGAGCAAAATGGTCAGCCGTCCGGTGCCGGCCCTACTTCACATTTTTGTCTATGTCGGATTCGTGCTGATCAATATCGAAGTCCTTGAAATGCTTATTGACGGGGCCATTGGCACCCACCGGATATTCTCCTTCATGGGAGGTTTTTATACATTTTTACTGGGCTTTTTTGAAATTCTTGCTTTTCTGGTTACCTTCGGTTGTGTTGTATTTCTGATTCGCAGGAATGTTTTGAGGCTTAAGCGTTTTATCAGCAAAGACCTGGACGGCTGGCCCCGGTCGGATGCTAACATTATTCTTTGCAGTGAAATCATTTTAATGACGGCTCTGTTCCTGATGAATGCCTCAGAACAGGTATTGAAAGATCAGGGCATCGGACCTTACAGGACCGCCTTTCCGGGCGGTCTTCCGGTCAGTTCACTGCTGGCACCACTGCTTTCTTCTTTTAGCCCGGACCAACTCATTTTGATTGAGCGATCGTGCTGGTGGCTGCATATCATCGGTATATTCGGGTTTTTAAACTACCTGCCGTATTCGAAACATTTGCATATTGTACTGGCTTTTCCAACTACCTGGTTCTCCAATCTCAATCCCAAAGGGGCCTTTTCCAATCTGGCTTCGGTTACCAACGAGGTAAAGGCTATTCTTGATCCTTCCTTCAGCCCTCCTGCTCCGGCAGACCCTTCAGCGCCACTTCGCTTCGGTGCAAAAGACGTGAACGATCTCAGCTGGAAACAATTATTGGATGCCTATTCCTGCACCGAATGCGGACGCTGTACGTCTTCCTGCCCGGCCAATCAGACGGGCAAATTGCTTTCTCCGCGAAAAATTATGATGGATACCCGGGATCGCCTTGAAGAAGTCGGTAGAAACAGAATTGAAAACAAGGGTACTTACAAGGACGACGGAAAAAATCTTTTTAGCAGCATTACTGCCGAGGAGCTTTGGGCCTGCACCAGCTGCAATGCCTGTGTTCAGGAGTGTCCGGTAAACATTGATCCGCTTTCGATTATCATTGACATGCGGAGGTTTCTGGTCATGGAACAAAGCGCGGCACCTCAGGGGTTAAATCTGATGTTTACCAATGTCGAAAACAACGGAGCGCCCTGGCAATTTTCACCTTCTGATCGCTTAAATTGGGCCTCTGAATAAAGAAACTAAATGAAATGAAAAAACAAGGCAACGAAAAGCCGGGCAAAGAAAAACTGATTGAGGCGAAAGTTAATGGAAAAGCCATCAGCCCGGTACTGCCCGAACATGTTAAGAATTTTCTGATAGACATTGACGGAACGGTCTGCGAGGACATTCCCAATGAAGAACCCGCGCGTATGGCCACGGCTGCGGTTTATCCCGATGCGCTTGAGAAAGTTAACAAATGGCATGAAGAAGGACACTTCATCACCTTTTTCACATCCCGCACCGAAGCTCACCGGGAGATTACCGAAAAATACCTGAAAGAAAAAGGCTTTCAGTACCACGGTTTGCTCATGGGCAAACCCCGCGGAGGAAATTACCATTGGATAGACAATCATATGGTTCGGGCAACGCGTTACACCGGCAAATTTACCGATCTGATTGAGAAGCAATCCACTATACAAGTTTTTGAAGAATGAGCGAGACTATCAAGGTGAAAACAATGGCCGAATACGCTTCATCAGGAGAGAATCCTGATATTCTGTTTTGGGTGGGATGTGCCGGCAGCTTTGATGAAAGGGCAAAAAAAATCAGCCGGGCCATCGTTAAAATATTAAATCATGTCGGGCTGAAATTCGCAGTCCTGGGAACCGAAGAATCCTGTTCGGGAGATCCCGCCAAGCGTGCAGGAAACGAATTCCTGTTTCAGATGCAGGCCCTGAACAATATCACGGTGATGAACGGTTACCAGGTGAAAAAAATCGTAACCGGATGTCCGCATTGTTTCAATACACTGAAAAACGAATACCCCTCGCTGGGCGGTAATTACGAGGTTATCCACCATACCCAGTTAATACAGCAATTGATAGACAGTGGTAAACTTTCTGTAACGGGCGGCGCATTTGCAGGTAAGAAGATTACGTTTCATGATCCCTGTTATCTCGGTAGGGGGAATGATGTGTACGAGGCTCCCCGTGAAGTCATAAAAAAGCTGGATGCCGATCTTTCTGAAATGAAACGAAGCAGGGCAAAAGGCTTTTGCTGCGGTGCGGGAGGAGCCCAGATGTTTAAAGATGCAGAAAAAGGCAACAAGGAGGTTAACATCGAACGTACCGAAGAGGCCCTGGCCCTTGAACCTGCTGTAATCGCAACAGGCTGTCCGTTTTGCATGACCATGATGACCGATGGGGTGAAGCATTTCAACAAGGAGCAGCAAACCAAGGTGCTGGATGTGGCAGAGCTGGCGGCGCAAAACTTTAATCTGACATGAAAACCTTCGGTGAATTACCTGATTATTCGAGGATTTGGATCTACCAGGCCGAACGCGATTTTACGGATTCAGAACTTACTTTGATAAAGCAGCGCTCAGAGGAATTTCTGCTGCAATGGACTTCCCACGAAAATCCTATGGATGCTGCCATTGAGGTTTTATACAAGCGGTTTATTCTCATTGGAGTAAACGAGCAAACCGCACCTGCAAGCGGTTGCGGAATTGATAAGTCGGTAGGATTTATCCGCAGGCTGCAATCTCATTTAGGCATTTCGCTGCTCGAACGGATGAGCGTGGCCTACCTCGATCAGAATACTGTTCAGTCCTGTTCCCTGAAGGAATTCGGAGTGTTGCTGAAGTCGGGTAAGGTAAACGAAAATACGCTGGTATTTAACAACACGGTCAATACAAAAAAAGAACTGGCCTCTTCCTGGAAAATCCCGCTGAAAAACAGCTGGGTTTTTGGCCGGATTATTGATTCAGCAATCAAGGGATGAAGCGTTCAAAAAAACGAATGAAGCGATTAAAATCAATGTTGTTTTTTTGCCTCACGGTTCTGTTCTGTCGGACAGGATTTGCCCAGGCGGCTGCAGCTCAGCCGGCTTTGCATGTCATCTGCAATCTGCTGGTGGATGAAGGTACCCGCGACAATTCAAAAATCGTAATTGAACGCGACGGAAAACCCTGGAAGGTTCGAAACGGAGATGATGCCAAAGCGTATCTCGAACTGGACGCTCAGCATGAATACATGCTCAGCTTCATGAAAAAAAACTATGTTACCAAGAAAGTTTATATATCTACCAAGATTCCGGAAGACCTTAAAAAGACCGGTTTTAAACCCTTTGTCTTCGACGTAACCATATTGAAGCAAAAAGAAGGCGTTGACATTATGGTCTTTGACCAACCCGTTGCCCGTATTTTGTACGACGATCAGACCGAAGATTTTGCCTATGATACCGATTACACTTCCAGCGTTTTAAAGCAGATTCAAAGCGTCGAAAAGAAACTCAAATCCAAAGCCAAAGAACCTAAACCTCAGGTTCAGGCCCCGGCCCCAACTCCGGATACTCCACCCGTTAAGACCCAAAATCCTCAGGAAAATGCAGGCAAGTCACCTATCCAACGGGACGAAAAGAAATATACCGAAGGCAACAAACAAATCACCGAGGTTACAGTCACCAAAGAAGGGAAAACCCAGGTTTACAAGAAAATAGTTTATGTCTGGGGTGTCTACTATTTCTGCGACGGGGTCAGCATCACCGAAGGGACCTACGTTCAGAATGCGGTGCAGTAAGGATATACAATCCGTAGATCAGTCTACCTGCAAAAATCAGTATTGGAAACAACAAACGTACGCTTACCCCATCTGTGAAATAGATAAGAAGACCAATTGCAATCAATGCCAGGATAACGACGAAATTAAATTGGGGGATTTTGAGCAGTAAGGGAAAATAAAAAAAGGGCAAGCTCCTCATATCGCACCGCTCAACCACATACCCTTGCTCGGTTCCCCGCCTGGGGGAGTTCTGCAGGAGCTGGTCGTATAAGACTTGCCCGCTATAAAAGTACTAAATAGACTTGAATTTGCAAGGCAAATTTTAGTCTATCTTGTGTCCATAAGGGCCTAAAAACTGGTTAATAATCGTATCTTTAACGGTTCTTATTTAAAAACTACTACAATGAAAAACCCTGCACTTAAATACGGTCTGATTTCGGGCATTGGTATCATTTTGTTGTCAGCTTTGGGCTATCTGATCGGGGCCGAATTTATGTTAAACTTCGGCCGTATGTTCATGATTTTCTATCTGCTGATGTATGTTTACTTCTCCTTTAAAATAAGAAGCGATCTTGGAGGGTACATCAGTTACGGCAGCGCATTTGGGAAAATTTTTCTGATGTGTCTGATTTCGTCTTTGCTGAATATTCTTTTCACTTTGCTGCTGTACAATGTAATTGACCCCGGATTTCACGAAAAAATTCAGGCACTGGTCTTGGCAAAGGCTCAGGCTGAAATGGAACTGAAAAATGTTCCTCAGGAGAACATGGAAATGGGCCTTAAAATGGCCAAAAAATTCTCCGGTAACCTTGGACTTGTAATTGGATTTTTTGGTTATGCTTTATTATCTGTTGTGTTTTCCCTGATTATGGCCGCAATCCTGAAAAAGGAAAAACCTCTTATCGGGGAAACTGCTCCTGAGGGAGGGCACTAATTTTAGCTGATGGATATTTCGGTTGTAATACCCTTATTAAACGAAGCAGAATCCTTGCCTGAACTGAGCGAATGGATACTTCGCGTGATGAAGGCAAATTCCTATTCTTTCGAGGTTATTTTTGTCGACGATGGAAGTTCGGATACTTCCTGGGAGGTTATCGAATCCCTGAATAAATCGAATTCCAGCCTGAAGGGAATGCGGTTCAGAAGGAATTATGGAAAATCTGCGGCCCTCCATGTGGCCTTTGAGGCAGCTCAGGGCGATGTGGTTATTACCATGGATGCCGATCTGCAGGACAGTCCCGATGAAATTCCGGGGCTGTATAACATGATTGTGAATGACAACTTTCATATCGTTTCGGGCTGGAAGAAAAAGCGCTACGATCCGGTCAGTAAGACCCTTCCGACAAAATTTTTCAATGGGGTTACCCGCAGAATTTCAGGAATCGGCCTGCATGATTTTAATTGCGGATTAAAAGCGTACAAAAAAGAAGTTGTAAAAAGTATAGAAGTATACGGTGAAATGCACCGCTATATACCCGTTATCGCCAAATGGGCCGGTTTTCCCCGGATAGGAGAGAAGGTGGTTCAGCATCAGGAGCGTAAATACGGCTATAGTAAATTCGGGCTTGAACGTTTTGTCAACGGTTTTCTGGATTTAATGACGATTACTTTTGTTTCGAAATTCGGGAAGCGTCCCATGCATTTCTTCGGCCTAATGGGAACGCTTGTTTTTTTTGTTGGTTTTTTGGCCGCTGCCGGTCTTGGACTTGAAAAGCTTTACCTGGTGTACCATCATTTACCTGCACGTCTGCTGACCCAACGACCCTCGTTTTTTATTGCCTTGACCACAATGGTCATCGGCACCATGTTGTTTCTGGCTGGTTTTATCGGGGAATTGATATCCCGTAATTCCCCTATTCGTAACAACTACCTAATTGAAAGGAAAATTGGAGTCAGTTGATAGCGGAAAACAGTTAAAAAATTTTATTATCGGCCCGGCCCACCCTTTACGGGGTGGGATTGCCAATTTTAATGAGGCCTTGTGTTCTTCTTTTAATAAAGCCGGTATCCAATCCAGAATTATATCTTTCACCCTTCAGTACCCTGATTTTCTTTTTCCCGGTAAAACCCAATTCGACAAGGGGCCGTACCCCGGAAGCATAAAAATCGAACAACTCATCAGTTCGGTCAATCCGATTACCTGGTTTAAAACCGCCTGGAGAATCAGGGGCGCAAAACCGGATTATGTGGTCATCCGCTACTGGTTACCCTTCATGGCTCCCTGTCTGGGCTCCATTGCCCGCCTTATAAGGCGGGGGACCTCCATAAAAATTATAGCGATTACTGATAATGTTATTCCTCATGAAAAGCACCTGGGGGACAGGATGCTAACCCGTTATTTTGTGAAATCCTGTCATGCGTTTATTGTGATGTCAAAGAGCGTGCTGGAGGATCTGAAACAGTTTTTAACAGCTCCCCGGGTGATTTTTTTGCCCCATCCCATTTACGATACTTTTGGCGAGAAACACACACGGGAGGAGGCGCTGCAGCAGCTCAACCTCAGACAAAGTTACCGCTACATTTTGTTTTTCGGATTTATAAGAAAATACAAAGGCCTTGACTTGCTGCTTGAAGCCATGGCTGATCAACGCGTAAGGGCTCTTAACATTAAACTTCTGGTTGCGGGAGAATGTTACGATGATCTTGATTATTACACGAACATTATCAAAGAGAATGAAATCGGAGGCAATATTATTTTCAAGGCTGATTATATTCCCTCCCTGGAAGTAAAAAATTATTTTGCGGCGGCGGATATGGTTGTTCAGCCTTATCGCACGGCAACCCAAAGCGGAGTGACTCAGATTGCTTATCATTTTGAGCGTCCCATGCTGGTTACTGACGTTGGCGGATTGCCCGAAATTGTGCCTCACATGAAAGTCGGCTATGTCGTGAAACCCTCGCCCAAAGAAATTGCAGATGCGATCGTGCATTTTTATGCAAATGACCTGGAGGGCGAATTTTCTGCAAATGCAGCCATTGAAAAGAAGCGGTTTTTGTGGAGCAGCTTTGTACAGGGCGTCAACGAGCTTTTCGTATCTTTATAGGACAAGTGCAGCGTCCATGACCAGACCGATTGTAATCTTTTTCATCTTGTTGTCAGGCTGGTCCTATTCCAGGGCTCAGGTAAAGGACACGATCAACCGTTTTGATAAGGAGGGATTAAAGCAGGGTACCTGGGTCAGAAAGGACGATCGGGGAAGAAAAGTATATACCGGACGATTTAAGGATGATCTTCCGGTCGGAAAATTCACCTATTATTACCCCACCGGGAACGTAAAATCAATTACCACTTTTTATCCCGGAGTCAATGAGGCGTTCACTGTTTTTTACAACGAGGAAGGGCAAAAAGTTTCCATGGGAAAAGTAACCGGGGACAAAAAAGACAGCACCTGGGTCTTTTTTGATTCGAATGATTCGATTGCTTCTGTTGAGAATTACCGCAAGGGAAAGAAAGAAGGGGTATTCAGAAGCTATTATACGAACCGCAGGCTGCTCGAAGAAAAAAACTATTCTAATGATGAGCTGGAGGGCCCGGCCAAGGAATATTTTGACAATGGAAAAATCAGGGTCGATGTAAATTACAGGCACGGTTTGCACAATGGCAAGGCGCGTTTTTATTTCCTGAGCGGTCAGCTGAATGTAGAGGGAGACTACCTGAACGATTTTAAAGAAGGAACCTGGAACTTTTATGAAGAAAACGGAACGCTCGACTGGCAGGTGGTATTTAGAAAAAGTTCCACTGTTCAATCGCTCCGTTACAATGGTTCCGAAGAGCTGTATTATCCTGACAAGCTACCCCGTTCGAAAACCCTATACAAAAACGGATTGAAAAACGGTCCCTTTACCGAATACTATGACCTTGGCAAAGTTGAAGTCACTGCAATTCCTGAAAAAGACGGTTATCCCGAAGAACACAAGGAAACTGTAACCGGCCAGAAAGTAAAGCGTAAGGGCGATTACCTGAACGGAAAGCTGGACGGGAAAGTAACGCTTTACAAAGAAGACGGAACCATTGACCGGGAGGAAACGTACAAAGAGGGGGAGCTTGTCAAATAAAAGAAGGAAACAGTAAAATGAAAAAGGGAAAAGTGCTTGTTGCCATGAGCGGGGGAATTGACAGTTCTATCGCTGCGATGCTTTTGCATGAGCAGGGGTACGAAGTGATCGGTATCACCATGAAAACCTGGGACTATGCTTCTTCGGGCGGTTCCAAGAAAGAAACCGGTTGCTGCAGTCTTGATTCCATTAACGATGCCCGTAATCTGGCAGTCAATCACGGGTTTCCCCATTATATCCTGGACATACGGGAGGAATTCGGAGACTTCATTATCGATAATTTCGTAGAAGAGTACCTGGCCGGACGAACCCCTAATCCCTGTGTGCTTTGCAACACGCACATTAAATGGGAGGCCCTTCTTAAAAGGGCCGATATGCTGGGCTGTGAATACATCTCCACGGGACATTACGCACAGGTCAGAAAAGAAAATGAAAGGTATGTTATCTCAAAAGGAATTGATGAAACAAAGGATCAGAGTTATGTGCTTTGGGGACTGAGTCAGCAAAGTCTGCGGCGCACCATTTTTCCATTGGGACACATGCATAAGAAAGATATTAAGCAGCTGGCAGTGGATAAGGGCTATTCAGATCTGGCCAATAAAAGTGAAAGCTACGAAATCTGCTTTGTGCCGGATAACGATTACCGGGGTTTTCTGAAGCGTAAAGTAAGTGGTCTTGAAGAGCGTGTTGACGGAGGAGACTTTGTGTTGAAAGACGGTACGGTTGTGGGTAAACACAAAGGGTATCCGTTTTATACAGTGGGTCAGCGCAAAGGCCTTGAAATTGCAATGGGTGAGCCCATGCATGTACTTGAAATTCTTCCCGAAGCCAATACCGTTATTCTGGGAACCAAAGAAGATCTCGAAAGCCAGCAAATGCTGGTACGTAATTTTAATCTGGTAAAATATGCATCGCTGCCTGAAAATTTTCAGGCTCTGACAAAAGTGAGGTATAAAGATCCAGGGATGACAGCCACTCTGAGTCTTCAGGGAGAAAATATAGAGGTGCTTTTCCATGGAAAAGTTTCGGCGATTGCTCCCGGACAGTCCGCTGTATTTTACGAAGGAAATGATCTGGTTGGAGGGGGATTTATCGCACGCAATCCCGTTAAAAAGAAAGCATGAATCTGAAACCCGCCACACTGTTGTCCGTATTTTTTATTTTGGCCACCGGGCTTTTGCTGAATTCCTGCAAGAAAGACAAGCCTCCTGTAATCAATTTTGATTATGGTTATTTTCCCAATACGGTTGGCAAATATGTTATTTACGATGTAGATTCTATTTATTGCAGCAGTTTCGATTACAAAATTGATACCGTAAGGTATCAGCTGATGGAGGTTATGCAATCGCTTTTTCCTGATAATCTGGGACGGCCTACCCAACGAATTGAGCGTTATGTAAAAATGTACAGTGATTCGATTCCTTACAGCAGCATGCCCTGGACGCTTCGGAATGTCTGGATGGCCAATCTCACAGCAACTGACGCCGAACGGGTTGAAAACAATGTGCGTTACGTCAAATTAATTTTTCCGGTTGTCCAAAACAATTCCTGGAATGGAAATGCCTTCAACACGCTTGGTTCCTGTTCCTATTCCTACACGTCTATCGACCAGCGAACAACCATTGCCGATCCGCCCTACACTTCTTCCATTTTCGATTCGGTACTGACGGTTACCCAGATTAACAGTCAGACTCTTATTTCAGATACCTTCTGCCTCGAGCAATATGCTAAAAATGTCGGTCTGGTATACAAGCTTCAGGTCGCCGTAATAAACGACACCCTGAACGCAGGAAACGATACTCAGCCCATTTTACAAAGGCGCTATACGACCGGCGTTTTGAAATATTCTCTGACTATAAATTCACATAATCTGCCGTAATAGCTGTCTTAATGTCAGGTTTGAAATTCGGTAGGATATTTGCCAAATGAAGATTAACTTTAGTGTCTAATCATTTTAATAAAAACTAAAAAAATGGCTGTAGAATTTACCGATGCCAACTTTGATCAGTTGGTCATTAAATCAGACAAACCCGTATTGGTGGACTTTTGGGCAGAATGGTGCGGTCCTTGCCGTATGGTTGGTCCCGTGGTTGAAGAGCTGGCGAAGGATTACGATGGAAAAGTTGTTGTAGGCAAACTGAATGTTGATAACAACCCGAATATATCGGCTCAATTCGGCGTACGCAACATACCGACCCTGCTTATTTTCAAAAACGGACAAATCGTTGACAAGCAAGTAGGCGCTGTTGCGAAAACAGTATTGGACGGCAAGCTGAAAGCTCAGCTTTAATCCTGGAGGGCTTTGAATTCTATTCCGATTCAGCAGATCAGGCAGTTTTCTCAGCTTGAATTCATTGCCAGACAGGTTGTAGAAGGTTTTATTACAGGTCTCCATAAGAGTCCCTTTCATGGCTTTTCGGTAGAATTTGCAGAGCACCGTTTGTACAACAAAGGCGAATCGACCAAGCACATCGACTGGAAATTGTATGGGCGAAGCGATAAATTATTCATCAAACGGTACGAGGAAGAAACCAACCTGCGCTGTCAGATCATCATCGACAATTCATCTTCGATGTATTTTCCTCTGGATGAAAAAAAACAAAAAGAGCAAAAGAATAAAATCACTTTTTCGGCGTATTGTGCAGCCGCTATCACCGAATTGCTCAAGCGCCAGCGGGATGCCGTTGGCCTGAGCGTTTTTGCTGAAAAGCTGGAGCTTCACAGCCCTGCCAGGTCAAGTCCGGCTCAGCTCAAAATGATTTTTCACGAACTCGACAAGCTGATTCAATACCGTCCTCCAAACGATAAGCGCAAGACTTTTGCGGTGGAAGCCCTTCACCAAATCGCAGAGACCATTCACAAACGATCGCTGGTGATTATTTTCAGCGACATGATGGATGCGCACAACCAGTCGGGAGAATTGTTTTCGGCCCTTCAGCACCTGAGGCATAACAAACACGAAGTGGTACTCTTTCACGTTGCCGATAAAACCAAAGAAATCGATTTCAATTTTGATAACCGCCCCTATCGTTTTATTGATATGGAAACAGGGGAGGAACTCAAGGTAAATCCTGCAGAAATTAAGGAGCATTACCTGGAATCCATGAACCGCTTTGAAAGGGATCTCAAACTGCATTGCAGTCAGTACCGGATTGATTTCATAGAGGCCGATATCAACAGGGGATTTGACCAGGTTTTACTGCCTTATTTGCTCAAAAGAACCAGAATGAATTAGGGCTTGACAAGCCTTTCATTTTTCAGTATATTCGTGCCGATGAAAAATATACTCTTTTCCGCCGGCCTTTTTCTTTTGGTATCAGGTTCAGTTTCTGCGCTTGACTGCAAACGAACGATACAGGTTGTCTCCGGTAAAGAGATTCATGTTGAAATTACCATACACAAGGACAAATTGAACGGCTTTGCCCGGCTTGCCGAATTTATTCCTGAGGGAGCTGAAATTAAATACGCCAAGACAGAAGGTGGAACCTTTGACATACAGGGCAAACGCCTGAAATTCATTTGGATTGCCCTTCCTCAAAAGGAAGAATTCAATATTTCCTATACGGTCAATACCGAAAATTTGAAAGAAGGCAACTACGCTATTTATGGAAAATTTAATTATGTGGATGGGGATGAAACAAAAGAAGTTGACATCGCCTCCAGCAGTTTTAATGTCTCCCCGAACAATACTGCCAGTATTGCAGGAATGAACAGCGCAGCTATTCCTGTTTCAGCAGCTATGCCTGTTTCAACTGCTGCGGTAACGAAGACCGCAGCTCCTGTGGCTTCCAAAGCAACTACTTCCACCACTGGTTCTAAAGTGGTGTACGGATTGCAGCTGCTGACCACCAAGGAAAATTTAGCAGCTGATTATTTCGCAAAAAAATACGATGTAAAACAAAACGTCAAGGTGGATGTAATAAATGGTCTTAATAAATACGTTGTATCCGGATTTAAGTCTTCAGCCGAGGCGATTGCCTACAGGGATGAATTGGCCAAGAAAGGCTGCAAGGATTCCTTTCTGGTTGCCTACTACAATAACCAGCGCGTCACTATGGACGATGCGAAGAAGCTGGAGGGCAAATAAGCACTTTTTTGTTGTAAATCCCAAGCACTTTTCCTTTGAAAGCTGCGCCTATAAGCGGCGTATTCTTTGATTTTGAGTGGATGTGTTTTTTTTCGAATTCCCATTCCAGTTTAGGGTCAAAAAAGGTAAGGTTGGCTTTTGCTTCGGGTTTTATTACCGGAACTTCCAGGTTAAACAATTTCCGCGGGTTAATGGCTATTTTTTCAACCAGTTCTTCCAGGCTGATCGTTTTGCCAAGGTTGGTATTGAGCAGTGCAAACATGGTTTCCAGGCCGATCATTCCGCTTGCCGCGTTGTCAAATTCAAGCTCTTTATTTTCCACATCTTCCGGGGAATGATCAGAAGTAATGCAATCAATGGTCCCATCCGTCAGTCCCTTTTTAAGGGCCTCGATGTCGTGCTTTGACCTCAGCGGTGGATTCACTTTGTAATTGCTGTCAAAGCTGCTGAGCAGCGAATCGTCCATGATCAGGTTATAGGCATTCACCGAACAGCTTATATTCAGTTTGCGGGATTTGGCCTTGCGGATAAGATCTACTGATTTTGCCGTTGAAACCGAAGCGATGTGTATGCGGCTCTCTGCGTATTCGGCAATGGCAATATTACGGGCGACCATGATTTCTTCGGCAAGCCCCGGAATTCCCTTAAGGCCCAGCATGGTACTGGTCGGACCTTCGTTCATCTTTCCGCCCTGGGAAATGCTGGTGTCATTGCAGAAGGTCAGGATCAGGGAATTGAAATTTTTTGCATAAAGTGAGCCTCTGACGAGCAGGCCGGCATTTGAATCGGTCTTTTTCCCATCTGTAAATCCTACGGCGCCCGATAGGTGCATGTCGTACAGCTCAGCCATATCGACGCCTTCGAGTTGATGAGACAAAGCTCCTATGGGATAAACATCCACACCGTTTTTTTTGAGGAGCTTCACTTTATTGACCACGTATTCAACTTCTGATTTGGTATGTATGGGCGGATTGGTTGAAGGCAGGCAGGCCACACCCGTGAAACCTCCAAAGGCCGCTGCTTTCGTACCTGAATTCAAATCCTCTTTGTACTCAAATCCCGGATCCCGCAAGCTCACGTGAAGGTCAAACCATCCCGGGGAGACATGAAGATTTTCGGCTTCGAATACCGGTCCGCTTTTTTGCTCGATGTTTTTTCCGATTGCCTGAATGACGCCCTCTTCGATCAGCAGATCAGCCGATTTTCCATTGAACGGAGAGCCCGGATCGACAACCTTTGCATTTTTTATCAGTACGCCCATGGTTTAAAAATGTTATTTCAATAATCTAAGCAGAGCAATTTCGCAGGCTAAAAAAACCAACGCTAATATAATACAAAGTTTCCACAGCTTTTTGCCTTCAGCAATTTCACTCAATGCGGCCCGTATGGTTTGGTTTTTAAAGTCGAGCACGTGAAAATTCGCCAGGCTTTTTGATTCGATTAATTTTTTCAGCCCGTCGGCCGTGTAAACCGAAAGATCTGATTCATTCCTGTTGTAGTTAAAGGAAATTCCCCGAAGCGTTTCCTTATCCAGATTTAAAAAATAATTGCCGGGGTCCCGGATCTGGTCGTGAATAAAAAGGGTCGTTCTGGAATCCAGCACTTTGTATTCGGGAATAATTTCAATTTTTTTATCCGAGCTGCAGATTTTAAAAATTTCATCTCCGGCGGGGTTTGCTGTTACGTCAATTTCTTCGGGATTCCCTATGGTGTAAAATAACCTGTACTGGGGCTGGCTGAACAGCACTGCCTGATAAAGGGTCGGTACAAACAAGGCGTGCTTTACAAAATTGCTCCAGCCGGTATTCAGCGGAACTGCCGAAAGGTAAATCTGTCCTTTGCCGTGAACCGTACGGTCAAGGAAACTGTTGCCATCCCGAAGCTTTAGCAGTGTTTCTTCGGATGAGCGGGAATTGTGAGAAAGCATAAAGTGTCTGAAGACGACAGGGAGATCGATGTTTCCCGTTTTTTTCTCAAACACTTCCCGGTAAATATCGGCCGTGTAGTTGACCGAACCGACCTGGGTACGGGAGGTGTCCACCCCTTCGTAGTAATTGCAGTTCAGGCCTCCCAAAAATTCCTTGTACGAATTGATATCTGCTTCATCCGAAGGGAATACGATCAGGTTGCCGCCGCCCTGCACAAATTTGTTTAATTCCTGTGCCAGGCCCGAGGAAACTGTTTTAAGTTCATTCAGGATGATCATACGGAAGCCTGAAAGGGTGGAGTAGTCAATTTTGTTTTCTTCGGTGTTGCTGAAAACCACAACCGAATCTTTTGCGAAAAGCGATTTCAGGTAAGGATTGACACTTGCCTGGGGTTTGTCTTTAGCGGCCGGATTAATGGCAAGAATCGGAATTTGTTTTAAAACCGTGTAGGAAAAATAAAGCCTGTCATCAAAGGTTACCGGGTAGTCGCTCAGTTCAACCCAGCCGCTTTGAATACCGCCTTCCCTGATGGTGAAGGATAGAACTGTGTCCAGTTGAGCGTTGGCTTTCAGGTTAAAACTGGCAGGGGTTCTTTCCTGATTGTTGATGACCAGCTTTACAGGAATGTTGTCATACGTTTTATTGGAAAAATTTTTAATACGGATATGCAGCTGTTCGACCTGATTTTGTTTACGGACAGGGGAGACGAACCAACAGGAGTCCATGGAGAGGTTGCTACGGTCTTCGGCGTTTAACGGAACCAGGTTAACCGAAATGTTCGTGTCGTTTTTGATCAGACCCTTGTTAAGCAGGGCTGATTGAAAATCTGAAATAACAAAAGCTGTTTTGTTTCTGGACCCGTTGGAATTGAGTAAATCGGCCTGGCGGGTAAAAACCTGCTGCAGGTTTTTAAAATCCGGAGAAAGTTTCACCTCTTCCAGTAATTGCAGAAATTCATCCCTGCTCAGCAGCCGCTGGTGCCGGCCCTCAAAATCATTGGTCAGCAGCTGAAAGCGGTCTCCGGGTTTGTAAGCAGCGGCAACCTCTGCGGCCGTTTTTTTTCCTTCGTCCAATAGCCTTCCGGATTTGCTAACGGCATCCATGCTGAAGGAGTTGTCGAGGTATATACTCACCAGTTGCTCGCCTGAAGCAATTTTTTTATGGTCTACCGGAATGCAGGGTTGGGCAAAAGCCAGAACCAGCATTGAAATGGCAAGAATGCGGGAGAGGAGTACCAGCAGATGTTTTAACCTCGAACGGGATTTGGTTTCGAGCTGAACTTCCTTCAGGAAACGAACATTGGTAAAGTAAACGGTTTTGTAGCGTCTGAAATTGAAAAGGTGAATAAGTATCGGGATCGCAACCGCAGAAAGAGCGTATAAAAAAGAAGGGTTTACAAACTTCATACCTGTATGCGAAGATAATCAAATAGTTACCTTTAGTAGCCGTTGTAATTATGAAAAATCGTGTTCCCCAATCTGAACTCAGGTCCTTTCTGGACGAAAAAGTTCTGAAGTACAATACGCCCTCGTTTATTGAATTGGATCCGATCAGCGTACCGCATCGCTATTCGTTGAAAGAAGATATTGAGATCGCCGGATTTCTGGCCGCCACCATAGCCTGGGGAAACCGTAAAATGATTGTGAAAAATGGTCACCGGATGATGGACCTGCTGGGTGATTCGCCTTATGACTTTGTTATGCATCACTCGGCAAGCCAACTTAAAAGGCTTGCCGGATTTACGCACCGAACCTTCAATGCACAGGATTTCACTTATTTTATAAAGGGACTCAGGCATATCTATACTAAAAAAGGCGGGCTTGAGACAATTTTATCGGGGCGCTCGAGGCACTCGCAAGCTGCTGAATCCCTGCAGCCGGCAATAAGCGAGTTTAAGCAATTGTTTTTTGAAATTAATCATCCCCTGCGGACGGCCAAACATGTTTCCGACCCTTCAAAAGGGTCGGCTGCGAAAAAGATCAATATGTTTTTACGCTGGATGGTTCGTAGTGATAAGGCGGGGGTTGATTTCGGGATCTGGAAAACAATCAAGCCAGGTCAGTTGTCATGTCCCCTGGATGTACACTCCGGAAATGTGGCCCGGAAACTGGGACTTTTAAGTCGAAAACAGAATGATGCGAGGGCGGTTGAGGAACTGGATATCGCTTTGCGGGCAATGGACAGCGAGGATCCTGTGAAATACGATTTTGCGTTGTTTGGGTTGGGGGTTTTCGAAAAGTTTTAGAGGCATCGAATCCCGGGTCTCTGGATATGAAATGGTCAGCCATGGTTCCTTCGTAACCAAGAAGTCCTTACTAACCACCGGGTGCGGTAAGACCCGACCTATTGGAGAAGGGAATATTCCTCACTACCTGTGAAGAGGTAATAGCTATTTCATCAGCGTGACATTACCTTTTTTAGAGATCGTTCGTCCGTTGAAGATTGTTGCTGTGAGGTAATAGACAAAGACACCCATATTCATGGGCTGTCCTTTGTAAGAACCGTCCCATCCTGTCTTTGGGTTGCTGGTAGAAAAGAGGAGTTCGCCCCATCGGTCATATATCTGAAACTCCATCTGCGTTACACAAGCGGGAGGACGCACATAGAGCACATCGTTCATCCCGTCACCGTTTGGTGAAAAGGCCGTTGGAACGAAAATGGTTACTGAGTCGCAATCAATCTGGCGCACGGTTACCGTTACACTGTCAGAAGCCTGACACTCGTTGGGGCCAGTAACGATGACCGTATAGGTGGTGGTCTGGATAGGTTCTGCAATGGGGTTAAAGATGGCAGCATTAGTGAGTGAACCGGAGGGAGTCCATAAATAACTGATACCCCCGCCGGCCCATAACTGAGTGCTGGCGCCAGCCATGATTAAGGTATCGCGGCTCACATTTACAGTAGGTCCTGACAGCAGCCTGATGGTTGCTGATGTAGTGGCCGTGCAGCCTGTCCCATCGGTTACGGTGACTGAGTAGGTTCCGGAGGAGAGCTTACTTAGGTTTTGCGATCTCTGTCCGCTGCTCCACAGGTATGTTAATGCGGTTCCGGTGGCCTGAATGGTGATGCTTCCATCGGTTTTACCCTGGCAGGTATTGGAGGTGTCTTGTATGCTTACTGATGGCCCGCTGCTATTTTGAATGGTAACGGATGAGGTGCCGGTACAACCGTTTTGATCGGTGACTGTTACACTATATGATCCTGAAATCAGGCCTTTGAGTGAATCTGACCCCTGTCCCGAGAAAGCAGTCGAGCTGCCGCTCCAGCTATAGGCGTAATTACTTCCTGTGCCTCCCGAGGCAGTGACCGCAGCATTGCCGTTACTTTGTCCGCAAGAGGCTGAAGTGAGCTGGGATGCCTGTGCAATGACCGTCGAAGGAACACTGATGGTTGCTGATTGAGTTGTGCTGCAGCCATTGCTGTCTGTGATGGTTACCGTATAAGTTCCGCTGACAAGAATGGTATCGGTTGAACCTGTCTGCGCATTACTCCACCTATACGCCAGGCTACCCGCGCCGGTGGCGCTGACAGTGGCCAAGCCTGTTTCACCAGAACAGGCAGGATTCACAGGAGTAAGCGAGCTGATTGTCGGGCCGGCAGTAGTGGTGATGGTTAAAGTGGTGGTTAGGGTGCAGGCGTTTGCATCGGAAACGGTGAGGGTATAAATCCCGGGCCCCATTCCTGAAACGGTCTGGCCGGTAAACAGATTGGTTCCGCTGCTCCACTGATAGCTATAGGTGCCCACGCCTCCGCTTGCAGAAGCACTTGCCGATGCGTCGCTTTTGCCGCAAAGGCTGCTGTGGTCTGCCACAGCAAAGGGGTTGATGGCAGGGGGCTGGGTGATGTTTACCACCTGGTCTATTCTGCAGCCGAGCGAATCGGTTACTAAAACAACCTGAAAACCAACCATCAGAGAGCTGATGGTTGTGGTTCCCGTCACTCCGCTACCCCAGCTGTAGGTAAGGGTGCCCGTTCCTCCGGAGGCAGACACTGTGGCAGAACCATTATTGCCCCCATAACAGGAGACAGGGGTTTGGGTTAAACTGTTGATAACCGGGGGAGAGCTATTGCCGATGGAGACACTGGCTGTTGCAGAGCAGTTGTTTGCATCGGTAACAGTTACCGAGTAAATGCCGCCAGTTAATCCGGATAGGATTTGTCCGCTGATTATCCCGGAAGATGTGTTCCAGCTAAAATTATAGAGGCCGCTTCCTCCCAGAACATTTACGCCGGCACTTCCATTAGCTTGTCCACAGGTGGCAGAAACTTTGGTCGTACTTAGCTCAAGTGGAGCAGGCTGGGTAATGGTTACAGAGCTGTCTGCCTGACAGCCACTGGTATCGGTAACACGAATAAGATACGTTCCGCCGGCCAGGGATGAAACGACCTGTCCGCTAAGGGACGTAAACCCATTGCTCCAGGTGTAGCTCAGCGCTCCGCTGCCCCCTGATGCGTTCACCAGGGCGGAGCCCGTTAAGGCCCCATTACACAAGGGATCAGTAACCTGTAAATTGGTTATTGCCGGCCCTGGGTTATTTCCCACAAAAACCAGAGCGGACTGAGTGCAGCCGTTGCCATCGGTGACTGTGACGGTATAGGTTCCTGCAGGAATGCCACTTAAGGCAGGCCCGCTGGCAGTGTTACTCCATAGATAGGACAACGCTCCGCTGCCCCCGCTGGCCAATGCGCTTGCCCCTGCGTTGGAAAGCCCGCAGCCGGCCCTGGTGGAAGATGTATTGATGGTAATGGGAGAAGGCGCTGTAACCGCTGTAGTTGAAATTGCACTACAGCCCTTGCTGTCGGTTACTGTAACGGAGTAGGTATTGTTTAAAAGGCCGCTCACCGATTGAGCTGTTGAGCCTACCGACCAGAAATAATTATACCCCGGGCTGCCACCACTCGCGTTCACATTCACCGAGCCTGATCCGCTGCAAAGCGGAGTGGTGGAGCTTGCTATAGCAATAAGCGCAGGGGACTGGGTGATGTTTACAGAATCGGTTGACGTACAACCATTCCCATCGGTGACAGTTACTGAGTAGGTACCTGCCACAATACCTGGATTGTCTGAACCCTTTACTGTATTGCTCCAGCTGTACTGAAGTGCTCCGCTGCCTCCCGTAGCAATAGCCTGAGCCATACCGGAGGCAGATCCGTTACAGGCAACGTTGGTAAATTTATCAATATAGGCAGAGGGGCCGCTGATGTTGGTAACTGCTAATGACCTTGTTACACTGCAGCCATTGGCGTCAGTTACCGTTACTGTATAACTGCCAGCCAGAAGATTACCGGCGGTTCGGCCTGAGGCTGCGTTGCTCCAAAGGCAGGTATAGCCCGGAGTACCTCCTTCGGGGGAAACGTTCACCCTGCCGTTCGCGTTTCCACAGGTTGAAGACACAGTGCCTGTGCCTGCGGTTAATGCCGCCGGCTGGGAGAGAACGGCCGAGGCAACAGCCCTGCAACCCAGTTGATCGGTTACACTTACTACAAAAGTTCCTGAGCTTAATCCGCTTATGGCTGTAACACCACTGCTGCCATTACTCCAGCTGTAGGTTAAAGCCCCGCTTCCTCCCGAGGCGGTTACAGTAACCGTACCACTATTGGCGCCGTTACAGCTAAGTTCAGGGGCTGTCAAACTGTTTATGGCCGGTGCCGGATCGTTGCTGATAGCAGCCACTGTGCTCTCTGTGCAGCCATTACCATCGGTGACAGTGACAGTATAACTTCCGGCTGCCTGCCCCGATATGGTCTGAGCAGTTGCAGAAGTACTCCATAGATAGCTCAGGGTCCCACTGCCACCTGTAGCCGAAACGCCTGCACTCCCGTTGGAAGAGCCGCAACTGGCCGGAACGCTGTTTATACTGGCAGAGATCGCCGGGGGCTGGGTGATGGCGGCCGTTGTCACTACTGTGCAGCCTTTACCGTCGGTTACCGTTAGGGTATAGGTTCCCTGGGGTAATCCGACATCTGTTTGAGTTGCCTGGTTATTACTCCAGCTATAGGTATAGAGTCCTGTGCCCGCACTGGGGTTGGCTGTAATACTTCCATTGGATGATCCGTTACAGCCCACAGCAGTTGGACTTGTGCTTACACTTACTGAAGGGTTAACCGTTACTGTTACCGCAGTGGTTGCCGTATTGGCCCCTGCATCGGTTACCGTAACAGTGTAGCCCGTACTTGTCAGAAGACCGCAGGGGGTGATCGTTGCCCCTGTGGCTCCCGTATTCCAGCTATACGCATAGGGTGCGGTCCCACTGCTTCCTGTGGCTGTTACTGTGGCACAGCCCTCCGAACAGATGGGATTGGCTGCCGCTGTGACACTAAGAAACGAGCAGGGGATCACGTTGATATAGTCGGGTTTTATCAAAGAGTCAGTAGTACATGGGGTTGTAATGATCAACTTCACAGCATAGGTTCCTGGCGTATTGTATAAAATCCCTGTGGGGTTTTGCAGAGCGGAACTTGATGGAGTCCCCCCGGGAAAACTCCAGTTATAGGTTGTTCCTGCACTATTACAGGTCAAAAATGTGGAAGTGTAATTAACTGAATTTCCTGAACAACAACTACTTGAACTGCTTGTGAAAGCCAAGGCCTTGTTGGTGCTATTACAAATGCTGATGTTCAGCTGAGGAAGCGAAAAGTCAGCATTTCCTCCACAAGTTGTCTGATATGCTCCCGGAGTGACCGGATAGGAACATACAGAGGATGCTGCCAGATAAACAAAACAGCCGCCCACGGCAATACAACCACCAAATCCACTGTATGTTTCATTGTCAGGTGAAGACGAATTGACACCCAATCCAAATAGACTGGAGTAAATCAGATTTCCATTGTTGTCAAAAGAGGTAATGAAATTGTCTTCATGTCCGTAAAATGCAGATTGAAAAGCGCAGGAAGTAACCGGGAAGCCAGCGTCGTAGGTATCTCCTGCCACGATTACATTATTGTTTTTGTCGCAAACTATACCTGAACTTTCTCCGGTTCCATTCACAATTGCAGCTCCTGCAAGATAAGTACCCCATTGCCTTATTCCGGCATTGTTAAATTTTGCAACAAAAACAGTAGGATACCCCTGTCCTGCTTGCGGGTTGATTGGCTGGAAAGCACCCGGGGTGGTCATACCCGTAGCAGACTGGGTGACTCCGCTTATAAAAACATTTCCGTTGCAGTCAAGTGCAATCGCGTCGCATTGATCGTCCTGATCAGCTCCATAATAGGTAGACCAAATTGGAAATCCGGTACTTCCAAGTAGTTTGGCAATAAAAACTCCACCACGGCTAACCTGATAAGCTGACAGCAGGGGAAAGTCATTTTCATTACCGGTCGTGCCACAAAAATAAATATCTCCGGCAGCATCGCAGGTAATTCCGGTTCCGATTTCAGAACCACCCGAAGTTCCTCCGTAATAGGTCGACCATTGTCTTACACCGTTATTATCAAATTTAAGGATGATCGCATTGGAATTTCCCGCTGATGCATGATTCGTGGCCTGAAAAGGAGCCAGTACGGGAAAATCAGTATATTCTGAACAACCGGTTACGAAAAGATTGCCCGTTCCGTCAACAGTTACATCTTGTCCAGATTGAGAATGTAACCCAGAGGATCCACCGTAAAAGGTTGACCACAGTAAGGTTCCTGCAGACGTAAATTTTACAATGATAATAGCCTCAAACCCCGGATATCCCTGCATATAAGCTCCTCCACCAGGATTCATTGTGGGAAAGTTGTCAGAATAGGTCATGCCTGTAGCAAAAATAGTATTTGCGGCATCCGTCGAGACACCTGCTAAAACATCTGCGTCGTTTCCTCCAATGTAAGTAGCAAAAACCCTGGCACCCGCGCTGGTAAATTTTACTATACAGCCATTTTGAAATCCTCCTGCTGCTTTGGTAGACTGGAATGCTCCCGGATTTACTGGAAAATCAACCGAAGTTGTTATGCCTGTATAAATGATGTCACCATTCGCATCCGTTGTGACGGAAGTTGCAAAATCGTTCCCGCTCCCTCCATAATAGGTTATCCAAGGGTCTATTGTCAATGGATAATCATGATTGAAATGTCCTAATTTAAAAGTCACTTCGTAAGGGTTCAGATTGGCGCTGCCGCTTACTTCTCTCAAAACATACTCTGCCTTCACATCAATTGTTACTCCATTTATAATTTGGTACACCTTTGGAAGATATTCTCCTAATTGACCCCGAACAGTTTGAACTGTTAAATGACCGTGATTTAGACTCAGTTTCTCAGCACCGCTGTATTTTAAAATTATATCGTTCGGATCGGCTCCGGGATTAATAATTATATCGTACTTCAAACCGCTTTCCTTGCCTCCATAATATTTTACATCGATATTGCGGTAAATATTTCTGATTTGTAATTCGTTGTAGGATTTTACGTTGAGAATACCGTTGGGGCAGTGTCCATAATAGAAATTGCAATAGCCCTCAATACTGTCTGAGCTAATCTCCTGAATCGCTGAATTGCAATTCACAAAATCCATATCCAACCGGTTGATTGTAACCTGTTGATTTGCCAAAAAATCCGGACTCTCTTTTTTTTCCGAAAAGCGTTTATGCTCATTCGGAAAATCAGAAAGATTGTTTTGGACATAGCTGATCCCGGTTTTTCTAATATAAATATCCATGCCGGAACCTGAGCCCATGTAAAGGATATCCGGTCGCAGTTGATGGGACATGTCGACAATCTGGCCATTATTTTGGGTGAATGCTAACCCATTTCCTCTAAGCGAAGTTGGTTTTGGCACGGGGTTTTGTGATGATAAAACAGGACCTGCCAAAATGTGAAAAAGCAAAGTCAGAAGTGCAGTTTTGAAAGGATGGCAAGGCCTCTTTTCTTTTCTTTTTAATTTATCTACTAAGTAGTTTAGAAATACTCCTGTATCCATAGTTTTCATTTCTGTGAGAGCAAGTTTGTCCGGATTATTTCCTGCAAGCAGCCTGGTTGCATCATTCTGTTTTTTCACATACAACGGGTACTTAATCGCGTTTTTCATTTCAGTACTATTCAATAACCATATAATTAAACGAAGGTGTTGCTCCTCCTCCGCTAAAATTGATTGTAAACGTTGTTGTGCCTGAGTTTACAAAATAAGTCCAGGACTGAGCACTTGCATTTGCAGGGCTGATAATTACGACAGGAGCGACCGTAAATGACCCATTAAAAGTAATTGTTAAAACAGTATTGGTGCCATTATTAGTGCCGGTAGTTGTCACTATCCCTTTCATATCAGTTGAGCCTGTTGCAACTGCAGCTGCCGTTATACCATTGGCCATTGTAACCGCTATTGCCGGAGCCGTTGTTTGTTGACTTCTGAGATGACCTCCATTTAAATTAAGCAAGGCAGTGTAATTTGGAGTAGTGCCGAGACTGACATTGCCAGCAAAATAATTTTTGCCACCGGCCGAATATATCGCATAATTAGTTGTTCCACCCGTCATATTTTCGAGGTATAAACCGTAAACATTTGTGACGGTACTTGTGCTAATAACGGGAGCAACGGCATAGTAATTATACAAATTTGTGACGGTTGCCTGGGCTACCACTTCAATGGTGGAATATACTCCAAAAAGGTTAGTGGCTGTCAGATTATTTCCAAATCCGTTTATTCCGGGCGAAGTAGAAATGCCATATACGTTAGCCGTTTGATTTGTAGTAAGTAAAACCAATGTTGGCTGTGAACTGATTCCAAAAATTGCATTCGAGCTCCCATCGAAAAAAAGTCCACCGGTATTTAAAAGAATGTGCGGACTTACATTTCCACCCGCTCCTACTCCCAAATTTACATCAATATTTGCGTTACCCTTTACTTCCAGATTGGTTCCGGGCGTTGATGTATTTATCCCTACATTACCCCCATTGGGATTTAAAAGCAAACTATAGTGTGTTCCTAACGCCCCGCTATTGGTTGCCTGGACATAGGCTCCGGTAGCTGTTGAGCCAAAACCAAAGTCGAGCACCCCCATATCACCACTGTTCTGACTCAGGCGTAAAATGCCAGTCTCTGCTATTCCTGTATTGGCTGGCAATCCTTCGGACGGAGCTTTAACTTCAAGGGTAAGAGCCGGTACAAACTGGTTACTGCCTATCCCGATGCTTTGAGAAAGGCATGCGGTACTGTAATAACCGGACGACAATAGGATGAAAAAAAGACGAAAGTAAACTTTTCTCATGCCACTTTTTTATATCACGCTTAAACGCAAAGAAACTTATAAATAAACAGTATACAATAAACAGTAAACAGCTAACCGATGACCTAAGTTAGTTGCTGTGTTGTCCATTGTCAACCTAATATTTTACTATTTGTAGTAAATGAACCCCTGCTTGTAATAGCTAATTTGTTCATTTCGTTTTAAATAGTTCAATTTTTAGGGGCAATAATCTTTATTATCTTTGGTTCTTGTTTCGTTTAATGTAGGAAATGAAAAAGGCATCGGAGGACTTGTTTCTGCTAATTAAGTCTTTGAACAGAAATGAGAAAGGCTATTTTAAAAGGTTGTCTTCCTTTTACACTAAAAAAGGAGATGCCAATTACCTTGCTCTTTTTGATGCAATCCAGGAGCAGGATCATTACAATGAAGATGAACTAAAGAAAAAATTCCAGGGTGAGAGGTTTGTCAGGCAAATCCATGTAGCGAAGAATTATTTATACAATTTCATTCTTGAAAGTACCGAATTGTACCAGAAAGATATTGATTCGAGACTTCGTAGTTATTTAAATCAAATTGAATTCCTTTCTGAAAAATCACTGTATCCTCAATGTGAAAAACTAGTTCGCAGGGCCAAAAAAATGGCGCTGCATTATGAGAGATTTACCCTGCTGCTTGATGTTCTTGCGCTTGAAAACAGATTGATGAGAAAACAGTTGTATACTGTTAAAAGTGAAAAGGAAATGGAAGAAATGTACATCAGGGAAATGGATTCAATTGACAAATATCGAAACATTGTTGAATACCGTCACTTTGTTTCATCCATTTTTATGAAGATATACAGCGGGAAGAAACAGGCTGCAGCTCAAAAACTAAAGAGCGTCGCTCATTCCCCATTGTTCACTTCAATGAAAAAGCTCAACTCCGGCAGGGCCAAAATTTTGTATTACTATGGAAAAAGCTCATTTTCCCATTCCGTGGATGATCACCAAAATGCATATACCAACATGCGAAAATTAGTTGCTTTTTATGAATCCAATCCCAAGTTTATCGAAATCAATCCGGGAGATTACCACAATGCCTTGAAGAACCTGGTTGCAGCCTGTAACAATCTTTCCCGTTTCGACGAAACTTTTATTAACGTGCAAAAGCTGAAGTCATTGTCAACGAAATCAAAGCACCTGAATGAAGCAAACTTCTATTTCATCAATATTATTCTTCTGACCTTATATATTAACACGGGCGCACTCAAAGAAGGATTAAAGTTAATTGGCAGTATTCAGAAGGAATTTAAAGAACAGGACTTAAAACAAACTCGTAATAAGAGCGAAATTGAATTATTCTACTGTTTCGCCTATCTATATATTTATGCAGAGCAATACGATAAAGCAAAATATTTCCTGCGTAAAATAATTAATAATTCAGACAAGCACCGGACGGATCTGTATTGCAGTGCGAAAATAGTAAATCTAATTGTTCATTTTGAGATGAAAAGTGATGATCTTATGATTTCGGCATCCAGATCGACGAGCAGGTATCTGCAAAAAATTAACCGGCATTATAAATTTGAAATCCTGCTGTTGAAATTTATCGAAGCCAACGGGTTCAGTATTCATTCAGAAAAAGAGAGGATGGCGGCATACAAATATTTGAGAGCAGAGCTGGTTAAAATTTTCCGTGATCCCACTGAAAAAAAGGAGCTTGATTATTTTGATTTTGAATCCTGGCTTGTCAGCAAAATAGAAAAGAGAAAATTCGTTGAAGTAGTGAAGGAAAAAAAACTGGCAATACATCACTGATTGCCGTTGTTTTTTTTAAGGAGGTCGAGCAACTACTCCAGCCCATTCAGTTTAATCCCATAAATCGTCTGAAGCAGCAGCCCTAATTTTCCTTCGGGGAATCCCTTTCTGCTGAACCATTCGAGGTAAGACACGGGCAGATCAGCCAGCATCAAGCTTGTCGTGAAATATGTCCGCCATTTCATCGCCGAAAGTCTCTACTCCATATAGATATATTTCCTTGACATCTTTAACAAACTGGAATGAACGAAAAACAGGAAGCGGAATGAAAACTACTTCTTTATCTGTTTTCGCCATTTGTTAAATTCCTTTTTGTATTCTTCCTCGGATAAAAACCGGCCATTCTCTGCCTCCTTAATCATTGCCTTAAATGCTTTTTCAGACAATGGCTCGCCTGGAAGAATAGTGCTTTTAGCGGTTATTTTGGTGGTACTCATTTTTTCAATATTGTACAAAAAACGTACTACTTAAAGTTACTAATTAAAGGTCAGGAATAAAAGAGAAATGAATCTTTTCATAAATCCATGTCCCTCAGCATGGGGGCTACTTTAGCTGTGGTTCCTACCACCAGCAAAGTCATGACCCCGCCAAATATGACCGAAGGAATCAATCCCATGAGTTTGGCGGTGGCGCCTGATTCGAAGGCACCGATTTCGTTGGAGGAACCGATGAAGACGCTGTTGACTGAAGAAACACGGCCCCTCATTTCGTCGGGGGTAGCGAGCTGAAGGATAGTCGTTCGTATGACAACGCTCACATTGTCTACTCCTCCGGTAATGGCCAGCAGCACAAAGGAGAGGTAGAAATTTTCCGACAATGCAAAGGCTATGGTGAACACTCCGAAGGCCGCCACGTTTCCTAACAAAATTCTTCCGGCGCGCTTTTTAATCGGAAAAAATGCGATACTCAGAGCCACCACTACTGCACCGATTGCAGGAGCTGACCGTAAAAAGCCGAGTCCCGTGGCACCGGCGTGCAGGATCTGGTCTGAGAAGATGCGCAGCAAAGCGACTGCTCCTCCGAAAAGAACAGCGAACAAATCTAAAGACAGTGCGCCCAGCAAAACCTGATTTGAAAAGACAAAACGTATTCCGGCTGAAATGCTTTCATAGACTGATTCGCTTCTGTCTTTTTTGCCTGCAGGCCGGGCCGGAATAAAGAAAATGAAAATCAGAGATGCCAGAATCAGGCCTGCATCGATGGCATAGGAAATGCAGGGCCCGAAAAACCCGTACAAAAGTCCGGCCGTTGCGGGCCCTGCAACGGCCGCGACCTGCCAGGTTGAGCTGCTCCAGGTGGCTGCATTTACGTAATGATTTTTTGCCACCAGTTGCGCAAAAAATGCAGAGTAGGAGGGGCCTATAAATCCCCGACACAGACCGGTTATGGCTATGGCGAAATAAATGGGGTAACTACCGAATCGCAATACATTCACGTGGATGTCCATTGAGAAATAAAAAAGAAAGACGGTGCCCAGAACCAAAAAAAAAGTAGCCATCTGAATGACTTTTTTCCGGCTGATAATGTCTGCGATGTGTCCGGCGAAAAGGGCGACACAGAAAAAAGGAAGGGCTTCGGCCAGTCCGATAAGTCCCAGTTGCAAGGGGTCTTTGGTAATCTGCCACATCTGCCATTCGACAACTACGCTTTGAATCAGGATGCCCATGGTCAGGGTGAAGCGTGCCAGAACAAAATACCTGAAATCCCGTATCCTCAAAGCTCCGAAAGGATCGTGCTTTATTGGGCCAGGGCCTGAGCTAGATGTGTTTTCCATCCTTCAGTACAAATGTCCGGTCCGAAAGTTTTGCGAGTTCTTCGTTGTGCGTAACGATGATAAATGTTTGTTTCATCTGATCCCGCAAGGTAAAAAACAGATGGTGCAATTCCCGGGCCGTGGTAGAATCCAGGTTGCCCGATGGTTCATCGGCCAGAATGATGGCCGGTTTGTTGATCAGGGCCCGGGCAACTGCAACGCGTTGCTGCTCGCCGCCTGAAAGCTCAGCGGGTTTGTGATGAACACGTTGCTCCAACCCCAGAAATTCGAGTAACTGATTCGCGTTGGCCTCTGCTTGCTTTTGGGAAGTGCCGGCGATAAAGGCCGGGATGCATACGTTTTCAAGGGCCGTAAATTCAGGAAGCAGGTGGTGAAACTGAAATACAAAACCGATGTTTTTATTTCTGAAGGCGGCGAGCTTTCTGCTCCGAAGTCCGGTAATGGACACGCCATTAATGATAACCTCACCGGTGTCAGGTCTGTCCAGCGTACCCAGAATGTGGAGCAGTGTTGATTTGCCGGCACCGGATGCCCCTACAATGGAAACAATTTCTCCCTGCTTGATTTCAATATCAATCCCTTTAAGGACTTCAAGGCTTCCGTAGGATTTATGAATATTTCGGGCACTGACCATTCGTACTATTTTTTATTTTGCTCATCCAGGGCGACTTTATCTTTGTACAGAACCAGCCACTTATCAACCGAAAGATACCGTTTTGTTTTCTCATCCATTACTTCAATGCTGCCTTTGTCCGGATTGGCTTTGAATTCGTATTTTTCAATGATGAAAGCTCCTCTCATAACTTTCATCACGCAAGTGTAATAATGCCGGTGCCCGGCAGGTTCCCGGTAGACCTCATATCCGTATGTTTCTGAGCTATAGGCTCTGGAAAAAGCGCTTAAATCGAGTTTGTTATGAATTTCCCTGACTTCTTTCAGCATTTTCTTTTCTACCAGCTGATCGAGTTTCAGTTTAGAGGAGTCGGATTGAAGGGGTTTGGCCTGCAGTCCGGGAATCAGAAAAATGAAAAGGGTAAAAAAGAGTGTACCTATTATTTTCATTTCGCTTCCAAAGTTAATTTAAAATAAGAAACTTTGCAGCGACGGATGATGAGCTCAGCGAAAAGGGCATTCCCGATCAGGCTGGCCCATTGGCCCACTATGCTGCACAGCACAGGATCAAAATCCCCGAAGTATTCCAGGAGCAGGAAATAGGTTCTGAAACTTACCGCTGTGGCTGCATAGGCATAGGATCGTATCATCCAGGACGAATGCCGGAGGCGGTCTTTCTTTTTTATAAAAACGTAGCCCTTGTAGGTACTGTAGCCCCACAGTACCGATAAAATAAAAAACGGTATCCGGGCCATAATCCCGCCGCTTGCATACATACTCAAAAATTGTCCACCCGGCCAGGCTAACAAGAGTACACTCAGTACATAAATCTGCCCCAGTATTCTATGAATAATAGGTTTTTTTATAATGATCCATCTGGAAAACTGAAGTATGCCGGTCAGCAGACAAAGAATGGATCCGCTGATGTGCATGTAAAATGAACTGCGCCAGATTATATTGTCAGCAAGCTCCATTTTGGATTCCAAAAAGGCAAAATCACGGCTTCCGCTCAGGTAGGGCAAGGCATTTTTGACAAGCAAAAGAGAAAGGAAGATAAACAGTACGATCCCAATGAACGATAAGATTCGTCTGATCATCAGTTGGAGCCTGCGGTGGGAGCAGTCATGATCTTCTGGTACTTGTTGCTGTTGGCAGGATCAATCTCATTGAGTACTGCAATCACCTGGTTTTTTTCGTCTGCAGTGGCACCTGAAAAAAGGTTAACGATTTCATCTGATTTGGCATTGAAAAACAATTGAAGTGAAAAGGAGGTAGGCCTGTCCCTGTAAGCCTTTTGCAACAAAGCCATGTTGGTGAGGATTACCGTTTTGCCCTGATCTCTGTTAATCGACATCTGATCCAGTCCAAGACGATGGTACTTGTACATATACTCCCGGATGGGCGCGTATACCGGATCCAACAGGTTATTTACCATTACATAACGGTTCCGGTTGCTGTTATCCGCCTGGTTCCATCCCACAACGCTTTGGTCACCCTGTGCATTGGTGCAGACGGTGGCTGCTTTCTGAAAATAAGGGGTCCCTCCGTACAGCGAAAAACTGTCGTAATCAAGGCCTACGAACATGTAGGCATAAAAGGCCAGAACCGAAGTCAGGTTTGACAGGTAGGCGCTTTCGTTGAACTCCAGCGGCTGGTATTCCACGTATGGAAACGTGAAATTTGCATCGTTGTAATTGATTAATATCGAACTGTAGGAACTCTTATAAGTCGGTCTTCCGGACTGAACCTGAATGGAAGCTTTGCAGGTATTGTTGGTGTTATCGCTGATGGTAATCATCACGCTGCAGTCTATTCGCTCCTCATTTTTAAAATTGTCCTTGGTCCAGTGGGTATTGTTCATGAATTCAAAGATGGCTTTTTGAAGGGTTTCGTAAACGTGCTTGTCACCTGAAAGCTGGGGGGTCAGTACCTGAACCTTGCAGTTGAGTTCCTGTGCGTGCAGAATGGTTCCGGCTAAAAGGGTGAATAGAGAAATACGGAGCCTGGTGAAAACCCCTGAGCTATAACGATTGGCTAACAGGGAGGAGCGGTTCGTTCTAATTCCCATTTTTGTTAATTCCTTTTTTGATATTTTTTTTGCTCAGTTTCTGCACCAGGTAATCCACAATATCCGCAGCAACTTCTTTCTTGTCTTTCAACTCAAATTTACTGATTTTATTGTTTTTATCCAGTATGCTGATCTTGTTTGTATCGCCTTTAAAACCTGCACCTTTGTCCTTAAGGGAATTCAGAACGATAAAATCCAGGTTTTTCTTTTTAAGCTTTTCTTTTGCGAAATTCAGCTCGTTTGCAGTTTCCAGCGCAAATCCGACCAGCAGTTGCCTGCTGGTTTTTTTCTGACTGAGTTCTTTAAGAATGTCCTTTGTCTCTACTAAGTCAAGGGAAAGCGTCGGTTCGGAGGCCGAAAGTCCGGCAGATTTCTTTTTGATTTTTTCCTTTGCCGCTGTTAGGGGCCTGTAATCGGCTACGGCTGCAGAAAGTATTGCGATATCGCATTTGTGAAAATGCGAAAGACAGGCAATGTGCATTTCCTGAGCCGAGACCACATCGATTCGGCGGATATTGGGATGTTCAGCCACCTGCGAGGTGGGGCCGGTTACCAGTACTACATGAGTACCGCGGCCAGCCAGTTCTTCGGCCAGGGCAAATCCCATTTTGCCGGATGAATGATTGCCGATAAAGCGAACCGGATCGATGGCTTCATACGTTGGACCTGCTGTAACAAGGGCTGTCTTGCCTTTTAAGTGATCTTTTTTTAGAAACTGAGAAGCAAGAAAAGCCACAATTTCTTCGGGTTCAGCCATTCTTCCTTCTCCTTTGAGTCCGCTGGCCAGTTCACCCGAATTGGGGCCAATGATATAATTTCCGAAGGATTTAAGCAGACGGAGGTTGGTTCTGACAGAAGGATGAGCGAACATGTCCAGGTCCATTGCGGGGGCAATGTAAACCTGACAACGGGCCGACAGGTAAGCTGCCAATAAGAGGTTGTCGCAGATGCCTGCAGCCATTTTGCCAATGGTATTTGCAGTGGCCGGGGCGACTAAAAAAATATCCGCCCAACGTCCAAGTTCTACATGATTGCTCCAGGTTCCGTCTGTGGTATTATACAGATCGGTAACGACCGGATTTTTTGAAAGCGTGGCGAACGTTAAAGGTGTAATAAATGCTTTAGCCGAATCCGTCAGGATTACTTTTACCTGGGCCCCTTCTTTTACAAGCAGGCGGGTAAGAACGGCCGATTTGTATGCAGCAATACCTCCGGTAATACCAAGAAGCACTTTCTTGCCGCTAAATAGCATTGTAGTGAATTAGACGATTGGCTCGATCACCGGCTTTCTGTAATACACTTTGTCATCCAGAAATTCATGAACGGCAATATCCGAAGGCTTCGGCAAGCGTTCGTAAAATTTAGAAATTTCAATCTGTTCCCTGTTTTCGAAAACTTCTTCCAGGTTATCTGTATGAGATGCAAATTCAGCAAGTTTGCCGGTTAATTCTTCCTTAATTTCACTGCCGATCTGATTGGCACGTTTGGATATTATTGAAATCGATTCATACAAATTGTTCGTTTTCTCTTCCATCAGTCTAAGATCGCGTGTAACAGTAGTGCTTTCGGCATTTGTTTTTTTGTAATCCATGGTCGTTTTAGGTATTTAGTTGAATTTTATATTTATCCTTTAATTTTAATGCCAAATCATAAACTGCTCCTGCTTCCTTCAGGTACTGGCTGTTGGGGTATTTGTCAACAAATTTAAGGTAGCTGTCCACCGTACTCCTGAGACGCTCAGCTCTTTTTGAATCAATGCTGTTAACCGTCAGTAAATAATTGGCCTTCACCTGAACGAATTTAAGTTCTTCAATAAACTTTGAATCCGGGAAATCTTTGGTGAAATTATCAATGGCCACAATTGCTGATTTGTAATTGCTGATCTTGAAATACTGCTTGGCGATTTCGCTGGCTTTGGTTTCGAGCTTGATCCGTAGTTTGGAAATAATATCGTTGGCTTCATCCAGGTGTTTACTCTTGGGATATTGATTTACAAAACTTTGCAACTCTCTGATGGCCATATGGGTATCGGTCTGATCAAGGCTGTAAACCGGGGAGGTCAGGTAATAGCAATAGGCATTCATGTAGGCGCACTCCTCGGTTTTGGTACTGGTAGGAAAGGATTTTACAAAACTTTTAAAATGATAGGCTGCAAGAATATAGTCCCCTGTATTGTAATTGCAATAGGCATAATAATATTGTACTTTTTCAGCATTGGCCGTTCCTCTGTAAACCGTGATCAGTTCTTCCAGCAAAGGAAGTGCCCGGTAATATTCTCCTTTTTCGAAGGCGCTCATGGCCATCTGGTATTTCTGTTCTACAGAGGCTTTTTTGGCAATTTTGGCATAGGGGTCGCAGGAGCTCAAAAAAGCCGTTACAAAACCCAACAAAGCGAAAAAGCCGACGATCTTTTTTACTCGCATTTTCAAGACTGCAAAGATAAGCAAATTAATTCAGTATCAATCTTATAAATTGTTAATATCTAGTTTTTGTCATTCTTTAATTATCCTTTAATTTCGCTCTAATAACCAAGGAAATGAAGGATTTATTTCAGAAGATAAAAGAAAACAGAGGGCCACTGGGAATGCATGCCAAAGAATCCCATGGTTATTTTACATTTCCCAAATTGGAAGGGGCAATCGGGCCCCGAATGGTTTTCAGAGGAAAAGAGCGTTTGAACTGGAGCCTTAACAATTACTTAGGACTGGCCAATCATCCGGAGGTTCGTGAAACGGATGCCCAGGCTGCAGCCCACTATGGCTTCGCCCTTCCTATGGGAGCGCGCATGATGTCAGGGAACTCAAACCAGCACGAAAAACTCGAAGTCGAATTGGCTTCGTATGTGAGTAAACAGGATGCTATATTAGTTAATTACGGTTATCAAGGCATGGTTTCGGCTATTGATTGCCTCGTTGACCGCCACGATGTCATTATTTACGATGCAGAGTCTCATGCGTGTATTATTGACGGAGTGCGGCTGCATATGGGCAAACGCTTTGTATATTCCCACAATGATATCCAATCCCTTGAAAAACAGCTCGAAAGGGCTGTCAAATTAATTGCTGAAACAAACGGAGCAATTTTGGTTATTACAGAAGGTGTTTTCGGAATGAGCGGAGATCAGGGTAAACTAAAAGAAATAACCGCCCTGAAAAAGAAGTTCCCTTTCAGGCTATTTGTGGATGACGCACATGGAATAGGTGTAATGGGGAAAACCGGAGGCGGAACAGGGGAGGAACAGGGTGTTCAGGATGAAATTGATATTTATTTCGGAACTTTTGCCAAATCTTTTGCGCTCATTGGTGGTTTCATAGCCAGCAACGAGCAAATTGTAGAATACCTTCGTTACAATATGCGCTCCCAGATTTTTGCCAAGGCTTTGCCAATGCCTCTTGTCGCAGGCGCACTGAAGCGCCTCGAACTGATGCGGACAATACCTTCCTTCCGGGAAAATTTGTGGAAAATTACCAGGGCTTTACAGGAAGGACTCAAAAAAGCGGGTTTTGAAATCGGAAAAACACAATCCCCGGTTACCCCGGTTTACCTGAACGGATCCATTCCGGAAGCGACCAACATGATATTTGATTTACGGGAAAATTTCAATATTTTCTGTTCTATGGTCGTCTATCCTGTAGTTCCCAAGGGAATAATTATTCTAAGGTTGATACCTACAGCTGTACACACATTAGAGGATGTCGAATACACGATTTCGTCATTTTCGAAAATAGTAGGCAAATTAAAGTCTGGTAAATATCAGGCAGATAAAATTGCCGCCGTTTAATGCATATATTGTTAACTTTAAACCTAAAACCTAACCTAACATGACAAAGTACGAAAACTTAAAAAACATCGTAGCTGCTATGGAAGCTGATGTAGAAAAATTTTACAACGGAAACGCTGCCGCAGGAACCCGTGTTCGCAAGGCTCTTCAGGATGTAAAAAAAGCGGCTCAGGATTTCAGAATTGAAGTTCAGGAAATGAAAAACAAAGGTAAATAACCCAAGCAACATGAAAAAAATAATCGGAGCAACACTGATGCTGGCTTTTATGGCCAGCACAGTCCTGGCTCAAAAGAAGGAAAAAGTTCCTCCCGGACCTTTGGACAAGAAAACCTACACTATCGATCTGACCAAGGATGGTAAAAAACCGGGCCCTGCTGAAAAGGAAGAGCTTAGTTTTAAAATGGGAAAGTTCAGTTGGAAAAAAATGATAGCCGATGGATACAAGGCAACGGCCTATGAAGCCACCTTTGATTCAACGGCCAGCCCTATTACCTGTACCTTCAGTGTTGAGGCCACCGGTGACAACAAGGACCTGGTCTACAAATGGGACGGTACCATAACCGGGGATGACGTTGAGGGTACTGCTGCCGTTCTTAAGAAGGGAAAGCAGAAAGAGTCGTATACCTTCACCGGAACGCTGAAAGGGAAGAAACCCAAGAAGGAGTAATCTCAAATTTAGCGAATAGAGTTGGTTCTCACTGATCGCAAATCGCTTGCCTATTCGCTCGCTAACTTTTTGATCTTTTCCTGAACATCCTTGTTCACTCTCACCAATGGCAGGCGAACCGCGTGTTCGCAAATTCCTATACGGTAGAGAAATTCCTTGACTCCTCCCGGATTGCCATCGGCAAACATCTGCTCTATGATATCGAGGTGCTTGTAGTGAAGCAAACGGGCTTTTTTGCAGTCTCCCCTGAGGGCACGTCTGACCATTTCAGAAAATTCCAACGGATAGGCATTGGCCAGTACAGATATGACCCCGTCGCCACCGCAGGCGATGATTGGCAATGTAAGCGCATCGTCACCTGATATTACTAAAAAGTCTTTCGGTTTGTTTTTGATGATTTTCATGCATTGCTCCAGATTGCCTGAAGCTTCTTTCATGCCAATTACATTTTTTACTTCATGGGCAATCCTAAGCGTAGTTTCTGCTGTAAGATTTGAAGACGTCCGTCCGGGCACATTGTACAAAATAACAGGTTTGGGGGATTCTTTTGCAATCAGCCTGTAGTGCTCGAAAATGCCCTGCTGACTGGGTTTGTTGTAATAGGGCGACACCGACAGAACGGCAGCAATAGCGGAGAAATCGTATCCGTCAAATCCCCTGATAATTTCATGCGTATTGTTTCCTCCGTGTCCCAGAACCACCGGTACGCGTTTATCCGCGGCTTCCTGTATGCATTCCAGTACATCCGCTTTTTCCTTTTTTGAGAGTGTTGCGGTCTCACCGGTTGTTCCCAGAGCGACAAGGTATTCCACCTTCCCTTTTACAATGTGGTTAACCAGTTTTTCAAGCGCTTTAAAATCGACACTTCCATTGGCTTTAAACGGAGTAACAAGTGCCACCCCTGTTCCCCTAAGCAGATTAACGATACTCATTGCCGTACTATTTAATAATTATAATTAAGGATGCAAAGATACGATTTTAGCTTAACCTGATTCCGATCACACAAACATCATCCACCTGCTCCAGACTTCCCATCCAGGCTTTCAGAGATTTGTAAATGGCTTTCTTTTGCTCCTGCATGGGCAATGCAGAAACGTCCAGCAGCAATTGTTTAAAGGGCTTGTACAGGAATTTTTTTCCCCTGGAGCCCCCAAACTGATCGGCGAATCCGTCGGTAAATAAATACAGGAGATCTCCGCTTTCTATAGGGATGATGTGGTTGGTGAAATTCGAATTCATTTCGCTTTCACTGCCGATGGGTTGTTTGTCCGGTTTAATTTCAAACAGACAAAATTCGTTGCCGGTGAGGGAGGGTAGAATTTCTTTGCCATTGTCGATTAGCTTCCTGTTCTTTTTTCTCAGCAGGTACATCCCGTTATTTGCACCTGCAAAATTCAGCTGACTGTTGGCCGAATCAATCATCAGCAGGGAGATATCCATTCCGTCCCGAACAGCTGTTTTGTCATTCTGGCGGAGTGTTTCTTCAACCAGTGAATTCAGTTTGTCAAGTATGGCTCCGGGCTGGGTTAAGGCAAACTCGTTTATCACTCTTGTTAATCCGTTGTGCCCCACCATGCTTACCAATGCTCCGGGTACCCCGTGTCCCGTACAGTCAACAGCGGCAATAAGCGATTTGTGATTCAGGTGATCAAACCAGTAAAAATCTCCGCTTACGATGTCCTTGGGTTTATAGAGGATGAAAAAATCTTTCAGGTATTGTTTAATTCTTTTGTGGGCCGGAAGAATTGCTTCCTGTATTCTTTTGGCATAGGTAATACTATCGGTAATGTTCTTGTTGTATTGTGCAATTTCACGATTTGCTTTTTCAAGTTCCTGGTTTTTTCCCTGGATAATGCTTTGTTGTTTTAAAATTTCAACATTCGAGCGCTTAATTTTAATGTACGAGAATACCCCGCCGATAGCAATCAGAATGCAAATCGAATAAAACCACCAGGTCTGATAAAAAGGAGATTCAATCCTGAACGCAAAACAAACAGGTTCTGTATTCCATATCCCTTCGTTCGTACAGGCTTTTACCTGAAATTCATACGTGCCGGGTTCCAGATTCGGATAAGGAACCTGAAGCTCGGTTGTTGCCATCCAGTCTTTGTCAAAACCTTTCAGGCGGTAGCGGTAAGAGACTTTCTGAGGGGCGGTTAAACTGACTCCGATAAAACTGAAAATAAAATTGTTCTGGGTATAGGGTAAAACAAGGATTTTTCCTTCTGCCCATTCTTTAGCACTGCCATTTATTTTAATATCCGTGATGTTTGTGATGGGCCTGCATTTGTTTTCAAAGTCCAGGTCTCTGTTGTAAATCAGGAGCCCATTGTTGGTTCCGATCCAGATCTGTCCGGTCGCTGAATCTGCTGTCATCACTCCCGCATTGCAGCTTTCTCCGGTAAAGCCGTCGGCTGCATCGAAGTGCCGAATCTCGGCTACCGAATCGTGCTCCATTTTTATTCTGTTCAGACCGTTGGTGGCACCGGCCCAAATGTATCCCCATGTGTCAACTGTAACCGAAGTTATGTCGTTCGAATTAAAATCTTTTCTGTCCGAAATCCGTGTAAAATCTTTTTGATTTTTTTTCTGCCGGAACAGGCCCGACTCAGTTGCAATAAATACGGTTCCCATTTTGTCTTCAAAAAAGGCCTGGACTATTTTCTCCGGCATACCCTCCTGCAAGGAAAAGTGAATCAGGTTGTTTTCACTGAGCAGGTAAAGTCCGTAATCGGTTCCTATCCAGATTCGCTTTTGCCGGTCTTCCATCAGGCATTTAACCGGCTTGCTTAGTTGCAGCCGGGAATAGGGTAAGATTCTGTTATTCTCCAGTTGGGCCAGGCCACCAAAGGTTCCCAACCAGGTTGTGCCTTTTGAATCCCGCATGATGCAATAACATTTGTCCAGGTTTTTATTTGCATTGCTTCGCAGGGTATCATAATTAATTCCGTCAAACCGGTTTACCCCGTATTCCGAAGCCATTAGAAAAGATTTTTTATCTGAAATGAAGGATGTTAAATCACCTTGCAGAAGAAGTTTAGGAACAATTGCATTTTTAACAAGTTTCCCGTTATCCAGTTCAGATAATCCGGAAGCCGTCAGGACAAAGGTTTTAGAATCCTGAAGCAGAATACCCTTGATTTCATTTTTGGGAAGGCCTTCGTTGGTCGTTACCGATAAAAAACGTTCTGAGGACAACCTGGAAACTCCGTTTTGTTTTGAAGCAAACCAAAGGTTGTTTTCCCTGTCCTGAAAAATTTTCCAGATTGTGTTGTCAACCAATCCGTTTTTAACAGTAAGAAGATTAAATTTTCCCTTGCGGTAATTCAACACCCCCTGGTCGGTTCCTATCCAGATTGTACCATCTCTGCGATCTTTCAGGGAACAGTAAAAAAATGCACCTCCTTTTATCGCATCAATTTTGACAATTTGTAGTTTATTTTCCCTCAGTTCAAACAGGTTGTTTTCGGTCAGTATCCAATAGACCTTGTCTGAAATTTCAATTACCGAATACACCACTTCGCAATCCAAACCGTTTTTTGCCTGGTACCTCCGCATTGTTTTGCCGTCGTAACAAAAAAGTCCCTTGTGAGCAGTGCAAAACCAAATCTGTTTCCTGCTGTCCTCATAGATAGTAAATACAGTAGCGTTGCTCAGTGCCGAATCAGCTGTAAAGGCTTTAAACTGATGTTCAGAAAAAGTGCAAACACCTTTTCCGGTACCGAGCCACAGCGTATTCCCCGAATCGAACAATCCGCTGAATACCGTTTCGTCCGGAAGGCCGTTATCCTTTGAATAATTGCTGAATTTTTTTCCATCAAAAACAGCGATGCCCTGATCTGTACCGGCAATCATTCTGTGCTGGTCTGGCCTGGTGAGACTGTAAATCAGGTTAGAGGGAAGCCCATCCTTATCACCTATTTTTTCAAAGCCGACTCCGTTGTATTTTGTTATCCCTCCTTTATAGGTTCCCAACCAGATGCAACCTCTTTCGTCCTGTCCAATGGAAAGCACAACTTTGTCTGAAAGCCCCTGCTCTGAGCTGAAATTTTCAAAATGCAGTTGTTGCGTAAAGCCCTGAAGGGTAATAAATAAGAGGCTGACAATCGGTACAGCTAACCTAAAAGAGCACAGGTTCAACGAAATTATTCTTTTATGATCTTAATCGTTTGGGTCGAATTGTTTGCCGATACCCGCAGTAAATAAATCCCGGAAGAGGGAAGGTTGTCCTGCTGAATCGCATACTGGTAAGATCCGGAGGCCTTGCAGGCATTTTCAACCGTAGTGATTTTCTGACCCAGATTGTCATACAGATCGATCAGAACAAAGGAGTTGGAAGGGAGTTCAATTCCAATCCGGGTTTCAGCCGACCAGGGATTCGGATAAACGCGGGCAGAAAAATGGCCTGAATTGAAATCGGCTGCAGAGAGTGGTCCGCAAAGGGTGTTATCCGGATTGATCGAATCCGGGAAGATGGTGTAACTAAGGCAGTTTATTGAGCTTCCGGAGGAGACTGTGAACGAATAGGAGCCAGAAGAACTGATTCCCGGCATATCCACTATCATTGTATAATTGCCGGGATCGAGGTTGTTGAAGCTGAAATTACCGCTGCTGTCCGTGCTTGATTTAACGGCCAGTGATCCGCTGGGTTTCTTTTTTACGACGATGTCAATTCCTTTCACATCATTTGAGGCCATTACCAGATTCTTGTTTTTCCTGCTTCCCGATTTGCGCATAGGATCCAAAGGGGCCATAAAGGGGTTTTCGTAGGGAAAGGTTGTTGTAATGCTTCCCGACAACGATACAGCATTGGATTGGGGGGCGTGGTATTTGATTTTAATATTGTTTCCGGTAGCGTTGCACCTGCAATTTATCGTATTGATCGAATCGGAGTGCATCCAGGTTGCCGGAGAACCTGCTACGGTATCCCCGTAATAGGTTGTTACCGAATTGGGGTATTGTGTGGTATCCGGAATGACAGCCACACGGTAATAACCATAGGGAATTGAGTCGAACTGGTAATTTCCGTTCAGGTCAGTGACCGTATAATCCAGGATGTCATCCCGCATAAAATTAGAGTGGTCCCTGAACAATAAAACCTGATTTTTACCCTTGGTCAATGCGCTTTTCCCGGATGAGTCCAGGGCCGTTCCTGAAATTGATCCGAATGCAACCGGCAGGGTATACCAGGCTGCATTTGCGTTACCGTCGAAATCGTCGTCCTGCAAATACATCAACACCGAAGTGGCGAAGGTATTGTTGCGTAAAAATTCGCATCGTGAAAAGTCGGTTTCACTTGCAGGCACGTAGGCCGGATAATATTGATAGGTTCCCAAAACATTCACATAAAACGTATCTAATTCAGTGACCAGTTCATTTGTCATTACGACATTGGTATAGGTTACTCCCGGAATTTTTAAGGTTCCGTAACCCTCGTAGGACATGATTTTGTACTGGGTGTGCACATGCTTAACTGGAAAAGTGCCGTACGAAGGAATTGTGTAATTGAAATAAGCCACCTGTATGGACGTGTCGTAGGTGACCGGCGTACTGCTGTTGAATTCGAAAGGTGTTACCAGTTCTGCCCTAACGGCAGTATATACTGCATTGTTGAAAGCCTTTTTTTCATTGACGGTTCCTATATTATACAGGCCGTTATAATTCAGCCTATAATACAGAAAAAGCGAATCGACCGTTTCGTATTTTGGTATGGCCCGTACAAAGGCACCATTTGTAGCTGTTGGAAATGTTGTTCCCGAGGGTCCTGAAGCAGGCGGGACAGTCGAAAGCTGAAAGGTATCTGAACCGACATAGTTAAGGGAATAGTCCCATGTAACTCCTGATCCGGAGGCAGGCATAGGCAATACATTGGTTGCCGTATCCCAGACCTCTTTTACAGCGGTACCATTGACTGGCAAAAATGAACCATAAATGGTTGGAGACTGGGCCCTTGTCAGGGAGCACAGCAACAGGGCGGAGAACAGGAAGTAAATTTGCTTCATCGGGTTGGGTTTTTAATACACGATACCAAATGTAAGATTTTAACCAAGTCCAGTCAAATCGTTGAATTTTCATTAAAAAACAGGCTGCTTCCTGAGGTTCTGAAGAAATTTCAGGGTGTCCACTCCATCCGCATAATCCCAAAGTTCCGGCGATTGGGCGCTCCCGAACTCAACTTTTCGGCTCACGTTATCCATGCCCGAAACCAGGCACTGGATATTCCCTGAATCCATCTGAAGTCTTTGGTTTAACTCAGTAGCATTGGAATAGTATTCATAAAATAATACAGCAACAGGAGAAGATAATCCGATATCTTCTTTCAGCAAAAGAAACCCATTTTCAATCAGGTTGATTCCCTGCATGAGGTAAACGGTTTTGTTGTATTCATAGTTATTTGCGTATTTATTGTGGTTGATGATGTTTTTGTAATCAAAAATACCTCCAAAAAAAAGATCAAAATCATAGCCTTCGGGGACGAATAATTTAGAGATGCTTCTGCAACCCAGGCCAAAATACTGAAACACATCTTTTCCAAGTAATTGCATTTGCTGTCTGCTTTCGCTGCCGCTTAAAACGGCAGCTGAATTTCTGTTTTTACGTATGATGTGCGGGTATTTCCCGAAATAGAAGTCGAAGTACCTGGAAGAATTAGAGCTGCCTGTTGCAATGATGGCATCAATTTTAGCAAGTCGTCCCTCTGTAAACTGAATTTGTTTTTTGAATCCGGGTTCAATCGAAATCAGGATTTCGCAAATCAGTCTTGGCAATTTTTCATCGTCGCCGGATGCTTTTACCAGTGCATTGTGTCCGGACAGAAGTACACAAAGCAGATCGTGAAAACCGGCAAGCGGAATATTGCCGGCCATGATCAGCCCTATGGTTACAGGTGATTCAGGTTCCAGGGAATAAGATTCGGCGGAATAGGGTTCCAGCCAGCGGCTGAGTTGTTCGGGTACCAGACTTTTTCCCCATTCTGTAAAGACATGCAGTACATTTTCTTCGGTAAACCATCCGTTGTAAATAGAACTGCTTGCGGCAAACTCAGCCAGTTTTCCCTTTTTTTGACCTGCCTGGAGTAAAACGGCCCCCAGTTTTTCCAGTGCATTTATTTTTTGCCGAAGCGTCATGATTCTGTATCTTTACAGTCCAAAGATAAACAGCTATGGCTATTAAAATTACAGAAGAGTGCATTAATTGCGGAGCATGCGAGCCCGAGTGTCCCAACAATGCAATTTACGAAGGCGGCGCCGAATGGCGCTTTTCAGACGGAACCGCTGTGAAAGGTTCTTTTACGGGAAAAAATTCAGGCATAACGGCAGAAGCTGATGCTGCCCAGACTCCTGTATCGATGGATCTCTATTACATTGCTGCAGACAAATGCACCGAGTGTACGGGTTTTCACGATGAGCCGCAATGCGCCGCAGTATGTCCTGTTGATTGCTGCATTAAAGACGAAAACAACGTAGAAGAAAAAGATGCCCTATTGGCTAAAAAGGATTCCCTGCACCTGTAAACATCTTTTTATACTGGTTTGCATACTTCCCTTCGGGTCGGGTTATGCACAGAAATCGTTGCGTGAATTTGAGGATTCTTTACTCTTGTTTCAGAGAAAATTGTACGCTGTCAAAAATGACCGGGAAAAACTGGAAGTAAACAGGAATCTGAATTCCTGCCTTGAAAGGGCCCTTCAGCTTGAAAAATCCTTTGAGTACCCCTTTGACTCCCTGACGGAAATCGGACGCCTGACTGACCCCGATCGCACTTTCAGGATCATCGAATGGGATGTCCCTCTGAATGATGGAACTCACCTGTACTGTGGTTTCATTCAGTCCTGGAACCCTAAACGGAAAGCTTTTCAGCTCTACCCGCTTATCGATAAATCAGCCGATATCAAAAACCCTGAAAATTATACCGGTGAAGCTGCAAAGTGGTACGGCATGCTGTATTACAAAATTATCCCGGTTAAGAGCAGGGGCAAAAAGCTGTACACACTTTTGGGTCAACGTCTGCAGGACAAGCTCACGACAAAAAAAATAGTTGATGTCCTTGCTTTTAATTCGGACGGTAGCCCCCGCTTCGGAGCGGATATATTCAAATACGGGAAGGCTTCACCAAAGCGTGTAGTTTTTGAGTATTCGGCTCAGGTGGTTATGTCCCTGAAATACGACGAACACTTATCGCAGATTGTTTTTGATCACCTCTCTCCCTCCGAGCCGAGGTTTGAAGGACAGCATCAGTATTACGGACCCGACTTTAGTGTGGATGCCTTTCAGCTTAAGAAAGGCAAATGGCACTATGTTCAGGATGTGGATGCGAGAAACAAATCAAAACAAAAGGAAGGAAAGTACAACGACCCCCAAAACCAAGGTAAAGAACACGAGCCCAAACAGTTTTATACGCCTAAGAACTAATTCGAATTGCCGCCCTGGCCGTTTACAAAATTGTCTGAGTTTTTGTAGGTGCCGTTGTCGTCGTAAAATTTCCAGAGGCCTTCTTTTACATAATCAATCTGATCGAGACTGTATTTCATCGGGCCTTCTTCTTTGATGTTTCCATTCTCATTGTATTCTTTCTTATAATAGTAATACACCTTTTTCTTTATCCCGGTTAATTCAAACAGACTCTGGGGCTTTCCGTTTTCTGCAAAGGAATTCATATGGATCAGGTTTTCCATGTTTCGTGTGTGCTCTTCCTGATATTTCAGCTGGCCGCCAGGGTAAAAGTCCTCTTCTTTTAACACATTGTTTCCGTAGTATTCAATATCGGCTTTCAGTTTTCCATCCTTGTAATAAATTTTCATGGCAGCGCGTTTCAGATCTGTTACCTTGAAATCCCTTTCGAGCTGTCCGTTGTCGTAATAGTTTCTGTAAACTTTTAACTGGCCGTCCACATAATACCCTCTGTGTAACAATTTCCCATTGCTGTAATAATCCTCGAACCAGTTTTGCAGGGCATACCCCTTGGGGCCATTTCGTACGGAATCCCCGCCGATTATAAAATTGAGCCTGTCGTATTTTTTAATTCCGTAATCAGGATCCAGCACCTCTGATTCGAGATACGTTTTGGGTGTTTTGTTGTCGCCCCTGAGGATTTGCTGGGCCGTCAAAGGCCTGGCCGCAAAAAGGACAGCAACAAAAAGCAGTGCAGTACAAATTTTATTGTACATGATTGAACCTTACATTTTCAGTGCAAGTATATGAAAATAAATGTTTTGTAGGCCAGCATTTAGTGAATTCCTTTTTCAGCCAGGTAGCGTTCGGCGTCGAGGGCGCCCATGCAGCCACTTCCTGCGGCAGTAACGGCCTGGCGGTAAACTTTATCCTGTGCATCGCCTACTGCAAAAACCCCGGGCCTGCCGGTCTTGCTGGTACCGGGTACTGTTTTAATATACCCGGTCTCGTCTAAGGTAAGCCAGTCCTTAAAAATGCCTGTGTTCGGCTGATGTCCTATGGCAACAAAAAAGCCGGTAATAACAAGGTTGCGCTCCTGACCGGTTTTCAGGTTGAGGATGCGTGCCCCGGTCACTCCTTTGTCTCCTGTGATTTCTTTGGTTTCGCTGTTCCACAAAATCTCAATATTTGCTGTTTTCAGCACCCTTTCCTGCATGGCTTTTGAAGCGCGCATTTCGCTTCTGCGTACAATCATGTAAACTTTTCTGCAAAGCTTGGCAAGGTAAGTGGCCTCTTCAGCAGCCGTGTCACCCGCGCCAACGATGGCCACATCCTGACCCTTGAAAAAGAACCCGTCACAAACGGCGCAGGCAGAAACGCCAAAGCCGTTGAATTTCTGTTCTGATTCCAGGCCCAGCCATTTTGCAGAAGCGCCGGTTGCAATTATTAGTGCATGGGTTTGAACGGTGGTTTGATCATCAATAACCACTTTATGTAAAGGACCTGTCAAGTCGACTTTTGTTGCCATTCCCCAGCGCACTTCTGTTGCGAACCGCTCGGCCTGGGCTTTAAAATCCTCCATCATTTCAGGACCCTGGGTTCCTTTCGGGTAGCCCGGATAATTTTCAACTTCCGTAGTAGTTGTAAGCTGACCTCCGGGCTGGAGTCCCTGGTAAATAACGGGTTTAAGTCCGGCTCTTGCTGCATAAATAGCAGCTGTATATCCGGCAGGGCCGCTACCGAGAATAAGGCACTGGATATGTTCAGGTTGATCGCTCATAAGTTTTTTTTTGAGGGCCTAAAGGTAGCAATTATAAATAGTCTAATTTTGGCGACAACAGCTTAAATTTAAGATTTTGAATAAAGTGTCGTCCACTATTTGCCGGATTCCCCTGCTGCTGCTACTGGTCTTTACGCTTCTGCCCCTGTCGGTTTTTACACTTCTGCCCCTGTCGGTTTTTACGCCTGCCAAAGCTGTTCAACTATTTTTTCAGCGGGACACTACACTGGTTTTAAACGGGGACAGTGTGGATTTGCTTTTTCCCCGCATCCATCCCGTTGGTGAAATCCTGGTTTTGCCCGGATGGAATTTTTCGAGGAAAAAATGCTGTGCATCCTCCTCCTTTTGCAGCACAGCGTTGAGCAAAGGTTACATTCTCATTTTGCCTGAAATGGGCAAAAGCGTTTACGCTTCCCGCCTTTATCCCGAAACCCGAAAGGACTGGATACGCTATCCCGAATTGCCCTGGGTGCTGGACACCCTTTTCGGTACCCTCCAAAAAAAGTTCGGTCTATTGAAACCCGGACAGAATAATTACATTTTTGGTATTTCTACCGGAGGCAGAGGTGTCGCTCTGATCATGGAAAACAGTTTAACACTTTTCAAAGCCGGGGCAGCCCTTTCGGGAGATTACGATCAAACCCTTTTTCCGGGAGATAATCTGATGAAGGGAGTTTATGGGGAGTTTGGTTCGTTCAGGTCGCGTTGGGAGGGAGCAGACAATCCGGCGCGAAACGCAGTAAAAATTACCGTGCCCCTCTATTTGGGGCATGGAGAGAATGATAAAATCGTGCCTTGCGGCCAGAGTAAATTGTTTTTTGAGGCTTTGAACAGCACCAAAAATCCTGAGAAATTCAAACTTCACCTTTCAGAAAAACACGGGCATGACTATGCCTACTGGGATTCAGAAACCTCAGCGGTTTTGGATTTCTTTGTGCGAAACCGCTAGTCGGTCTGGCTTGACTTCTTAATGCTTGGCCAGATAGCTGGCCACTCCGTCGTGTGTGTCTTTCATCGCCTCTTTCCCTTTGCTCCAGTTGGCAGGGCAGACTTCTCCGTTTTCTTCTGTAAACTGAATAGCATCCACCATGCGAAGGGCTTCGTCAACGTTGCGGCCCAGCGGAAGATCGTTGACCAGCAAATGCCTGACCACACCCTTTTTGTCAAGTATGAACAGCCCGCGGTAGGCAATCATAGAGCCGGTAGTACAGAGGTTTCCCTGTTCATCGGTGTAATAATCGCCGGTTAATACCCCGTAATTGGCTGCGATGGTTTTTGACGTGTCGGCCACGACAGGGTATGTAATGCCCTGAATGCCGCCCATTTTTTTAGGCATTTGCAGCCAGCCCCAATGGCTTTGCTCGGTATCCGTTGAGCAGGCCACTACCGCAGTGTGGCGCTTTTCAAATTCAGCCAGCTTTTCCTGAAAGGCAAACAGTTCGGTCGGACAAACGAAAGTGAAATCCTTAGGGTAGAAAAAAAACACCACCATTTTTTTCCCTATGTATTGATCCAATGAAAAGTTTTTTACAAATTCGCCTCCGTTCACAACGGCATCTGCCTTAAATGAAGGAGCCTGTTTTCCAACCAATGTTGTGTTCATTTTAGTTTGTTTTTTTTAGATTGTTTTGTAAGGCGAATTTAGTGAATATTTGCTTTCTTTGTCTGAAACAAATAAATCAAAACAATGCAAATTAAAATAGGAGACAAAGCCCCGCTTTTCGAACTGCCTGATACAGACAAGAAAATGGTAAAACTGGCCGACTGCCAGGGCAAAAACGTAGTAGTACTTTTTTTCCCTGCTGCCTTTACGGGTACCTGCACCAAAGAAATGTGTCAGACCAGGGATGAACTGGCTATGTTCAACAGTCTGAATGCCGTCGTTTTCGGTATTTCCGTTGATCTCCCCTTTAGTCTGAATAAGTTCAAAGAAGACCAGAAACTCAACTTCACCCTTCTTTCTGATTTTAACAAACAGGCCTGTACAGCCTACGGTTGCATGTTTCCGGAGTGGATTGCGGGATTAAAAGGTGTGGCTAAACGAGCCTCTTTCGTCATCGATAAGGCCGGAATCGTCCGTTTCGCCGAGGTTTTGGAAACAGCCGGTGAGTACCCAAATTTTGAAGGTATTCACGGGGCTCTCCAAAAAATGAGCGATTAACCATTAGCCATTAGGGAGGTACCCCTATTCGCTGGTTTTTTGCTAATCACTTAGATTTTCTGTCCGACCACAATCAGACGTTCTGATGTCTCCGGCTTGAAATCCTCTAACTGGTAATTGCCGAACAGATTGGTGATTTTTAAACCGGTCGCTTTAAAGTAGTGTTCAAAATCGGCCTGCCTGAGCAGTTGTACTTTTTCGCTGTACTGACGAAGCCCTGAATCGGTTTTGAATTGAATGTCTTTCATCAATTGGTTACCTGAAATGTATTTGCGGATTTTAAAATGGATCCCGTCAATGTCTTTTTCTTCGCTGACCGGGCATTGCCTCAAAACGGTATTCGAATTGAAAAAATCAATAAGCAGAATACCCTCTTTTTTCAGGGCCGTGTACATGGTTTTTACCGCAAGTTCGTTTTCGTGTTCAGTTTTGAAATAACCGAAACTGGTAAATAAATTCAGGCACAGGTCAAAATAGTTGCTGACAAAGGGTTTGCGCATATCGTGTACAGCAAAACGCAGGTTTTCATTTTCATGGCTCCTGGCGAATGCAATGCTGTTTTCAGAAATGTCAATGCCGGTTACATCGTATCCTTTTTTATTCAGGTAGATGGCATGTCTTCCCCTCCCGCAGGCAATGTCTGCAATACGGGCATTATCCCTCAGCTTTAGCCGTCCCAGAATACTGTCAATAAAGCGTTTCGCTTCGGTCTCATCCCTGTTTTTGTATAAGGTATGGTAGTATGAACTGTTGAACCAATCTGAAAACCATTCTGTTTCCTGCGTTTTTGACATTCTGCAAATGTAGTATTTCCGCATCAACTTCTTATATTTGGCTGGCTTTCCAATTGTATTTGGCCGGCTTTCCAAGAGGCTTATGAAAGGTATTCCCAACTTATTCTGTAAAACAAGGCGCCTGGGAATCAGTTTGCTTCTTATCCAGCTATCCGTTGTCCAGCATGTCTCCGTAGGCCAGAATGTCCCGGCAGGCCAGAACTCATCCGTTGCCCAGAAATTAAACGTAAAGCTCAGGCACATTACTTCAGAGCAGGGTTTGTCCCAGTCGATGGTGAATTGTATTTTGCAGGATCACCGGGGATTCATGTGGTTCGGTACCCAGGACGGTTTAAACCGCTACGACGGCAATAAAATAAAGGTTTACAGCGCCGATCCCGATAACCCGCAAAGCATAGCAGGTAATTTTGTAAGCTGCCTGCTGGAAGATAATCAGGGCCGCATCTGGATAGGTTCTGAAAACAACGGTATCAGTATTTACGACCCCCGAACTGATAATTTTATACGGCTGCTGTCTGAAGAGGCCAACAAAAGTTCCCTGAGCGATAACTCGATTAAGAATTTATGTCTTGGGCGGGATACTAAAATATGGGTCGCAACTGCAAAGGGCTTAAACGCAATTGATTTGAATACCCTGGATGTGCAGCGCTATTTTATAGGTTCTTCAGAAAAACCGGAGATCATCACCAACGAAATCTACCTGATTGTCGAACATCCGGCTGAGCAGAAGTTATGGGTCATTACTCCTCTTGGTATTTATTCCTTTGATAAACAAACGGCCCGTTTTACCAGGCTCAGTCTTTCAGACCGGGAATTGGGAAAAATAAATTCGGCTACAGTTGACAATGCGGGCCATATCTATATCAATACCAACCTGAAAGGAATTAAAATGCTTGACGTTCAGAACGGCTTGATAAAAGAAGATCAGTTTGCTCAGTTGAGGTACAAAAAGGGGGATGTCTTTCAGATTACTTCTGCCAGCCGGAATAATGAGGGCGTATATTATTATGGTACGGATAAAAAAGGAATTCTTCTGCTGGACAGCAAAGGAAACTACCGGGAAATCAGTTCGGGCGATCAGCCTGGAAATTTATTAAGTGATAAAATTCACTGCATTTACTTTGATCCTTCGGGCTATATGTGGGTGGGAACCGATCTTGGGGTTGACTTTTTGCAGGCGGGGAAACTGAAATTCAAGACGATTACCACCCAGGATTTCGAAACCGGCGCACTTGGGAGCAACGATATTATGTCCGTGCTGAAAGATGGAAACAGGTTGCTTTTGGGAACCAGCAGCAAAGGCCTGAGCGTAATCGATCTGGTCAGCGGTAAGGCCCTGGAACTGCCCAAAGGTATCCCTTACGGAAGTGAAAACGGAGTCCTCAGCATACTGAAAAATGCTGAGGATAGTTACTGGCTGGGAACATGGGGAGGCGGGTTGGTTAAAGTTGATCTGAAAAATAAAACATTTCGCAATTTTAAGGCCTCCAACAGCATTTTGTCCGGACAGAATATTACCTGCATGACCAAAGAGGGTGGTAAGCTCTGGATCGGAACTCTTGAAGAGGGTCTCTTTCTGCTCGACGAGCGGTCTGAAACTTTCAGTAAATACACTGTCAATAATGGGCTCAGTTCCAACAGTATTTATTTTCTGGGTTTGGATAAAAACGGAGAATTGTGGATTGGCACAGTAGCAGGCGGTTTTGATGTACTCAATACCCGCACAAAAAAGATCCGCGTTTACAAACACGAAAATTCTTCAAAACATTCCCTTAGTTCCAATACCGTCAACTATGTTTACCACGACGACAACGGAATTGCCTGGATTGCCACTGACAACGGCCTGAACAGGTTCGACCCCGGATCAGGATCTTTTCTTTCCTATTACAAAAAGGACGGCTTGCCCAACAATTACATTTACAGCATTCTTCCTGACGAAAGAGGTAATTTATGGATGAGCACTAACAAAGGGCTCAGTAAATTCAACCCCTTTGTTGAAAACACAGATGGTTCAGCCTTTACCAATTACGGTCCCGATGATGGCCTGCAAGGTGAGGAATTTAATCAGGGGGCTTACTATACTGCTTCGGACGGACAGCTGTATTTCGGCGGACTCAACGGAATCAGCGTTTTTTACCCCGAACGCCTGACCTCCAGCAGCCATATTCCTCCCGTATACATTACTTCCTATAAGCGATTTAATAAGGAAGTGAAACTCGACAGTTCGGTTCTTGTAAAGCGTCATATCGGGGTTTCGTACAAAGACAATTCCTTTTCGTTTGAATTTACGGCACTTGATTTTGATGATCCCGGAAGGAACAAATATTCCTGGAAAATGGAGGGCTTGCAGCGCGACTGGTCACCTCCCGGTATTCGGAATATTGCCGAATACCCCGAACTCAGTCCGGGTGAATACACGTTCAGGGTAAGGGCTTCCAACAGTGACGGAGAATGGAATACTACCGGCACTTCCATACGGATTTCTGTTTACCCTCCCTGGTACAAAACCAAACTTGCTTATTTCTTTTTTGTGCTTGCAATGCTTGTTTCCACCTGGGGATTCAGTCAGTACCGAACCCTAAGGGTGGCCCTGCAAAAAAAGGCCCTGGAACGAATGGTTCTTGACCGCACCATTCAGCTGGCTGATAAAAACAGGGACATCACGAGCAGCATCGAATACGCGAGAAAAATTCAGGATGCGATTTTGCCCCCGCTGTCAGACATTCACAAGGCTTTTTCGGACTCTTTTATTTTTTACAAACCCCGCGATATTGTCAGCGGGGATTTTTACTGGTTTTACGAAAAGGGGGATAAAAAAATAATAGCAATTGTTGATTGTACAGGACATGGGGTGCCCGGGGCCTTCATGAGCATGATAGGTCATAATCTGTTGAATCAGGTCGTTATTGAAAAAGGTATTTTCTCAGCAGCCGAAATTCTCAATCAGCTGCGAAAAGGAATTCAGGCTGCCCTGAAACAGGGAAATTCAGGCATAGGCAGCAAGGACGGGATGGACATCGCCCTCTGCGTTTTTGATGCCGGAAAAAATCAGATCCGCTATGCAGGGGCCTACCGCCCTCTTTATCTTTTCAGTGATGCGTATCCTGAAAAACTAAAAAAAATAAACGGTGATAAATTTCCGGTAGGAGGGGCCCAGTTCGGAGAGGAGCAATCCTTTACAGAGCATATCCTTCAGCTTAACAAAGGAGACATGATTTACCTGTTTACAGATGGTTATTCTGATCAGTTTGGAGGAGAAAAGGGCAGGAAGTTTATGTTGAAACAGCTTACGGATTTACTGGGTACATGCTGGCATCATCCTGCAAAGGAACAACAGCGCATTCTGGAAGAATCGTTTGCGGACTGGAAAAAATCAAACGACCAGGTCGATGATGTTCTGATCGCGGGTATACGTGTTTAAGGGGTTCCTGAGTTTAGGGCGTGCTTAGTTTTTTAAGCAGAAGCCCTTGTTGTGCAACCAAGGCTTCCAGTTCTTCAATTTTCTTTTGTTGTTCCTTCACTGCTTCAACCAATACGGGTGTGATCTGGGCATAGTCAATTCTAAGAAGGTTATCTCCGGGAGCCTCTTGAACGGCTTCTGGCATGACTTTCTGAACTTCCTGTGCTATGAATCCGAAATACGTGCGGTCATCCATTGTCATTCCTTCTCTGGCGGTTTTTTCAAGATCCCAGTTGTACGTCACGGCCTGCAGGGACTTTACTTTATCCAGTGCATTTGAAACGCAGGTAATATTTTTTTTGTACCGTCCGTCCGATGCGCTCCAGACTCCACCTGTGCAGGATGTATTTCCGTTAACCGCCAAAAGATAGCCCGGACTGGTGGTTCCGATACCCACATTGCCCGAAGATTTTAACACAGATACTGCTTCTATCACTCCGTTGGTGGTGGAATTGGGAACAAATATACCTGCACGTTCAGAAGAAAGACCATCGTCCGTTGCTCCGAATTGCACATAGGTGCCTGCTGCCATTCCTGACCAGGTTCTGATTTGCAGTCCGGTCGCATTTCCACCACCTCCGGCTCCTCCCTGAATCAGCATACTTGAAGCAGTAGTTGTCGAGTTGTACAATTCAAGCATGTTGGATGGGCTTGTTGTTCCAATACCTACATTCCCGTTACTGGCAATCGTCATTCTGGCTGCTACATAGCCCGTGCTGCCGGCCGGAGTTGTGTAAAAGCCCATGTATGTTTCAGCATTGGTCGAACTCCAGTTGCTTCCGGCCGTCATTTGAATGGATCCTCCGAATTGGTTAGCTGCGGTCCCGTAACCCCCACCGTCTAATATCAAAAGGTTATCTCCGGCCTGAGTTGCCGATGGGGAAGCCTTGCTTCCTCTTATTGCATAACCTGTAATTTCTCCCCCATCGTTACCGCCGGAACCTGAATAGGCGCGTAAGGAAATTTGCGCGTTCAAAGAGCCTGCATTCTGATCAGCCTCCATAATCATCATGGCATAATTTGGAGCGGCCAGACCGGTCCAATTCGAATTGTAAATATGGAGGTCGGCCTGGGGTTCCGTAATTCCAATCCCGACATTACCACCGAAATAGTTGATCTGATTTCCTGCACAGTAAACCCCATAGGCGGTTGTTGCATTTAACGAAAGATCGGTAACATAGATTCCGTAGGCATTCAGCAAATGGCCTGATCCCGTAGCGGTCACGTAATCTCCGTAGGCAGTTGACAGGGAGCCTTCGAACAGGGTATAGGTTCCGTACCCGGTTGAACTCGCCGTGGAGTTACCGGTACCAATTGTATTGGATGTACCGTATATAGTGCTGGCTGTCTGATGCGACCAGGAAACATCCAATGAGTTTAAGGTACCATACAACGAGTTGACCGTACTGAAGGTGCAACAGCTGTTAACCTGATTGTAAACGCCCGCTACCGTTCCGATTGTGTTATTCGATGCGAATGCAATAACGTTGTGCAGGCCATCGTAAAAACCGGTATTGTCATTGGCCGGAGGTACGGTACCAATATTATTCTGAATTACATCATTGATGCCGCCGGTAACGGTTGGACCCGGGAAAAATCCAATATTCACTGCCGGTGTCCCGTTTGCAGGGGAGTAGGATATGGTCAAAGGGGAAGTTATTCCGCCCGGAGCACCTACTCCTATGCCAACGAACCCCTGAACGGTTAAGCCATTTGCCGGGGCAGCATATACGCCTGCATAGCCAGTCCCTACAGTTATACCGCCATTCACATCAAGCGTACTTTTAGGTACGAACTGAGCTGGCCCGATTCCGACAGATTGAGAAAAGGCTTCCCCGGCTCCGTCCCAAAATAGCGGAAGGAAGAGCAATGCGGCAAGAAATTTTGGAACGGAGGGTTTTTCGGAGTACATGTGACTAGGTTTTAGTTCGCGGTTCGTTTTACGTAAAGCGGAAGCCTAAAGTTTGTAAAAAAATAAGCACGGGTTGCAGAGCCCGTGCTTTTTTAAAGATAAAATCTCAGGTAGAGGAAAATCCGGTGTTTAACGTTCCAGTACGATTTTTCTGATTTCGGTTCCCTTGCCTGTAGTGCTTTGTATGTAATAAACACCGGTAGCTTCTCTGCTAAGATTTACGACTACCGATCCTCCGTGCAGATCTGAGTTGCCCGCTTTTGCCACCAAAGCTCCCCATTCATTGTAAACCGAAATGCTGACCGGTTCATTGAACCCCGGAGGATACAGGATATTAACTTCTCCGGTTGAAGGATTGGGGAAAACAGTCAGTGTAGTTTTGCCGGCTGACCCGGCAATTCCGGTAGCGCTGCCATGGCACAGAATCGGAGCGATGGCCTCTGCCGTTCGGAAGTTGGTCCACACTGCAGAGTCGTTTGCCCAAAGCCCCTGATACCTCATCCAGGCCCTATTGGGTGTTACTTCTCCGCTTATGGTACAGGCAATAGCGATCGTATCCGCCGGTGAATTTGTCGTGCTGAACTGAATGCCCAGGTAATAGGAACCTGTAACGTTTACCGGGGAGTCGAAGTTAATGAAATTCCACTCATCTACTTTCAGGGTATTGATCTTAACCTCTTTATTGGCGAGGGTATTGGAGGGATATCCGTTTGCATTGTCCCAGATGGATACCTGTACAACGTCTCCCGAACTGCCGGCAAAGTTCTTTACAAATAAAACCCCGGCTCCTGTGATATCGTAGCCGGAAGGAGGAGGGCTTGAAAAATAATCGCAATTCGCTTCGTCTCCTAAGTTATTTGAGCCTAAAACATATCCCCAGTTACCCTTTCCTTCCGAATTCAGGTAAATGGTCAAGGTATCTTTGTTGACAAAGTTGGCGATGGTATCGCACTCATTTGTCAAACTGCCTGCCACTGTAATGTAACAGGTCTTCGTAACAGGACTGGAGCCTATGTTGTTTGTGGCTGTCAAACTGACTGCATAGCATCCTTTTGTGTTGTATACAATTCCTGAAGGATTCTGTACAGCCGAACTTGTAGTGGCCGCTCCGGTAAAAGTCCAGGACCAGGAAGTCGGGTTATTGGTCGACAAGTCGGTGAAGTTTATGCTTTGCCCCGTTTTTATTGTTACCTGGTTGGCTACAAAGTTTGTCACGGGAGCAGAACCCGCAATTCCTGCCACACACTGAAGCGCGGCCTGGGCATTTATTAATCCGGCTCCGACATTTCCTGAGTTTGTTCCGATTGAACTGATATTGGTACAACTGCTGGTCAGGCAACTGGTCAGCTGAGCAGGTGTCAGCGTGGGGTTCAGTGAAAGCATTAATCCTGCAAGACCCGCAACCATAGGGGTTGCCATAGAAGTTCCCGAAAGGCAATCGTAGTAATTTACATTATTGCCATTGACACATCCCGCTGTGCCCGTGTGATTGGTAATGGTACTGAGGATGTTCTCTCCGGGTGCACAAAGCGTTATCCAGCTTCCGTAATCGGAAAAGCCTGAAAGTGCATTCGTTGCTCCGGTTGAGGCTACAGCTATAACATGGGTATAAGCTGCAGGATAGATCATGGTCGTATTTCCGTTATTTCCTGCTGCCGCAACGATAAGGACGCCCTTGTTATAGGCATAATTAACCACGTCCTGCTCGTATGCTGAAGAGTTCGATCCGCCCCAGGAGCAACTGATGACTCTCGCACCCGAATCTACGGCGTAAATGATCGCATCCCAACCCACATCGATGGCCTCTGTGTTGGACGCGGTGTCGTATGTAGCTTTAATAGCCATTATCGTGATGCCAAATCCGATTGACGAAACCCCGGTCGAATTGTTTGTACCTGCTCCGATCAGTCCGGCCGTATGGGTTCCGTGGTCCCAGTTTGAATTTTGAAAAGGGGGGTTGGGATTGTTGTCGTTGTCGGCCACATCCCAGGATTTGGAAGATATCTGGGCAGAGAGGTCAGGGTGGCTAATCAGAATTGCACCGTCCACATCTGCAACAACTACAGATGGGTTTCCTTTACTTATATCCCAGGCTGCTGCTGCATTGATTTGAGGCAAATGCCACTGATACGTGTAATAGGGATCATTTGGAGTTAAAAACTGGTAACGCAGGTATTTCTTTTCAGCATATTTTATAAATGAGTTTCTGCCCAGCTCTGCAATCAGCGAATCGATCATGCTGAAATTGTTGAACTGAATCTCATATACATTGCTCAAATGAGCGTCGGAAATTTTCGGATGCTTGCGGATAACGTTTGTAATCGCATATTTTCCGCTGATCTGAGAAAGGAAAGGGGTGCCGTTGATGTTTACCACACCATTTACATCAGCGGGAATCTGCACAATTGCGTTTTCCAGAATCTGAAAAACCACCCTTCCGTTCTGGTAATTTTGAATTTCCGTTAAAGCTTTTGCTGAATCAGTGGTCAGCAGCACTAAAGAAGCGATAAATCCCACCAGTAATTTTCTTTTCATTTTCGTCTTTTTTTTAATTAATAGCCTTGTTTGCCTTAATCCAACTAAAAAATGGACTACTAATGAAGGTAGTAAAAATCTTTGCGAATAACCAACGAATTTATTGCTTCAATCTTCCTGAACGATTTTTTGAACCGAAGGGACCCCGTTGATCAGGCTGTGAATGAAGTAAACACCTCTGTTTGACACGGTCAGGGTATACAGGTAATTTCCGGCGCTCAGGTTTTTGTTCTCGACAGCTTGCACAAGCTGTCCAAGAGCGTTGTAAACAGAAATCTGCACCAGGGCATTTTCCTGCAATTTCAGGCTCAGGTTGCTGCTGGTGTTGAACGGATTCGGGTAAACGCTTACGGCAGCCGGATTCGAATGTTCTTCAATTCCGGTACTGATATTGGTAATGTAAACTCCGCTTCCGTTTGAACCCGCATAGAGGTCAGAGCCGATTGCAGCCAGCGAAGTGATGTTTGCGGTGGTCATTCCTCCGTTATAAGCAGACCAGCTGGTCCCGTTATTGGCGGACATATAAACTCCGGAGCCATCCGTGGCAGCATAGATGTTGCCACCTGAGGAAAGCATAACGTACACATAACCTCCTCCTCCGATTCCTGTATTGATTGCAGACCAGGAAACTCCGTTGTTCGATGACATGAATATTCCGCTGCCCCAGGTAACGGCATACAGATAGTTTCCGGACGCATAGAGTTGTGTTAAATTATTTCCGCCGGTATTCAGGGAATCTGATCCGCTTCCGCTTGCAACGGTCCAGTTGCTGCCATTGTTGGTTGACATAAAAACCAGACCATTTTCAGTTCCGGCATATAGGTTTTTTCCGGATACCGCAAGGGACACTACATCAAGGCTGGTCAAACCGGTGTTCACCGTCTTCCAGGAAGTTCCGTTGTTGGTAGACATAAAAACCCCGCTGAAGGTTGCTGCAAACAGATCGCTGCCGATCAGCGCAAGCGAATAAACCCCGGTATTTGTAAGGCCGCTATTTTCAGCTGTCCAGGTGGTTCCGTAATTGCTGGAGAGAAAAACCCCTCCGCTTTGTGTTGCGGCAAAGAGCAAGGTATCTGATACGGCAAGGGCCAGAACGGAAGTATAGGCTGTAAGGCCGCTGTTGATCGCAGTCCAGACCGTTCCGCTGTTTGTGGTTACAAACAGGCCTGAACCTGCGTCGGTTGCTGCATAAACATTACTTTTAACGGAAGTAATGGCGGTAACAATACCAGTTGAAACGCTTCCGGTTGTTTTGGTCCATTGGGCCGTTGCAAACTGAGTGGCAACTAAAAGGCTGAGGGAAATAAGTACGATTCTTTTCATGCCGCCAAATTAAGATTATTTTGGATTCCGGGGCTGAATTTTTTAGGCTGAATTCGGGCAAAGCTTAAATGTCGGAAGTTACGCAGTGTTTCCCTACTTAAGCAGGGTGACATCCCCGATATAGGTGTGATAGATGTCAAAAACGTCGGTTAACTCAACCTGCCAGACATAAACATCCTGCTGGGCGACAGAACTTCCGTAATTGGCTCTTCCGTCCCAGCCTATGCTCAGGCTATTGGTTTCAAAAATCAGATTTCCCCAACGGTCGAAAATGTCCATTTTGTATTTCTTGATATAGGTACCGACCCCGTTAAAAGTGTCGTTGAGGCCATCTCCGTTAGGGGTAAAGGCATTGGGAATATAAAAGGTGAACTGCGGGTATACCACCAGGCAGTTTTCTGCGGAATCCTTGCATCCGTAAAGGTTCGTTACCAGCTGCCAGACGCAGTACGTCCCGGTGTCCTTATAGGTGTGCCGGGGGTTTTGAACATAATTCATTGAATCAATTTCGGAACCATCACCGAAATTCCATTTCCAGGTTACTGCACCTGAAGATTTGTCCTGAAAATTTACAAAAGGTGCCAGTACGCTGACCGAATTCGGGTTGCAGACAAATCCTGCAACCGGTAATCCCTCTATAGTGATGTAATCGGGTTTAGTGGCAACGTTCGTGCAGCCGTGCGAAGTCGTAACTCTAAGGGATACCGTGTATTTGCCCACCCTATCATAGCAATGTGAGGGATTTTGCTGGGTGGAAGTTTTACCGTCACCGAAGGTCCAGAGCCAGGATTGAATTGCAGAGCCGTCAGGAGAGGTGCTTTTATCCGTAAAGCTGACGCAAACATTCTGACAGGCACCCGTGTCGTTTGCCGTAAAATTCACAATGGGATTTGAATAGACCGACACTGTAATCAGGGCTGAATCGGGAGGAGTGGTACATCCGTCGTTTACAACTACCGTATACGTTGTGGTTACTTCAGGCGCTACGGTGATCGTGTCCCCTGTATAGTTAAAGGGTTCCCAGGTAAAGGAATAGCTGCCCGAACCGCCGCTGGCGTATACAGACAGTTTAGCCGGGGAGCCCGGACAAATGCCCGCAGGAGAGGCCTGTGCCTGAATATCCAAAGGAGGCTTGACGTGGACGGTTATCGTAACCGGGTTTGAGGGACATCCGTTTTCATCCGTTGCAATAACGGTGTAGGTAGTGGTGAGGGTCGGGTTGGGGCTGAAATTGGCTCCGGTAAACAATCCGTTATTCCAGGTAAAGGTATAAGCCGGAGTGCCTCCGGTAGCAGCTGCATTGAGGTGGGCGACCTGGCCTATGCAGATATTTGTGTCTCCTGAGGTAATCACAATCAGAACAGAGGGGGAGCTGATTTTAACCCGGGCTGTATCCTTGCAGCCAAACTGATCGCTGACGGTGACGGTATAGGTGCCTGTACATAAATCGCTGATAGCAGAAGTGTCCTGCACCGGTACGGTATTCCAGCTATAGGAATAAGGGCCGACGCCTCCGCTGGCTGTGGCGGAGGCAAGGCCGTTGCAGTTTCCGAAGCAGGTTACATTGCTGAAGCTGGTAATGGCGGCTTTTGGTCCGCCGGCATTGGCCACGCTAAGTTTCAGGGAATCCCGGCATCCGTTGTTATCTGTTACCAAGACAGCGTAGTTGCCCGGATAAGCGCTGTCAATTAAACTTGCTGTATCATTGCCTGGTTTCCAAAGGTAGCTGTAGGGAGGAGTGGCTCCGCTTGCCGTTACGGTGAGTACCCCGTCGTTCTGATTGCAATGCGCCGTGACACTGGTTCCGCTTAGCGAAAGTGCAGTGGGTTCCGTAATAACGATGCTGGTTGTATTCGTACAGCCGTTTGCGTCTGTCACCTGTACCGAGTAGGTGCCGATGCAAAGACTATCAATACTTAAATTGTGGCTGCCGGTCGACCACTCTACCGTGTATGGTTTTATACCGGCAGAAGGGATGATTACCGCTTGTCCGTTACAGGATTTGTAACATCCAACCGGAAAACCTGCTGAGGCAATTGCTACCTGTGTGGCCTGGCTTACAATTGCAGAATCCTGGATGCTGCAGTTTTTTGAATCGGTTATAGTCACAGTGTAAACTCCGGAAGTAAGGTTCGGGATTAAATTGGCTGAGCTTCCGGTATTCCAGGAGTAACTATAGCCGCCGTTTCCGCCGTAAGCGCTGATCTGAATGCTCCCCGTGCCTTTGCTGAAACAAAGCACATTCACAATTTTCATACTGTCCGTAATGGCCGGTGGCTGTGTGATGACTACCGTATCTGCAAGGCTGCAACCCGAAAGGTCTGTAATGGTCAGGGTATAGGATCCGGCCAGAAGATAGTTGACAGAGCCGCCTGTAAGGTTTCCCGGCATCCAGGAATAGGCATATCCTCCTGTTCCTCCTCCCGCTATGGCGTTGGCCGATCCCGATGAATCCTGATAGCAGGTCAGGTTTGAAACGGCTATGGTTGAAGTCAGCGGAGATGGCTGGGTCAGTGTTGCGCTGGCACTGTCCAGGCAACCATTGGCGTCTGTGACATAGACCGAGTAGCTCCCTGCTGCCAGTTTCACAGCGGCAGAATCTGATCCGGCAATTGTCTTCCAGCTGTAGCTGTAAAGCGGCGTTCCTCCGCTTGCCTGAGCAGTTGCTGATCCTGTTTTGGCTCCGGCGCAGCTGACATTGACCTGCGAAATACTTGTATTCAGTTGTGTAGGTTGAACCAGCACAATGGTATCAGAAAATGTACAACCCAGGGAGTCGAACACATTCAAGGTGTACGAACCGGCCGGCTGGCCTGTCATACTATCGGTGAAATTACTCATGGGCTGCCAGGAATAAATATAAGGGGCAGTGGCCCCTGAAACTGTAACATAGGCGCTTCCGTTTTTGTCCGAAAAACACCGGGGATTATTTTGCAAGACTGTAGCAGCGAAGGCGGCAGGCTGAGTCAGCACAGCTGAACTGTCAAATGTGCAGCCATTGTTATCGGTAATGGTCAGGCTGTAGGTTCCTGCCGGCAGGTTGGCATTGGTTGAATCGTTCACTGAAACCGGTGACCAGGAATACGTGTACGGCAGCGTCCCGCCCGCAGGAGTTACGCTGATACTGCCGTTGCTTCCCTTGTTGCAAAACACATTGTTGACTACATGAAGTTGCCCCTGCAGCAGCAGTGGTTCTGTTATTGTTACCGTATCCAGAGCAGTACAGGAGTTGGCATCGGTCAGTGTAAAATAATACTGTCCTTTGGCAAGATTTGAAATTGAAGAAACTGTTGAGCCTGTGGACCAGCTGTAGGTATAGGCCGGAGTTCCTCCCCCTGCAAAGGCGCTTGCCGTTCCTGAGGCTCCTCCAAAGCAGGAAACATTCTGCCGGTTTACCAAAATCGAAAACGGACCCGGTTGAGTTACAGTTGCAGAAGCGGTAGCTGTACAGGACTGTCCGTCCGTTACGGTAATGGTGTAGGTGCCTGCCGCAACCAACGAAGTGGTGATGCCGGTTCCTCCCGAAGGTGACCAGGAATAGGCATACGGAAGAGATCCTGCATTGGGGACTGCTGTAACCATTCCATTGCTTCCGCCCGGACAACTCACCGGACTGGCCGTGGCAACAACATTCGGGGGCAAGGCAAAATTATCCAGCGTCAGGGTACGGGTATCTGTACAACTGAATGCATCTGTAACCGTAACCGTATAGGTACCCGGCGAAAGATTGTTGGCAACAGAATCGGTACTCACCGAAGGACTCCAGGCGTAGGCATAAGGTCTTACTCCTCCGAAAATGCTGATTGATACACTGCCGTTGGGAAGCAGGCATTTCGGATTCTGAATGACAGGGGGCATTATAAAAGGGGTGGAAGATGGTGTAATCGAAAAAATCTGAGCGGTGTCGCAGCCATTGGTATCGGTAACTTCGACAATATAGGTACCCGGACTCAGGTTGCTTTCTACCTGTCCGGTGCCTGCGAAACTCCAGGTATAAAAATACCCGGGAGTACCGCCTCCGGGTATAGCCGTTACCACATAGTTATTGCTTCCGCTACAGGCAACTTTTGTTACCGACAGGTTGACCGTAACCTTTTCGGGTTGTCCAACCTGAACCGAATCAACCAAAATACATCCGCTGATATGAATATCCGTGATGGTAACGGTATACATACCGGGAACAAGATTCACCTGACTCTGATTGGTATTGTTTCCGGGAGCCCAGTTGTACGTGAATACCCCCGAGCCCCCGTTTGCAGTAACACTGGCCTGTCCGTTTACGTCCCCGTAACAGGTGACGGGGACCGAAGACATCGCGGCTGTGATACCGTTGCTTAAAGTGATGGAAGCTGAATCCAGCGTACTGCATCCGTTTGCGTCTGTGATGTAGACGTACTCCTTACCGGGTAACAGGCCTTTTATGGTATCGTTGGCTGAATAAACCGGAGACCAGGAATAGGTATACGATCCGGTACCTCCGCTGGCAGTTGCCCAGGCTTCCCCGTTCGAACTGCCGCAACTGGCCAGTTTAACCCCGGTGGTTCCGCTGATTTTGGAGGGCTGAGAAACCGATCCCAGGGCTGAAATGCTGCAACCTTTGCTATCTGTGACAGTCACCGCATAAGCACCGGCAGCCACATGAGCGAGGGTATCTGATGTCCCGGATCCCGGTATCCAGGAATACGAGTACGGTTCGTTTCCTCCGACGGGGCTTATCCAGATAGCGCCGCTGCTATCTCCGAAGCAGGTAAGGCTCCTGGTCGAAATCCCTGCGCTCAGCGCCAGGGGTTGGGTAAGAACAGCAGAATCCATGGACGAACAAAAGGTATTGACGGCATCCGTCACTTTTACGTAATAAGTTCCCGGAGAAAGTCCGCTGATGGTGCTTCCGGTGCTGCCTCCGGTCCAGGAATACCGGTAACTTCCGGAGCCTCCGCTGGCGCTTGCAGAAATGCTGCCGTTCGACAGGCCGTTGCAACTGATATTCTGCGGGGTCAATGTAATGACAATGCCATTGGGCTCGGTAATTTTTGCCGAATCTTTCGTCGTACAGCCGTTGTTATCTGTGACGGTTACAAAATAGGTCCCTTTATAAAGTGAACTGATGGCGGCTGAACTTGATCCCGTACTCCACAGATAGGTATATGGGGCAACGGCACCGCTAACACTGACCCCGGCAGTTCCGAAATCTGATCCGCATGCGGTATTGGTATGATTCATCGTGAGATTCATCCCGGAAGGCTGAGTAAGGCTAATCGATCGTGTTGCAGAACAACCGTTTGCATCTGTTGCGTTGACGGTATATGTTCCCGGACTTAGATTTTTCAGCGTATCGGCAAGAACAAGTCCGGGGTTCCAGGTGAACTGGTAGGCTCCGGTTCCTCCGCTGCCTGAAATACTTACCTGACCATTGCCGTAACCGAAGCAACTGATATCCGATGAGTCCGCTTTCAAAACAAAAGCGGCCGGTTGTGTGATCGGGGCCGCACTTACAGAGGTGCAGCCATTTGCATCGGTTACCGTAACCGAATACGTGGCAGGGCTTAGATCTGAAAGTGAATTTCCGGTTGAAGCATTCGACCAGAGGTAGGTATATGGGTTGGTTCCGCCCGAAACAACAAGGCCGGCTGTTCCGTTTGAATTACCGAAACAATTGATGTTGACTGCATTTACGGTAGAAACCAAAAGCCCGGGCTGAGTGATCCGGATGGTATCCGATACGAAACAGGCTGCGTTGGCGGCATCGGTTACTGTAACGCTGTAAAGCGAGGGTGATAATCCATTGATTGCTGCAGAGCTATAGCCGCCAGGGCTCCAGCTGTAAACATAGGTACCCGAACCTCCGGTTGCCACCACGGTCGCCGTACCATTGGCAGCCGAATTGCACAGTACATTTGTCCGGCTGATGCTGTTTAGTGCAACGGGATTGGGTTCACTAATTTGTACGGAGTCAACAGCGCTGCAGCCTTTTTTATCGGTAACGGTGACCGTGTAGGTTCCTTTGGAGAGATTTACAAGACTGTCAGCAGTGCCTGTAACCGGAGCCCATTGATAGGTATAGGAACCGTTACTGCCTGAAGCGTGCACGTAAGCTTTTCCTGTAGCCAGCCCACAGTCTGTATTGACAAGGCTTGTGCCAAGCGAAAGAAGAGTTGGGTTGATCACATGTGTAGAGTCCGAAACGGTGCATCCATTCGCATCTGTAACGGTGAGGGTATAGGTTCCCGCGGACAGGTTGCCTGCTGTTGAAGTTGCACCGCCACCAGGCATCCAGGAATAGGTGTAGGCACCGGCTCCTCCGCTTACGCTTGCAAAGGCCGAGCCGTCCGTACCTCCGTTGCAACTCGGGCTTACAGAGTCTGCGCGTATCAAAATCTGCGTGGGCAGATTCAGCAGTACCGAGTCCTTCAGGCTGCAATTGTTGCTATCGCTGACCAGTACATAATACTGGCCCTCGTTTAACCCACTGATGGCACTGCTTCCCTGACCTGTAAAAGCTGATGATCCCGAACTTTTTTCTGACCAGGTATAGGAATAAGGCAGGCTGCCTCCACTGACCGAAATCTGTGCAGCGCCGTTGGCTGCATTGAAACAACTCAGTGCGGTTCCTGTTATCGTTGCTGCCAAAGCAGCAGGCTGGCTTACACTGGCAGTGGCGGTATTGACACAGCCATTCTGGTCATGAACAGTCACGGTATAGGTTCCGGGTGCCAGTCCCGACAAGGTATCCTGGGCAGCTCCTGAGAAACTCCAGGAATAGGAGTAAGGTGCGGCAGCGCCTGAAGCATTCACCCAGACTTTTGCGTTTGAAAAATTAAAACAGCTCACATTAACGGAGTCGGTTTTCAGACTTACAACCGGATAAGCCAGATTGATCTGTCCCAGCGTATCGCAGCCCGAAGTTGTATTGGTAACCTTAACCTGGTAGAGCCCCGGGGCCAATCCTGTAATGGTGTCGCTTGTACTTCCGGTAGGTGTCCATACGACGCTGAAAGGAGGAGGTCCTCCGGTAATCGTCACATAAGCCTCCCCGTTATCCAGGTAACAGGTCGGATTCTTTCCGTTCACAGCAATCCTGAAAGGCGGAGGTTCGGTAATGGTAATGGATTTGGTAATGGTGCAGCCATTGGCATCCGTTACAGTCAGCGTATACGTTCCGGGACCCAGTCCCCCTATTGTATCGCCGGGACCACCGGCCGGAGCCCAGTTATACGTATAAGCCGGAGTGCCTCCTCCTGCCCTGGCTCCAATACCTCCGTTGTAAGCTCCAATGCAGCTGACATTGACTGAATCCAGGGTAAGGGTTAACGGAGGTGGTTGCAGGACAGTTACGGACTGGGTCGTCGTGCAACCGTTCGCATCCGAAACACTGACTACATACGTACCTGCCGGGATGCCTGTTTCATTCGATCCGTTCCCTCCTCCGGGTGTCCAGTTGTAGGTGTAGGCAGGTGTTCCGCCGTTTACATGGGCGGTCACCGAACCGGTGTTCTGGCCATTACAGCCCAGATTGGTATGCGTGGGTGCAGCTGTCAGCGGATTGGGCTGGGTCACATTGATGACTACAGAAGCTGTGCAGCCGGGGTTTACGGCGTCGGAAACAGTTACGGTATACGTGCCGGCAGCCAATCCGGAGAGGGATGAAGAGACTCCTCCTGCGGGAGCCCAGTTGTAATTGTAGCTTCCCGTTCCTCCAGTGGCAACAACACTTGCTGTGCCGTTCCCGGAGCCGTTACAGCTAAGGTCAGTTTTCGATCCGGTCAGACTGAGCGGGTCTGCCACTGCGATCGTAACGGTCTGAAAAACTGTACAGCCGTTGGCATCGGTTACAGTTACTACATAGGAGCCTGGTGCCAGTCCCGATTCAGATGAGGTGACTCCTCCGCTGCTCCAGTTGTAGGTATAAGGCAGCGTTCCTCCGGCGGGGGTAACCGTAGAGCTTCCGTTGGAAACTCCGCAGGAGGCGTTCGTTGCAGATTGTGTAAAACTCAGCTGCGCGGGCTGTGTAATTGAAACCGACAGGGTAGAGGAGCACCCGTTTGCATCCTTAATTAAAACCGTATAGGTATTTGCTGCAAGTCCGCTGGCTGTTGCAGCAGCTCCGCCGCCGGGTGACCAGGAATAGGTAAGTGTGCCGGTTCCACCTGATGCGCTGACCGAAGCCGATCCGTTTGTCAATCCGAAGCAGCTGACATTTTTCTGTGCGTTCACGGAGACATTGAGTGCCGAGCCCTGCGTAATGTTGACTGCGGATGAACCCGTGCACCCATTCGCATCTGTTACAGTCAGTGTGTAGCCTCCAACCCCAAGTCCGGAAAGGGAAGGGGAGGTCGTGCCGGTGCTCCAGCTATAGGTGTAAGCCGGAGTTCCTCCAAGGGAAGCAGATGAAGCCGTTCCGTCATTGCTTCCGTTACAGGTAATGTTTACGGCAGTTACATTGGGGTTAAGGGGCGGTGGTTGCGTAATCGTAATTATTTCAGAGCTTGAACAGGCTGCATTCGCTGCGTCACTGACCGTCACCGAATACGTTCCGGCAGACAGCCCTGAGGCCAGTGGCCCGGCGCCTCCTGAAGGGGCCCAGGTATAGTTGTAGGCTCCCGAACCTCCGCTTGCTGCAATGCTGATGGATCCGCTGGAAGCCCCGTTGCAATTGATATTGGCGGCGACCGGGGTAACGGATAAGGGATCTGAAACCGCAATCACCACAGTCGCTGTCTGCGAACAGAGGTTGGCGTCGTTCACGACAACGGTATACGTTCCGGGAGCGAGGCTGCTAACTGCAGCCGTAGTTGCGGAAGTTGTCCAGGCATAGACGTACGGAGAAAGGCCTCCGCCGGGGGTGACCGTTGCTGTTCCGTTATCAGAACCGCAACTTGCATTGGTGCCGGTCATGCTCAGACTTAAATTAGGAGGCTGGGTCAGGCTGACAGTTGAAGTCGCTGTGCAACCTCCGGCATCTGTTACTGAAACGGTATAGGTATTGGCTCCCAATCCGCCCGCTGTTGCAGCGTTCCCACCCGAAGGGGACCAGTTATAGGTATACGGCCCTGTTCCACCGCCGGCCGTAACGACGGCCTGGCCGCTTGTCTGACCGAAACACTTGATGTTGGTTCCTGAAGTGTTTGCTGTCACAAGTGATCCGGGGTTTACCGTTGCGGCTGCTGTTTTTGTGCAGCCGTTTGCATCTGTGACTGTTACCGTGTATCCTCCGGGACTCAGACCAGAAATCGAACTGCTGCTGCCCGAATTCGACCACTGATAGGTATAGGGAGAAGTTCCTCCTGTTGAATTCACCGTCACGCTTCCATTGTCCGAACCCGAGCAGGTATTGCCAACGGTTGTCAGAGGGGCTGTCAGGACAGCGGGCTGTGTTATCACAGCCGTTGCGGCAGCTGAACAGGAAGGTGTACTATCGTCAATAACGGTAACCGTATATGTTCCCGGTGCCAATCCCGAAGCGACCGATGTTGTTCCGCCCGAAGGAGCCCAGTTGAAGCTGTACCCTCCGCTGCCTCCTGTAATATTCAGGACAACTTTGCCGTTTGCCGCTCCGTTACAGGAATTATCTGTTACAGTTGGTGTAACCGACAAGGGGTTCGAAAGTATTACGGTAAGCGCATCTGTCATCGTACAGCCATCCGCATCGGTAACAGTAACCGAAAATGTGCCCGGATTTAGCCCGCCCGAAACAGCGCTGGTGGCTGAATTCGACCAGAGGTAGGTGTAGGGTAACGTTCCGCCGGCGGGTGCCACGCTTACCGAACCGTTGGCCAAACCGCAGCCGGCATTAGCAGATGAGGGATTCAGCACCATAGCAGGAGGCTGGGTAATTGTGGAACTCGAAGCAGAGGTGCATCCGTTCACATCCGTAACCGTAACCGAATAGGTGCCCGGCGCTAAATTGCTTTCCGTAGCACCTGCGCCTCCACCCGGAGACCAGTTGTATGAATAGGCCGGAGTTCCGGCTGTTGCAGTAACGGCGACTGCTCCGTTATCGGCCCCAAAGCAACTGACGTTAGAAGGCGTGCTGGCAATGGCAACGGGAGGATTGTACAGATTTGTTTCTGCGACGGCCGTGGTACTCGTACATCCTTTGCTGTCAGTGACGGTAACGGTATAGGTTCCTGCAGCAAGATTGCTTGCCGTAGCTGTTGTTCCTCCAGAGGGGGCCCAGTCATAGGTCAGCGGGGCGGTCCCGCCTACAGTCGTAATCGAAATTTTTCCATTCGAAAGTTCACAGGTCTCTTTGGTTATAACCGGTGTGTTTATGAAAATCGGAGGAGCTTCAGAAATGGTGACATTGGCATAATACTCACAGCCGTTCGCGTCCGTAAGTTTTATCGTAAATATTCCCGGGCCCAGGCCTGTTGCCGTTGCAGTTGTCTGTGCGGGCACTGTGTTCCAGGAATAAGTATAAGCTCCGGTTCCTCCCGAAGGAACCAAGGTTGCCGTTCCGTCATTTGTTCCGCTGCAACTACTGTTGGTAAAGCTTGTTGTTCCTCCAAGCTGGGTTGGCTGGGTAATTGCGATTACCGTTGATTCGCTGCAGCCACTGTTATCGGTTACGGTCAGGCTGTAATTGCCCGCGGTCAGGCCAAATATTGTATCATTGATGCTCAGACTCGGTTTCCAGGCATATACATACGGTGGTTTGCCTCCGTCAGGTGTTACCCATGCTTTTCCGTTATTCCCTCCGAAACAAGTAACGTTGTTGCCGGCAGTGCCCTTTATCACGGGCGGGGGCTGGGTAATGGTGATAGCCGAACTGGCTGTACAACCCCTGGCATCGGTAACGGTTACCGAATACGTGCCTGCAGCCAACGAACTGATACCCGGTCCGGTCTGTCCACCCGACCAGAGGTAGGTATAGGCCGTTGTTCCTCCATTGGCACTGAGTGAAGCTGTGCCGTTAGGGACAGCATTGCAGTTTAAATTTGTTCCGGCTACAGAAACCGTCAGCAGAGGAGGTTGCGTAATGTTTACGCTTACAGTTCTTGTGCAACCATTGGCATCGCTTACTGTTGCCGTATACGATCCGGCAGGCAGACCGCTTGCATTGGCACTGTTGCCTCCGACGGGTGTCCAGGAATAGGTATACGCTCCTGCGCCACCTCCCGCTGTAAGACTCGCTGTGCCTGTAGAAGTTCCAAAACAGGTAACATTTGCAGATGTTGCAGAAACAGTAAGAAGCGGAGGTTGGGTAATCTGAACTGAACTGCTGGCTGTACAGCCTTCTGCATCTGTAACCGTAACGGTATAATTTCCGGCCCCGAGACCGCCCGGGTTAGCTATTGTCTGGGTCGTACCATTCCAGCTGTAGGTATAAGGGTTTGTTCCGCCTGATGTGTTTGTGCTTATGCTGCCGGTGGCGTTACCGTTGCAGAGCACATTGCCGGCAGTGGCTGAAATGCCCAGAACAGGAGGTTGGGTAATGACTGCTGAGGTTGTACCTGTGCAGCCTTTTGAATCGGTAACGGTAAGCGAATACGTCCCCGGGCCAATTCCTGTCAGGTTTGTATCCGTGCCCAGATTGCTCCAGCCGTAAGTGTACGGGCCTGTGCCGCCACTCACTGTACCCGAAACGCTGCCATTCGAAAGCCCGAAGCAGCTGACATTTGCAGCCGTATTAGCAACGGTCAGTGCAGCATCAGCGACTATCGTTACAAAGGCTGTTTTTGTACAGCCGTTCTGGTCTGTAACCTCCACTATATAAGCTCCGGCTTCCAGGCCTGTGGCCGTTTGTCCGGCAGAACCGCTGGTCCAGGAATAGGTGTAATTTCCGGTTCCCCCGGAGGGGTTGGCTGTAGCCGTTCCGTTAGCGCTGCCGGCGCAGGTTTCGGTTTGAGTTACCGAAACACCTATTGCAAGAGGTTGAGTGACCGAAACAGTAGCCGTGGCTGTGCAGCCCCCGCTATTGTCCATAACTGTTACCGTGTAGGTACCGGCGCTCAGTCCAGAAGAGGCCGAATCGAGCTCTGTACCTGAATTCCAGCTGTAACTGTAGTTTCCGCTACCTCCTGAAACCAGAACCACAGTGTTTCCGTCAGCGCCCCCATTGCAGGAAACGGGGTTGGAGGAGGTTGTTAGATTAAGTGTACAAACAGGATACAGGGTTGAAATGAAGGCCGATGCTGAAGCAGATATAAATAAAGAAGCCCAGACCAACAGAGCGGCAGATCTGGCGTATTTCGAAAAAGCGCTTTGTTTAAAGGTAAGGTTCACTTCATCGGTAATTTGTAAAAATTTCAGCTTTAAGTTAACGATTTAAATTCGCAATAACCAGCTTAAAATCTCTTCACTAAATTCAACCCATCAACACCCTGCAGAATCCCCCTACATGAAACCGGATTTATGAAAATTTCCTGATTCCACCCGTTTTTTTGTACGAAAAACAACCCCAAAAGTTGTAAGTGTTTGTAAAAATGATATAAGTTATTGGAAACCTTTGACATTGAATTTCGTAAACCAAGTCAGTGGGAAAAGTGCAGTTGTTTTTAGTCAGAAAGAAAGGGTTCCCCAATGAAACAGATTTATGTACTGGCGCTGATTGTGATACTACTGGTGGCATCCTGTAAAACAACGACCTACCGAGGGGGATTTGCCTCCACTCATAAGGTCTGTCACAAACCTTCCAGGGACTGGCTAGACCGATAGTTTTTCGGGAGACTTTCCTGTATAAGCCCGTAGGAATGATCGATCCAATCTTTCAGCAATTTATCGCTGACCGAACCGTCAGCGATTATGCTGTTCCAGTGTTTTTTATTCATGTGGTAGCCGGGTAAAACACAGCTGTGTCGTTCCCTGAGTTCAATGGCTTTTTCAGGATCACATTTGACATTGAACCGAAGGGGCTCGCTATCCAGACTGACCAGCAAAAAGATTTTCGTTCGAACCTTAAATACCAGTACCGTTTCGTCGAACGGAAAACTTTCTTCAACTCCTTTTTTACCAAGGCAATACTCCCTGAGTTCTTCGATATTCATTTTCGCTAAATTAACAATATCTTAAACCGGCGATTCATTGCACTTGTTAAATATTTTTAATTTTACCGTCCAAACCCAAACCCATGAAGACCCGGAAAAAAATAAAAAAAGCAGCCTCAAAAAAAAACGCAGCGAAAAAAGTAACGGCGAAAAAAGCGGTCTCTGAAAAGGCAACTGCCAAAAAAGTTCCGGTTAAAAAGGCTTCATTCCCGAAAACAGCTCCTTCCGCAAAAATAATCGGGATGTTCCTCAAGGAAATGGAGCAGGAGGCTAAAACTACCCGAAAACTACTCGAACGTGTTCCCGATGATAAACACAACTGGAAGCCTCACGAAAAAAGCATGACCATGGCACGGCTCGCTACCCATATCGCTGAGTTGCCAACCTGGGTTTCAATGGCCGTTCATACCGATGAACTCAATTTCGAAAGCGGCAACTACGTTCCCAAAACCATAAAAAACAATGCCGAACTTTTAGAACTCCTCGAAAAGTCATTGGAAGAGGCCAGGGCTACCCTTGAAAAAGCAACTGATGAAATCCTTTCCAAGACCTGGGTGATGCGCAGCGGAGACAAGATATTCAGCAAATCAAGCAAGGCTGAAGTCATCCGCATGGCCTATTGCCAGATTGTTCACCACCGCGCCCAGCTTGGCGTATACCTGCGTTTGCTGAATATTCCGTTGCCGGGAAGTTATGGGCCCAGCGCAGACGATCAGAGCTTCTGATTTTCAGGATATGAAGAAAGGGATATCCGGTTTTCCGGCGCTGGCAATCGCGATTGTCGGAACAAAAAAAACAGGCTGCTGTTGTGGATACCAGTCTTTATGTCCAGAACGTTTTACTAGAAGATTATTCGGGTCATCGGTGTCCAAATTGTCCGAATGCGGCTGTGTATAAAACACTTCCTTCCACCTACAATGTGACCAATCGTTATACTTATGGTCCGATTCCCATAAATACGTCTATCGTCAACCTCAAACACTGCAACGTCATTGCTTACGTTTACAATGCCACAACCTGCGAAGTCATCCAGGTGGTCAGCAAGAACATGCTGACCCCGTAGAAAAACTTTTATTTCTTGTGTTCTGTATTGATTTCCCCTCCATGCACATCATGGTGGTATCCATGGTTGTATGCCTCGTGGTGGTCAGGGTAATGCGAATGTTCGTATCCGTAAAAGTGGTGGTACCTTACATCCCCTCGGTATTCGGTCTCGCAGGAGGACAGTAACAAAACCCCTGCACATGCGCTAATCAGTATTTTTTTCATCTGGATTATTTTACTGCAAGGATACGGCCACCCGCAGGATATAGGCTTACACAATCGCACGTGCGATTTGCATAATTCACAGAGGCTCTGGGAATTACTTCCAGTAGTTCTTCATCAGGTCGGCAACCCAGCCTGGTTGCCTGATTTCTCCTTTGGGCTGAAACTCCCTGAAAACGGGCTTTATGTCCAGTACGGGCGTACCGTCAATGGCATCGAGATGCCACACTTTGATTGTTCTTCCCATGTGTTCGAGTAACTCGACGGTACAGAGTCCGAGGGATTGGCTTTATCAAAAAAAATAAATGATTTCGAGATGAGAAAACCGAGTAATGTTTTCAAAGGCTTCGTCCGGGATATCTTCAGCAAGAACCAGTTCAGAAATTACCGGTCCCCAGTGATCATCCGTCGGCGTCCGGCGCGAATTCAGAACGGTTGCAATTGTTTTGAGTTTTATTTCCATTTTTTTTAAAGGATAAGCCTTAACTTTAAGGTAATGAAAAAAATCATCCTCCTTCCACTGGTTGCAGTCCTTTTTTCTTCCTTTAATCTTAAAAAAAAAGAGCTTCTTAAAAAGAAAGAGTTTATCGGGAAAATCACCTATTCAATTGATACCTATTCGAAAAAGCCCGATATTATTTCTCAGAACAGACTGGCGTCTTTGTACGGAGATAAAATGATCATTTACATAAAGAAAGGCGATATCCTGCGGGATTACAACGGACTTGATATCAGTAAAGTCTATATTTTAAAATCGACCAATAAAGAATATTCGAAAAGAAACCATGTTGACAGCCTCTACGTCATGTCACTTGATTCCTCTGCCGAGAAATTAATCAGCATGAAAAAGAGGGACTCGGTATTTGTTATTGCAAGACACCCCTGCCAGAGCCTGATCATTGAAACCGGAAATTCGCCTACGCACACCTTCCGGAATACCTATTACTACGATAAAGATCTGTATGTAGATCCGTCCGATTATAAAAACAGAAAATTCGGATACACGAACCTGTATTATGAGACAGCCAAAGCCCAGTGGCTGAAATACGTTCTGGAAACTGAAAACTGTATCATCACTTACACGGCAATTGAGATAGAAGAAACGGATGTGGACGATTCAATGTTCGTAGTGCCTAATTTTCCTAAGACACATTGGTAAGCTATCAATAAAGAGCCCCTCATCTGTAAATGAGGGGCTCTTTAAGCAAATTGAACGCAAATTCTTATTTGTTCACGGCTGCTTTCAGTTCTGCGCCAGCTTTGAATTTTGCAACTTTCTTTGCAGAAATTTTAATTGCTTTTCCTGTTTGGGGATTGCGACCAGTTCTGGCAGCACGTTTTCCTACTGAGAAAGAACCAAATCCTACCAGCGCAACACGGTCTCCTTTTTTAAGAGCCTTTGTTGTTGCATTAACAAATCCATCAAGTGCGCGACCTGCTTCGCTTTTTGCGATTTTTGCTTCTGCAGCAATTGCATCAATTAATTCTGCTTTGTTCATTTTAATTTAATTTTTTAGGGTTAAACAATTAGTTATTTGTCTCTGCAAATATATATGCAGAAATAACTAAACTCAATGCCTGTGGATAATTCGGGGATTTTGTTAATAAAAATTGCATGTTTGACGACTCCTGTGCAGCTGATTGGCTAGGGATTCATTTTACTGAAAAATCCGCTTATCGCCTCGGTGTTGGCCTTTGCCCTGGCCTCGCTGGTTCCAAAAGTCAATTCTGTTTTTCCTTCCTTCATCTGATTGAAGACAGCTTCCACAAAATCACTGACAGCCGGGTTTCCGTCGTGTATCCCTTTTGCTCCCAGATCGGTGTTTAAAGCCGGGGGTATCATTTCGATTACCTCGATATTCTTAGTCTTTACCTGGTGCCGCAAGGAAAGTGTAAAGGAGCGCATGAACGCCTTTGTGCCACAGTAAACAGGAACCTTTGAGAGTGGAATAAAGGCAAGACCCGAGGAAACGTTGATGATGGTATTCAATGCTTTCAGCCCCAAAAATAAATTAGTCAGATGCAAGGGTGCAAGTACATTGGTTGTAATTTCTTCATGGGCCTTCTGATAAAAGTCTTTATCCGAAACATTCATCCATTTCTGTATACCCGCATTGTTTACGAGTACATTTAAACCGGGGTGATTTTTTGAAATCCAATTGTACAAGTCGATGCGTTCTGATTCGACAGACAAATCGCAAACTCTTGTAATCAAAGCGGGAAATTTTTCCGCCGCTGCTTTTAGTGCGTCTTCCCGCCTTCCGCATATAATAACCGTATTGTTTTCCCTGATAAAACGCTCAGCCAGTCCCAGGCCTATGCCCGTGGCTCCGCCGGTAATGAGAATTTTGTTGCTGTCTGGTTTCATGATTCGATGGCTTAGTTCATTTTTACTAAGGTAAGTTTTTTGAGGAATTTGTCTAAATTAGGCATGCTTTAAAGCATGCCTGCAATGACTAAAAAAATACTTGTACTTCTGATTTTTTCAGTTTCTGTTTTCAATGGCAACGCTTTTGCCGGTTCTCCTAAAATCAACTCGTTCAGTCCATCAAGTGGTTCTGCAGGTACGCTGGTAATGGTAATCGGTAAAAACCTTGGCAGACCTGAATCTGTTACAATAGGCGGAGTTAATGCACTAGTGGTATCTGCCACTTCTGTTTTGTTATCCAATTATGGTGACACGCTCGTGGCTATGGTAATGCCAGGTTCTTCTACAGGTGATGTGTCCATTACAATATCCAAAGGCGCAGCAAAAGCCGGTGGTACTTTTAAAGTTATATCAACTTCTGATGCGGGTGCAATGCCTGAACGTAAATTAGTGGGCACAGGAGCGGTTGGTCATGTGCGTCAGGGGGGGGGCATAGCGCTTTCTGCTGGTGAGTGAAGTATATCAGGGGAACGCTGTTTCCATTTCGGCAGATGGGAATACGGCTGTAGTTGGAGGCAGTGTTGATGATAAGGCTAAGGGTGCGACCTGGATTTTTAACCGCTCATCCGGCGTTTGGTCCCGATAAATTTTCAACTAAAGATCATTTATTGAACCTGGGCAGGAGTTTTGTTGCTTGCAAATAAATCCTTGATTGATTTTCCAATGTCATCCATGCCCTTATCAAAATCAGTTTTAAATGAAGCCCATTTGTCCTTTCCGTCCGCTTTATACTCCTCCATTTTCTTTTTCATTTCACGGTTTTTTTGTTCCAGATCAGCGACACTTTTCGTATAATCTTCCCTGGCATCCTTTTTGACAGTTTCCGCTTTTACCTTAAGTTCTGCAATGTACCTGTCATTTGTTGAAATCTTTACCGCGGTTTCCTTCTTGCAATTTTCAATCTCAGCCAGGTATTCCTGATTTGCTTTGTCCAGGTCATTGTTTGCCTGCACAACATTGTTTTCTGCATTTTCTACTTTTTGGGTAGGCGTATTGCAACTTGTCGTTATCAGACCTGCAACGAAAGCAGATATTACCAGAATTAAATTTGACTTTTTCATTTTGTTTTTTTATTAGGTTAGTGAACGCTTATAAGTCGGCAATAATTTTTTGTATTTGTTCCTTGGTTTTACCAAGTTTGGCTTGAAGTCTTTCCATAAGCTCATCCAGTTTGCCTTCTGCCAACTATAAATCACTATCGGTAAGAATGGCGAATTTTTGTTTCAGTTTTCCTTTGGTCTGGTTCCAATTTCCTTTCAGTTCAGTTAGATTTCCCATCGTATAATTTACGTTAATTTTTCAGCTACAAAAGTCGGGAATGAAGGCCAGGTAGTTATTACAGGACAATAGGAAAGAGTTGTGAAATTCACATGCCGATCTTTGGTGAGCCTGTGCCTATAGTGATTCTGTGAAATGTGCAACCGGTAAGATAGGTTCTGTAATAAAAACGCAAGAGTTGATTTTTTTGTCTGGACGAAGACCTCCCGTAGTGAAATAGGTGGGGGGGGCTGTCGTTTCAAAAGGTAATGGGATTTACGTCTAAAAGCAGAACGCCTCCAATATTGGAGGCGTTCCACAATTAACTGCTGCCTTTACTTTTTGCAGCAACTTTTTCCGTCTATTCCGGAGCAGATTTTGGTGCAATCCATGCCACAACTGCAGTCGTTGCAAGATTTTGCATCAGCTTTTGCAATAACTCGGCTGACGGTAAAGGTCAGGGCACATAGCAAAGCTATGATTGACAAATAGTTTTTCATTTGATTTAAGATTAAATTGTTTGACTTATTTTTTGACTAAAGGTGAAGTCAAACAATCTTCGGAGGGTGCCATGCGTCAGAAAGAAAATCAACGCAGGCTTTTTCTATTGGTGAACTGAAATTTTGATTGGAGTAAACAAACGGAGTGGAACAATTCTGAGGCTGTTCAGTGAGCGCATAAATTGAGCAGCAACTCATAAAAGGATTGCCCATTCCATTGCACTCTTTCGGCATCTTATCCGTACCGTGAGAACAGCAAGACCTGTGGCATTCAGTCTTTGGAGAAAATGCCAGGGTCAGTGACGGGGAAGCTGTCAGGAATAAAACGGTGATGCTTACCAGGAAGGCCAGGACTTTCATGTGCACTAAGGTAGTGAAAATTATGCCTGGTATTTTTCATAATTGTTGTAACTTCGGATTGAGTTTGATAAGTTCCCTGCCGTGAAAAAATGCCTGACGCTGCTTTATATTCTGCTTTTTTCGTTTTCAGTTCAGTTGCAAGCACAGATTTATGAAGCGGCCGAATTAACCTACTCCCGGGTATCGGGAAATACGTATGATTTTACAGTGAGGGCTTACGTTCGTGACAGCACAAAGGTTCAACAGATTTATTTTAATTTCGGGGGAGGTATCATTGCCGTGAGTCCCACCTCTTCAAAAGCAGATACATTTTATTTCACTGCCTCCCAAACACTCGACGGCCCCGGGTCTTATTATGTAACTGCAACATTACCCAACAGGGTGGCCGGGATTCAGAACATTCCCGGCAGTGATACAACGGCAATCGGCTTAATGGCTCTTTTGGTAATAAATCCTTCATTAGGTCCCGGTTTTTTTCCTTGTCCTGTTTACCACAATCCTCCAATTGCTACCGGTGGACTGACAACGTATTCCTATAATTCAGATGCCACAGTCTCAATAAGTGATAGCCTGAGCTACAAAATACTACCGTGCCGAAATGTCTCCGGCTATACGTATCCTTCTTCAAGCGGAACGTTCCGTATCGATTCTTTAACCGGAACTGTTGTTTGGAATGCACCCGTGTCTACGGGGTTGTTTAATTTTTGTATTGAAATTGATGAATTTTTTGACGGATATATAGTCGGTAGCAGTATGAGAGAAGTTGAAGTAAAAATTTCAAATCTGTCCTCAGTTGAAAATTTTCTGATGACTAATTCATTGGAAATAGTTCCCAATCCCGCTACAAATCTGGTTACCGTAAAATCCTCAGGGAACAAACCCTATACCATTCAATTGATGACTATGTCGGGTCAGCTTGCGTACAGTCCTGTCAACAGTTGGGGGCAGGAGTTTTCGTTTGATGTGAGTACACTCCCGAAAGGCATTTATATCATCCAGCTCATCAATATTCAAAACAACACGGCCGGGAGGCAAAAGCTGGTCATACAATAATTTAAAAAGGACGATGGAACTTAAGGACGGCATCAGCAGTGTCGGAGTATTTTTTATACTTCTGGCTTTTTTTCTCAGTACATTTAATTTTCTGAGTGAAAAATCAAAAATGTATTTTCTTTTGAATATTGTCGGTGGCTCATTTGCTTTTGCCGGAGCATTTCTAATGAATTCCATTCCATTTATGATAATGGAAATTATATGGGTACTGGTAGCGGTGTATGGTATACTCAAGCATTTAAAAGATAGCTATTCATGAGAATTATTTGCCAAGTAATTACCCTAATTGTATTTACTGCATTCACATTGATTTTTTTCAGGGAAGGATTCCCCTACAACTATGAGTACATTCTCATTCCAGTGTACAATTTCTATTGCATAGTCCAATAATTTGCAATAATACGGCATGGAATTGTCTACTGTGACGCCATTATAGTCCGTTGGTACTAAATCACTCGTTTCTATTAATGCAAAAAGCCCTGATTATCAGGGCTTTAAGAGATGTGGTGCCCACTGGAATCGAACCAGTGACACAAGGATTTTCAGTCCTTTGCTCTACCAACTGAGCTAGGGCACCTTCAGCGGGGTTGCAAATCTAAACATAATTTTTATTTGCACAAACAATGTCTGCGCTTTGTGGGCTAATGTCTATTTTTGGATCATGAATCTGGCCGTGGATATTGGTAATAGCGCAGTTAAGCTGGGTTTGTTTGAGGGGGATCAGCTGATTGATGCGGGGCTTGATGCGGGTGGATTGGAAGGATTGGAGCAGTTCCTGGGGGGACGTGTGCCGCGCCGGGTTATTGTGTGTTCGGTGAGGAAGGATAGTGGTCTTTACGTGGATATGCTGAGAGCGAAATTTGGGGAGCTGTTGGTCTATCCGGGTAGCCTCAGGCTGCCCGTTAAAAATGCGTACAGGACGCCGGAGACCCTGGGCGCGGATCGGATTCCCCCGGTTATAGGGGCTATGAATTTATTACCGGGGCATTCAGGCGCAGACCCGTCCGCTTATGGGCGGCGCGGGAATGCTATATTGGTTGTGGATGCAGGGACTTGTATTAAGTTTAATTTTTTGAACGAGGCTGCTGAGTTTTTGGGCGGGAGCATTGCTCCGGGGCTTGAGATGAGATTTAAGGCTTTGCATACTTTTACCTCTGCTTTGCCGTTAACAGGTGCAGATCAAAACTTTGATAAGATGCTGGGTCAGGATACCCGAGAGTCGATTTTGGCGGGGGTGCAGGCTGGAGCTGTGGCTGAGGTAGAAGGGATGATTGTCCGGTATAGGGAGGTTTATCAGGGGCTGGAGGTTTTGCTAACGGGAGGGGATGGCCTTTTTTTTGGGAAACGCTTAAAAAATCGCATCTTTGTCGACCCTAATTTATTATTGAAGGGCTTGAATTGTATTTTAAACTTTAATGATTGATTTGGTGCGTCGTATTTTAGGTTTTGTTTGCTTAAGCTTTTTTTGTACGGCTGTTTATTCCCAGGCACTTACCAATTCTCCCTATTCAAGGTATGGTATCGGAATGCCCGAAAACACTTCGGGATTTGCTGAGACGTATTCGATGGGTGGCCTTGGTGCGGCCATTCAAAACGATACGATTTCTCCGTTTGCCATTAATCCGAATAATCCGGCTTCCTTCGCTTATAACCGCATGACTGTTTTTGAGGCCGGCCTTGCGAGTAATACGACTCAGTTGAGCGCTGCCGGGCAGGGTTCTCAGGTTAACAACGCTACTTCTCTGGGGTATATCGCTTTTGCTTTTCCGGTTTACAAATGGTGGGGCCTGGGTCTGAGTTTAACGCCGATGAGCGCTGTGGGCTATAATGTGAATACCCAAAAGGTGGTCGATAGTATCGGTACGGTGAGTTCGACTTACAATGGCAGCGGCGGATTCGACAAGCTGTGCCTGAGTAACGGATTTAAGCTGGGTGGTTTTTCGTTTGGGGTTAATACCTCTTATTTATTCGGACACATCAACAGCACCAAGGAGGTTGATTTGCCTACAGGTTACGGCTACTTCAATACCGAATCGACTACTTCTACCGTAGTGAGCGCTTTGTATCTCGATTACGGGGTGCAATACAGTTTTACAATCGACTCGACGTTGCGTCACCATGGCGTCCGGCAGGCGTTGCATGATAACTGGAAATTTGTTTTCGGAGTTAACTATGCCAACATGCAGGATGTAACGATTCGTGCAACAACCCTGACTACCAACGATGTCTATAACGGGTACAATATCCTTACGGCAGAGGATACCATCGAAAATGTCAATGCACAAAAATCGGTGATGCGTATGCCGGGTACCTGGGGCGCAGGTCTTACCGTAAAGCATGGAGAAAAGCTAACTATCGGTTTTGAATATTCGGTGACCAACTGGTCTGAGTTTAACTGGCCGGGACAGGGGGAGCAATTGCTCAATACACAAACGTATAAAGCCGGCTTCCAGTATACGCCTTCGACCCGGGTCGAACTTATGCAGCATTCTCAACCGTATTTCAAAAAAGTTTTTTACCGGGCCGGACTGAGGTTTTCTACTCTGCCTGTTTACGGGCCCCTGGCGGGTGGTCCGCAGTTGAGCGAGGCCGTATTGACTTTCGGTGTTGGTTTGCCGATTGGTTTTATCAGTCCCAAGTACAATTTCAACATTCTGAATCTCGGGTTCGAGATTGGCACCAGAGGTACCCAGAGCATTTTGCAGGAGAATTACTTTAATTTTGTGCTCGGACTGACGCTGAATGATAAATGGTTTCAGCGATCTAAATACAACTGAGCGGATGTCTTGCTCTGTTTCACGTTTTTTTTATAGGGTCGCTGCTGATGGGTTTACTTCTGGTATCCTGCAAGAATGATCTGGCAGATGTGAATCGTCTGACGAGTAAGGTGGTTGCACCCTGTGAAACAGAAAAGGATGTGGTTACCATTTACAGCGATTCGGCGCGGATGAAAATAAAACTGATGGCTCCGCTCATCGAACGGTATGTAAAGGATACAACGTATGTTGTGTTTAATAAAGGCATACACCTGATTTTTTACGATGACAGCCTGAAGGTTAAAAACGAGCTGACGGCCAGGTATGCCATTAAATACGATGTGCTAAACCGTATGGAGGCCCGTACTGATGTAGTGCTGACCAACAGGAAGGGAGAGAAATTGAAAACCGAGCACCTGATCTGGGATCAGAATAAGAAGCTTATTTTTACCGATGCGCCCGTAATTATTATTCAATTGGGTGACACGCTTTATGGTGATGGCTTGCAGTCGAACGAGGATTTCAGTAAGTATAAAATAACAAAACCCTACGGGAAGTTTGCTGTTAAGCAGGAGCCCGATAAGGATAGCTTAAAGTAAAACCGGGGATAAACTGTAAAAGATAAAATCAGAATGAAAAATTTGCAAAAAATGTTGCGGGTACTGGAGATGGTATGGCTGGTGATTGGCCTTGTCGGCCTGGGGTCTTTTGTTTATGCCATGCTTAGCGGTCACAAGGATAAAGGGATTTATATGCTGGTGATGACTTTTATTGCAGGGCTTATGTTTGCGGTGCGTCGCAAGCAAAGAAAGCGTGCGGAGGGGGACGCAAACCAATAAATATGGGTTCGACAGCAATCATAGTATTTGCGCTTATTGCTTCGGCTTTTTTCTCAGGGCTTGAGATTGCTTTTATTACTTCCAATAAACTGAGGGTTGAACTCGAAAGCAAGCAGGGAAATCTGTTTGCGGGGATTGTTTCGTATTTCAACCGGTATCCGGCTAATTTTTTGGGTACCATGCTGCTGGGAAATACCGTCGCTCTGGTGGTGTTCGGGATCTATATGGAAGAGCGGCTCAGGCCCCTGCTGATTCCTGTTATCCGTTCGAGGGCACTGTTGCTGCTGGTGCAGACCTTTCTTTCGACTTTGCTTATTTTGGTTACGGCAGAATTTTTGCCGAAGAATGTGTTTCGCATCAATCCCAACCGGATCCTTAATTTTTTCGCTTTGCCTTTATTTGTAATCTATTGGGCCTTGTATCCGCTTGTGTTTCTGGTTATCGGTCTTTCTGAATTTGTGCTTACTTCGGTTTTCAGGGTGAAGCTTGATAAGGAGCGGGTGGCGTTCGGAAGAGTTGATCTGGATAATTATGTCCGCGAAGGCATTAAGGTTGACCGCAAACAGGAAGTGGATACCGAAATAAAAATTTTCAGGAATGCCCTTGATTTTGCGAACGTCAAGGCCAGGGAGTGTATGATTCCCCGGACCGAGATTGTGGCCATTGAGGTGCTGGAATCAGTAGATAAATTAAAAGAGAAATTTATTCAAACCCGGCTTTCGAAGATTTTGGTTTATACCGATACGATTGACAATATTATCGGGTATGTACATTCGCATGAACTGTTCAAGCAGCCCAAAACGATCCGCGAAGTGTTGTTGCCGGTAAATATTGTCCCCGAATCTATGCCGGCGAGTGAAGTACTCACGCTGTTTATTCAGCAGCGAAAGAGCATTGCCGTGGTGGTGGACGAATTCGGAGGCACTTCGGGTATGCTTACCATGGAGGACGTGATGGAGGAAATTTTCGGCGAGATTGAGGATGAACACGACAAGGACGAACTGGTCGAACGCAAACTGGGGCCAAGGGAATATCTGTTTTCGGGCCGTCTCGAAATCGATTACCTGAACGAAAGGTACAAGCTGAACCTGCCTTCGGTGGAAGATTTTGAAACCCTGAGTGGTTTAATCATACATTTTCACGAGAGCATTCCCCAGCTTGCTGAGGAAATCAGCATTCCCGGATTTCTGTTTAAGATATCTGCCGTCGGACACAACCGTATTGAACAGGTTTGGGTCAAGGTTGTATAGCGATTCGCTAATCGCTGCATCTGATCAGTTCCTTAATGATCAAACTAAGTTTGGGTTCGGCTATGGCCGCCTCTTTAATGACATCTTCAAGCGTTATTTTTACGATTTTATTTTCTATACCCAGGTCGGTGATGATGGAGATGGCAAAGCAGGAGAGTCCCAAATGACGCGCGGCGATGATTTCGGGAACGGTGCTCATGCCAACGGCATCGGCTCCTAAAATGCGCACCATTTTGTATTCGGCAGGCGTTTCAAAAGCGGGTCCGCTAAGCCCCAGGTATACTCCGGTTTGGACTTTGATCTTGTTGGCTGCAGCGATCTGCAGGGCCTGGCTGATCAGTTGCTTGTCGTAAGGTTCGCTCATGTCCGGAAAGCGGGGGCCAAGTTCAGGATCGTTTTTGCCGATCAGGGGATTGGAGTGAAAGAAGTTGATGTGGTCACGGATGATCATCAGATCGCCGATTGCGAAGCCGGGATTGACTCCCCCCGAAGCATTGGAAACAAAGAGGCGCTGAACGCCGAGTTGTTTCATGACCCGAACCGGAAAGGCAATTTGCTGCATGCTATAGCCTTCGTAGTAATGAAAGCGGCCTTGCATGACGATGATTTTTTTACCGTGGTATTCGGCGAAGAGCAGTTTGCCCTGGTGTGATTCGACGGTGGAAACAGGAAAGCCGGGAATTTCTGAATAAGGTATTTCGCAAAGGACGGTCAGGTCTTTTATCAGACCACCCAGGCCGGTTCCCAGAATGACCCCTATCTGAGCTACTGAGTCAATGGCTGTTGCAGAAGAATTTATTTTATTTTTTATGAACTCAGCTGAGTTTTGGATGTGTTTTAACATGATGGGTCAGGATTTTATTGAAGGCTTCTCCTTCGTCGAATAAAAAATTGGTTCGGATGGGAATGTAATACACCGGAAGATCCTGCAGGACTTCGAGTAGTCCGGACTTGTCTATTCGCATTGCGTCTTTCTCCGTTGTGAGTATACATGTATTGTCTGCGGAAGTTTGCAGAAATTGTTTTCGCAGGGCTTCGAGTTCGACTATGCTGTAGGGGTGGTGATCGGGGTATCTCAGGTGAACGATGCTTGCCGTTTTTTTTCTGATGTGATCGAGCAGGGGCTGAGGATTGGCAATACCCGTGAGAAGCAGGATATGGGACCGGGAATCGATTTGCGCCGGTTGTCTTTGCTGTACAAGCTGTTCTTTCTGTACCTGCTGTCCGAGCGGACAGGGCTCTGCGTAGGTGATGGAGGTGAAAAATAAATTTTGGTAGGGTTTGGGATTGATGTTACGGGACAGGGTGCGTTTTTCAATCGGGCTTAAGGTTTCGGGACACTTTGTGACGATAAGAATATCGGCCCGTTTGGCACCGCTTTTAAATTCTCTGAGGCTTCCGCCCGGAACGACCCGGTCGGTGTAATAGGGTTTGCTGTATTCGGTCAGCAAAATAGAAAGCGCTGGTTTTACAGCCCTGTGCTGGAAGGCGTCATCCAGCAGGATGACGCCCAGCCGGGAATTTTCGGCCAGCAGTTTGTTTATTCCCTGTATGCGGTTCGACTGAACGGCTACTGTGATTTCGGGAAATTTGTGTTTGAACTGACGGGGCTCATCTCCAACCTGGTCTGATGTAGAGTTTTGCTCCACGTAAACAAATCCCGAACTGCTTCGCCCGTAACCCCTGCTGAGGGTTGCTACCTGATGGTCGGGGGAAAAAAGCCGGATGAGGTATTCGGTCATGGGTGTTTTTCCTGTTCCGCCCATGCTCAGATTGCCCACCGATATAACCGGCGTTGCAAAACTTCTGGAAGGAAACAATCCGAAATCGTAAAGCAGGTTGCGCAGACTGAGCAGGCTTCCGTAAAGAAAAGAGAAGGGGTAAAGAAGGAAGCGAAGTTTGTGCATCATACGGCTTCTTCAGCTCTACTTAAGTTTAAATGCTGCTTCATAAAAACCTGGACGGATGATGGAGGTTTGAATATTTTCAAATTTGCTGCTTATGGCCATTCGTTCGGTAGGACTCCAGAGAAAAATATTGCCGGCGTCATCGTGAATGATGTGTTGAAGTTTTTTATACATGGCGTTGCGCTTTTCCTCGTTCATTTCTACTCTTATTGAATCGATGAGGGCATCGGAAGTGGCGTTACCAAATCCTGAATAATTAGATCCTCCGTTGATGCTCTGATCTGAGCGGTAGATTTGTTTAAGGTCGTCGGATACATAGGACGCTGACCAGGCACCGTACATGATGTCGAAATTGTGTTTCTTTCTGTTTTCAAGGAAAACCGACCATTCCTGCTGAACCAGGCTGATTGCTATGCCTACCTTGCGGGCTTCTTCCTGTAGCAGTAAACCCACTTGTTTGCGTGTGTCGTTTCCTGAATTGTAGGAATATTCGAGTTCGAGTTTGATCTTTTTACCGTTGATTGTTTTGTCCAGAATGCCGTCGCCATCGCTGTCTTTCCAGCCGGCCCGGGCCAAAAGTGATTTGGCTTTTTCTATATTGTAATCGTAAGGGGTTATATCGGAAGCGTAGGTTTTGGATTTTGAGGGACTAATGGGTCCTATGGTTTGTCTGGCGTAGCCATACATTACTGTTTGTATCATCTGACCTACGTCCAGCAGGTGAGCGATGGCTTTTCTGGTAAGGGTATCGGCCAGTTTTTCACGTTTGCAATTCAGGCTCAGGCAATCGTAACGAAGGGTGGGAGGGGTATAGGTGTTGTAGCTGGCTTTGAATTTTTCGTTTTTTTCGAGTTCGGCAAAGTCTTTAGGTTTGATAGAAAACATCAGGTCTATGTCGTGGGCTTTTAGTGCGACAATGGATCCGCTCATGTCGTTGATGATTTTGTATACAATCTGGGAGACGTTGTTGTCAAAAAAGATGTTCGTCCCACGCAACTGATCGCCCCACCAGTTCTTTTTCTTTTTAAGTACAATGCGCTGTCCGGTTGTCCATTCTTCGAACGAATACGGGCCGCTTCCCGAAATGTACTGTTTTTCGCGCATGCGTTTTTCTGAATTGAAATCATCGGCAAATTCGCCCAGTCGGGGATCTGCGGCGATTTTAATGCCCTCTTTGTCTTTTTCATCTGCAGCCTGATTGATTTGTTTCAGGCTGAAGGCCCGCAGCAATCCTTTGGGGTCGTAAAAATATTCGGGAATAACAGGAAATCCTCCGCTGTTGGATTCTGAAAAAATATCGGGAATATTGAATACGATGGTGAACTTCAGGGAATCTTTCGTGTCGTAAATAAAATCGCTGCAGTGCTCGTAGGCCTGTTTTATCTGGGGATTATTCACCTTGGGGTTTTTAAGGGCCTTGAGAGAGAATTCGATATCCCTGGCGGTAACCGGGCTGCCATTGTCCCATCTGGCCTGTGGCCTTAGCCTGTAGGTGTACTTCATAAATCCATCCGGCGTTTTTTCGATTTTGGGCAGACTATCGGCCAGCAGGGGTATGGTCTCAGATGATGCATAATCAACATCTGTCAGTTGCTGAAACATAAAACGCAGGATAAAATCTGACTGTCCGTCAGAAAACCTCAGGGGGTTAAGCATTTCGGGGTTGGAGAGAATCTGCACCCTTACGGTGGATTCCCCGGTGTTTTGTATGCTTTGTTTGCAGGAATAAACTGCAAACAAAAGCAGGAGGGTGAACAGGAAAAAGGTGCTTTTAGTTGGCTTTTTGTTCATGTTTAAGGATGTAAATCAGGTACATTATTCAGGCGCTTGGGCAAATATAGCAATTAGACAAGTAAACCGCTTGTGCAGATCAGACATTGTACGAATGGATAAAAGTGTTTGTGGACTGCTTAAAAAATCAGGGGATAAAAACGTAACAAAATAAAAAGATCTGCGTAAAACACAAAACAGCTCAGAAGGGGGTATCATGGTGAGGTTCATTCTTATATGGTTTTTTTGCAGTTTCTCAGTCAGTGGTTCTTGCCCAATCGGGGACAGATTCAATCAACCGTACGGATTCTGATGGGAAAAGACAGGGGAAATGGATTGTAACCAATCAGGTTGCGAAACCTTCCCAGAACGGGTATGCGGATAAACAAGCCATCGAACAGGGGGTTTATCTGGATGGGAGAAAAACCGGTGTCTGGAAAGGGTGGTATCCCAATGGTAACCTGAAATTTGAAATTACTTTTGAAAACGGCAAGCAGTCTGGAAAAGCGAGCCTGTACTATGAATCGGGAAAAGTCAGTGAAGAGGGGATATGGGAAAACAGCCGTTGGGTAGGTGCTTATAAAATGTATTATGACAATGGAGTCCTGCAGCATGACTTTAATTTCAATCAGAGCGGAAAGCGGGAAGGCCCTCAGCGTTATTTTGCATCAAATGGTCAGAAAATTATTGAAGGTGAAATGAAAAACGGTCAGGAAACCGGACTGTGGAATGAATGGTATGATGACGGACAGAAAAAGTCTGAACTGGCTTTTGTCGGGGGAACACTGGACTCAATTCATACACGCAAATTTGAGCCTCAAAAACCGGTCTCTGAAGTCGTTAAGAACCTCCCTGATCCGGATGTGAAAGACAAGCCCAACACAACTGTTGATCAGAACGAATTTGTTATCAGTTCGAACCAGGCGAAAACCAGTAAGTTCATCGGGGAAGGACATTATACCTTATACCGGATGGATAAACAAATTTCGAAGGTGGGAGATTTTCATCAGTACAGGCTTATAAGTGGTAAGGTTTACTGTTACAGTAAGGACGGATTATTGCAACGAATTGCGATTTATCAAAACAGTATTTACAAGGGAGATGCCCCGCTTCCTTCTGAATAGGTTTTTTAACACTTCTGAATCCCCCTCTAAAAATCAGAAAATCAATCCGAATTTTTGTATCCGAATTTATTTTGACTACTTTAATGCAGGGATACATGAAAAACAACTGCTTTTTTCAGGGGATTGTTTTGGTTGGGATTGTTCTGGCCGGAATGACTCAAACGATTTCAGGACAAACCAACAGCCCGGCCTGCAAATTTGATACGATCATTCCTACCGGCCCTTTTGTTCAGTGGTCTCCTGACAAACAACATTTTCTGATCAACAGGCCCGATACGGCCGGTGTTTACCAGATTTATGTCGGAACAAAGGGAAGCAGCGACACAGTCTGTATTTCGGCCAAAGACACGACCGGAAACTATCCGATTGTGAGTTGCTGGTGGTGGGTCCGCCACTGGGACAAGCGTAACAAAATGCAGGTGCGCTGGGCCCCCTCAGGCAATTGGATTCTGGCCGATGTGGAAAGGGAATGTTATCAGGAATTAACCTATACTCCTTATTCGTTGCTTTTGGATTTACTGGAGACCGGGTGGAAAATGGATATGTGGGTGACGAATCTGAATGGAAGCAATTGGATACAGTTGGCGGATTCGGTATCTGCATTGGGAAACGGAGTAGTTGGACCGACCTTTACTCCGGACGGCACAAAGGCCGTCTGGGCGCAGCTTCAGGATTCGTCTCTATCCACTGATAAGTTCGGCTATTGGCAAATGATGCTTTCTGAATACAGCGATACCGGCGCAGCCGGACCGAGATTTGTAACAACCAAAAACATTAATCCGAAAGGTTCCAGGTGGATAGAACCCGGTAATTTTTCTGCGGATGGTCAGAACCTGATGATTTCATCTGATATTGGGATGTCGGATGCCCAGGGACAGGATCAGTTTATTTTTAATATTTATACCGGAACAACGACCAACCTTACCAATAGTCCGAAAATATGGGATGAACACGGTGTGTTTTCTCCGGATGGAAAGAAGATTATTTTTATGAGTTCCTTTCCTTTCAGAGCGGATACCAATTCGTACCATACTGTGAGCTTGAAAACTGAATTTATGCTGATCGACGCCTCTGTTGCCGGAAGCGATTCGGCGTATTATCCTGGATACGAGCAACTCAGCCATTTCAATTATCCCGGCTATCCCGAATATGCAGGCCCGGGTGGGTCTGTTGCAGCGGTTGGCGCCTGGAGCCCTGACGGGACAGCATTTTACTGTGATGAACTGCTGGCTCCGGCCTATGATTACTGGAGCATCGATTTTAAATCGAGCTGCGGAAATACATCAACGACCTCCATTGCTGAACAGCTGAAGTCCACGGGAATTTTTGTTTATCCCAATCCGAATAACGGAAACTTTCAGATTGAAAATGAAGCTGCAGGAAAACAAATGCTGCAGGTTTTTGATTTCTGCGGCAGGCTGTTGTTAACCCAAACCCTGGAACCCGGCAGATCGACTATTGAGGCTCAGGATCTGGCACCGGGTGTTTATACGCTTTGTATAAGTGGTGATCAGGGCAGAACAAATCAGCGCCTGGTTATCGTCCGGTGAAAACCAATTTAAATACTGTAAAATGAAAAATATACGAGCTGCTGTTGTTTTGTTAAGTGTGATTTTAAATCAGGTAAAGGCGCAGGAATCCTTTCATAAACATGCATTGATTATTTCGGCCGATTTTGGCGGAGATGTTTACGCTATAACCGAAAAATACAACGTCAACGGTTACCCCAATCTGGGCTATACGACTACTATCGGGGCAGCTTGCGCAAGTTATCCCATTTCAGTTGAATATGGAGTTGGGAAATGGCTGGGTTTGGGTCTGGTGGCAAAGTTCGATAATTATGCTATAAAAAAAGATTCGGCAACGCAGTATCAGCCTGTAGCTACAGGATTTGAATTCGGTGCCCTGGTTAATTTTCACCTGGTACGCAAAGAACATCTTGATTTCTTTCTTGGATTAAATCTGGGAAGCTCGAGTTTTATTTATACGCTGGATAGTCACAACGATCAGCTTTACGGAAACGGTGCCTGGAGTGATATTCATGCGGGGCTCAGGTATTACTTCCACCATTTTGGAATCAACGCCTTGCTGAGTTTTCCGAATATGAACTACAATCTTACCGGCAATAATGCAAACTGGAGTCTCGGACAGGATATTCTATCTACCTGGAAAGCGGATGGTGTTGCATTTAACGTGGGCATTCAGTATCGGTTTTTTGACTAAAATGAGTGATGATGGATATCGTATCTTTGCAGGAGAAATGAAGGTTAAAGATATTAGCGCCTGCATGGAGGCTTTTGCGCCTCTGGCTTATCAGGAATCGTACGACAATGCGGGCCTGATTTGCGGCAGCCAGGAGGCTGAAATTAATTCGGTGCTGCTGAGCCTGGATTGCACGGAGGCTGTGGTTGACGAGGCGATCGCACTGGGGTGCAAACTGATTGTTTCGCATCACCCCATTGTTTTTTCGGGAATGAAAAAAATTACCGGCCGGACGTATGCCGAACGGGTGATCATCAAGGCGATAAAAAATGATATTGCTTTATATGCTGCGCACACCAACCTGGACCATGTGGAACAAGGAGTGAATGGGGCGATTGCCGAAAAACTAGGTCTGAAAAATACCCGTGTTCTCGCACCCAGAAGCGGTATTCTGCGCAAGCTGGTTACCTTTTGTCCGGTGGACAAGGCAGCAGAGTTAAGGCAGGCTCTGTTTGCAGCAGGGGCAGGGCACATCGGAAACTACGACGAGTGCAGTTTCAATCAGGAGGGCTTCGGCACGTTCAGGGGAAATGAGATCAGCAAGCCTTCAGTGGGTGAAAAACTTAAAACACATCAGGAGAAGGAATTGAAAATAGAAGTAATTTTTTCAACGGAGCGGGAGGGACAGATCCTGGATGCGCTAAAAAAAGCGCATCCGTATGAGGAGGTGGCCTATGATCTTTATCCGCTTGAGAACAGTCACCCGCTGGTTGGTTCAGGGCTTGTGGGGGATTTGCCGGAGGAAGCGGGCGAAGCCGCCTTTTTGGGGCGGCTGAAGAGGGTGTTCAGGGCCTCTGTTGTGCGTCACACGGCCTTTTTGGGTAAGAACGTAAGGCGGGTGGCCGTTTGCGGGGGATCGGGGAGTTTTCTTCTGGGAGATGCCATAGCCTCCGGAGCAGGTGTTTTTGTGAGCGCCGATTTTAAGTACCACCAGTTCTTTGATGCTGATAATAAGATAGTTATAGCCGATATCGGACATTACGAAACCGAGCAGTTTACGCCTCAAATCTTTTCTGACATTATCCGAAAAAAATTTCCTATATTCGCAGTCCATTTATCAAAAATCAATACCAATCCGGTAACGTATAGTTAACAAAAACAGATAAACCAGATCTAAAAATGACCAAGTCTAAAGTTGATGAAAAAGCTGAATTGCCTGTAGAGGATAAATTGAAAGCTTTGTTCGAATTGCAACAGATTGATTCTAAAATTGATAAGATAAAAATTGTTCGCGGCGAACTGCCCCTGGAAGTAAGGGATTTAGAAGATGTGGTAGCGGGCATGGAAACCCGTGTAAATAATTTCAACGAAGAAATCAAGAACCTCGAAGGATACATTACCGACAAGAAGAATTCAATGAAAGATTCGGCTTCTTCGATCAAGAAATACGAAGCCCAGCAAAACAAAGTGCGCAATAACCGTGAGTACGATTCTTTGAGTAAGGAAATCGAGTATCAGAATCTCGAAGCTCAGCTTGCCGAGAAAAAAATAAAGGAAGCCAAAGCCAACATTCTTTCGAAACAGGAAATCATCGAAAGTTCGGTTGAAGAGCTTAAGGGCCGCAAGAAAGATCTGAAAGTCAAGAAAGAAGAGCTGGACGAAATCATAGAAGAAACACAAAAGGAAGAAGATGCGCTTTTGAAAAAGTCAAAAGTCGCTCAGCAAAAAATTGAAGACCGTTTGCTTAACGCCTACGGAAGAATCCGCAACAACGTGCGCAATGGCCTGGCTGTTGTAACTGTTCAGCGCGACGCTTGCGGAGGTTGCTTCAACAAGATCCCGCCACAACGCCAGTTGGATATACGCATGCACAAGAAAATTATCGTTTGTGAACATTGCGGACGTATCCTGGTTGATCCATCGCTTTCAGGAGAGGTGCCGGTCATTGCACCGGTTTCGGTTGAGAAGGAAAAATCAGTGAAGAAGGCGAAAGCCAAAGTCTAAGGAAATTCTCCACATTTCAGCGATTTGCCATTGGCCCTGCCTGCTGCAGGCAGGCCATTAGCGAATAGGGGTAATGTTATGCTAGTGGCCTCAACATGGCTATTAATGGCTAATCGCCATTCGCTAATCGCTCCTTTCAGAACTTAAAGCCCATGGTCAGCATCAGGCTGTTGAGGGTGTAGGTGTTTTTCACCGGGTTTACCGCTACCACTGTAGGATCATACAACCAGTAGTTTTCACTGTACTGGGTCATTACATAAGCCAGGTCGAGGGTAAAGTATTTCTCACGCAGTCCGCAGCCGAGGGTCATGCTGGTACGGCTTGCATCAATGTTGGCGCTGCTTTGGTAAGGGTTGCCGTAATAGGCAAGTCCGGCCCTGATGGCGAAGATGTCAACCAGTTTCCATTCGGCTCCTAAACGTATGTTTTCGGTCGCCTGGTATTTGTTTTGGATGGCTGTATTGGCCGTCGAAAAGACGCCGGGATCAGATGAGCTTAGCGAAGCAGTGGTATAATCCACGTACTCTACATCGATGTCAACCAGACCTTTCTTGAGAATAATAAATCCAAGGCTTCCGATTATTCTTCCGGGGGTTGTCAGGGTATAGTTGTAAGATCCTGAAGAACTTCCTCTGAGGGTTGAGTCATTGCCTGCCACTTTGGAATTAATATTGGTTGAATATTGATCGTTCATGCTGAACTGGGTCGGGCTGTGAGCTGCCAGACCTACGCGAAACCAATCGTTTACCCTGTAAATTACACCCAGCTTAACGTTGACTCCCTGACCCGTGGTGTTAACGTTCTGTGCCATGTTGAAGGAATGGAGGCCACCAATGGAATCGTGCAGTGCGGTCTCCGAATAGGTGGAGTTCGACCAGTAATTGATACGGTCAAAACCTATGGTACCGCCGATGTACAATTTGTTTTCGTAATTACTGGCAAAAGACAGGACGATTTCACCCATGGTTCCTCCGGTGGTTACCGAGTTGCTTTGCAATACTCCTCCGGTAGGCATACCGGTAACGTATTGGTTTGCGCCGTTTCCAAGGGTTGTAGGATTAATCAGATAGGCATTGTAAGCGGCATAGGCCGGATTGTTGGTTTGGCTATTGAGTTCCTGAACTGAAGTTCCGTCGGTAATGTTCGCAAAATAATTTCCCAGAGATGCATTGCTGTAATTATATCCTGTCATGCTTTGGCTGTTGTTGAAGTCAGCCAGTTGGTTGTAACCGAATCCCATGTTGAAGTTTTGCCATCCGCCTTCTTCGGGCTCTTTGTGCCTGCTCCAGGCTCCGACGATACCGGCGTTGCCCCAGCTTTGACTGTATTTAGAAGCAGATTCTACATAGGTAGTTCCTGTCGGAGTTGACATATAGGATGAGCTGGTAGAGGCGTTGAGGGCAGAAGGGGTGAAGGTAATTTCGCTTTTGCGGTAAAGACCCAGTCCTGCAGGATTGCTGCTGAGGGTCGAAAAGTCGGCGCCCAGGGCACCGAAGGCGCCGGCCATTCCGTCGTAGCGGGCTGTTCCTCCGAAGCTGATCTGCGAGTAGCGCAGGGCGTCCACTTCATTTTGTGCATTGGCTGAAAGCGCTGCGATCACTGCAAGCGTTGCCATTATTGTTTGCCTTTTCATGTTTATTAATTTAGTTCGTTTGTTTTACCTGTGTCCGCCTGCGTGACCACCACCGCCTGAATGTGCACCACCTCCACCACTGAATCCGCCACCGCCTGAACGGCCACCGCCACTGTAGCCTCCTGAAGAACCATGTGGAGCAGAAGAATAGCCCCCGCTGCTGCGGCTTCCGGAAGAAACACCTCCATGTGTTGCGCCTGAACTGTGTCCTGAAGAGCCTGATACGCCACTGCGGCCAGATCCCGAAGAGCCGGAAGAAGAACGACCCGATGCTGATGCTGCGGTGTGCGGTGTGTAAAGAGCCGCTGAACTCATGCGACCTGCAGAAGCA
>JABDFU010000003.1 GCA_013286385.1 Bacteroidota bacterium
TTTTACCAAAATACATTTCTACAGTAGACAGCGGGAACCTGGCCGCTCATCTGCTTGTTTTAAGACAGGGATTACTCGCTTTGTGCTGCAAGGCAATTCCTGCTTCCCGGCTGTTCGAGGGTCTAAGAGATACCGTACTTGTTCTGGCTGATACAATGGAAGAAAAGGACAGGGAACAACTGGAGCAATTAAGCGTAAGCCTGGAATCGGCAAGCAGTTCAGACGTGTCTTCAGTACTTTCAACTATCCGGACGGATTCAGGACCTGAGACGAATTGGTGGAGACAAAGTCTTCAGGCACAACTGAGAATGATGGAGGAAGAATTTCAAATTTTTTCGGCGGAATCTGAATTGCCGCCGAATGACCGGATCCTCGCTTTAAAAAACCTTGCCGACCAATGTGCTGAGTTAGCCCATATGCAATGGGGTTTTCTGTATGACAAGTCGAGTAATCTGCTCAGCATTGGTTACAACATCCAGGAGCATCAGCTGGATCCGAGCTATTACGATTTACTTGCATCCGAAGCAAGGTTGTGTGCGTTTATCGGCATTGCCCAGGGTCAACTACCCGTAGAGAGCTGGTTTGCGTTAGGTCGTCTCTTAACCAACGTGCATGGGAACTCGGTACTGCTGTCCTGGAGCGGATCTATGTTTGAATACCTTATGCCCCTTTTGGTAATGCCGGCCTATGAAAATACGCTACTTGATCAGACCTGCAAAGGGGCCGTAAAATGGCAGATCGATTATGGTAAACAATCAGGTCTCCCCTGGGGAATTTCAGAATCGGGATACAGCATGTTAAATGCCAATTCACATTACCAATATCGTGCATTCGGAGCTCCGGGACTTGGATTGAAACGCGGACTGGAAGAAGATTCAGTTATTGCTCCGTATGCAACTGCACTGGCATTGATGATAGCACCTGAGAAAGCATGTGAGAATCTTGAACGCATGAACGAAAATGGATTTGAGGGCCGGCATGGATTTTATGAGGCGGTAGACTATACCTCTTCCCGTTTACTAACCGGACAATCCCATTCAATTGTTTATTCATTCATGGCACATCACCAGGGAATGAGCTTACTTTCATTAGCCTACCTGCTTCAGGGCCAACCGATGCAAAAACTTTTTGAAACCGAGCCTCAGTTTAAATCAGCCTTGCTGCTCCTGCAGGAACGGATTCCCAGAGCGACTACCTTTTATGCGCATACAACAGATATAGCAGACACTACTTATTCTTCCAGCGGAACCGAAACAAGAGTAATCAACACTCCTCACACCATCCTTCCGGAAGTACAATTGTTATCAAATGGAAGATACCATGTACTGATGACCAATTCAGGAGCAGGATACAGCCGCTGGAAAGACCTTGCGATTACACGCTGGCGTGAGGACGGGACCTGTGACAACTGGGGCAGTTTCTGTTATATCCGGGATTTGAAAAGCGAATCGTATTGGTCAACCACACATCAGCCAACACTTAAAAAAGCAACCACGTTCGAAGTCGTTTTCTCGCAGGGTCGTGCAGACTTTCGTACCGTCATAAACGATATTGAATCACACACTGAAATTGTAGTGTCTCCTGAAGACGACATAGAGATGAGAAGGACCCATCTGACAAACCGTTCGGGCTCCCGAAGGATGATAGAGGTAACAAGCTATTCGGAAGTGGTTTTGGCAACAACCGCCTCAGATCTGATGCAACCGGCATTCAGCAATCTCTTTATACAAACCGAAATTATCCCTCTTCATCATGCCATCCTTTGCACACGAAGACCTCGATCGAAAGAAGAGAAAACAGCATGGCTGTTTCATTTGATGTCTGTTCAGGGTAAATCTCCGGAAGAGGTATCCTATGAAACCGACCGAATGGAATTTATTGGTCGCGGAAATACAACTGTAAATCCAATTGCAATGACCAAACCGGGCCCCCTATCGGGTAAGCAAGGTTCGGTGCTGGATCCCATTGTGGCTATACGTTACAAAATAACACTGGCACCTCAGGAAACGGTCATCATTGACAGAGTCATGGGGGTATCCGAAACGAAGGAAATAAGTCTCAGTCTGATAGAAAAATACCAGGATAAACATCATAAAGATCGTGTGTTTGAACTCGCCTGGACACATAGCCAGGTAGTACTCCGGCAGATCAATGCTACAGAAGCTGAAGCACAATTATATGGACGCCTTGCCAGCTCAATAGTATTCACCAATACCTCCTTTCGGGCAGACCCCGGTATCCTGATTAATAACCACAGAGGCCAGTCGGGATTATGGGGCTATTCTATTTCAGGAGATCTGCCTATTGTTCTTTTAAAAATTGAGAAACAATCCAACATGCATCTCGTAAGACAACTCGTCCAGGCGCACGCATACTGGAAATTAAAGGGTCTTGCAGTTGACCTGGTGATATGGAATGAAGAACACGGTGGCTACGGCAGGATTTTCAAAATGAAATTCTGGCCCTCATTCCTGCTGAATTAAGGGATCGTACAGGCGGGGTTTTCGTGAGAGCTTCAGATCAGATTTCAAACGAAGACCGCATACTATTTCAAACAGCAGCACGGATTAACATTTCAGACAATGGCGGAACATTAGCCGACCATATCAAACGAAAATCAAATTCAAAGCCTTCAATGCCATTGATTGCACCTTCAATCGTATGGATTGCAGAAGAGCAAAATACCAAATCGTTACCCGCTACAATTCCCATTCTGCCTTCAGTAGAAATTTCAATGAATGCATTACAGTTTTTTAATGGCTTAGGCGGTTTTTCTGAGGATGGTTCTGAATACGTGATTTGCATTGATGCTAAACTAAAAACACCTGCACCATGGGTAAATGTAATTGCAAATCCGACGTTTGGAACGGTCATATCCGAAAGCGGCGCAGCCTATACATGGACTGAAAATGCTCATGAATTACGCCTCACCCCCTGGCACAATGATCCCGTAAGTGATTCAAGCGGTGAGGCCGTTTATGTACGGGATGAAGAGAGCGGGCATTTCTGGTCGGCCTCCCTCTTCCCAGCCGGAAGACAATCAAACTACATCACCCGCCACGGATTCGGATACAGCGTCTTCGAGCATATGGAAGACGGGATCTACACAGAAATGACCGTATTTGTCGATCTGGAATCTCCTGTCAAATTCACAATGCTGAAAATACGTAACCAAAGTGGAAGATCGCGTAAGTTGTCGGCAACCGGATACGTCGAATGGGTTCTGGGAACGAACAGAATGAAAACAGCTATGCATATCCATACTGAAATTGATCCGGACAGCGGTGCTGTTTTTGCAAAAAATTCATACGACCCCGAATTCTCTAACCGCGTTGCTTTTTTTGATGTAGACAATTTAAAAAAAACCTATACAGCTGACCGGGCTGAATTCCTGGGCCGCAACGGCACCATGCAAAATCCCGATGCACTGGTACGCACAAAACTTTCGGGAAAAATCGGACTTGCCCTGGATCCCTGTGCTGCAATTCAGGTTTCATTTGAACTGGAGGAAGGGGAAGAACAGGAAATTACGTTCAGATTAGGAGCGGGAAGAGATTCTACAGAGGCCAGTTTAATTGCCCGCAAATTTCGAGGAAATGTTATCGCAAAAGATTCCCTTGAAAAGGTAAAAAACTACTGGAAGCATTCGCTTGAATCCCTGAAAGTGGAAACCCCCGATCCTGCACTCAATATTATTACAAATGGATGGCTCAGCTACCAGACTTTATCCTCCCGCCTTTGGGGGCGGAGCGGATACTATCAATCCGGAGGAGCTTTCGGCTTCAGAGATCAGTTACAGGATGTCTTATCCCTTCTTTATTTATCCCCGCAATTTGCACGCGAGCAAATTTTACGCTGTGCATCACGTCAGTACAAAGAAGGAGATGTACAACACTGGTGGCATCCACCAACGGGAAGAGGTGTGCGTACGCGTTGCTCAGATGATTATTTGTGGTTAGCCTATGCAAGCTCTGTTTATCTGGCGCATACCGGAGAGATCGGTATTCTTGATGAACAAATCCCTTACCTGGAAGGGCGTCTATTAAATCCCGGAGAAGAATCGTATTACGATCTGCCCCGTACTTCCGACAAATCAGCTGACCTTTACGATCATTGTGTTCAGGCTATAAAACATGGGGTCAATTACGGCGAACACGGCCTGCCGCTTATAGGCGGCGGCGACTGGAATGACGGGTACGATAAAATAGGTAAAGACGGTAAAGGTGAAAGTGTCTGGCTGGGCTTTTTCTTATATGATATACTCATTCGGTTTGAAGAAATTGCCCGGCGCCGCAATGATCAGGAGTTTGAAAAAGAATGCAAAAGTAAAGCTCAGCAGTTAAAAGAAAGTATTGATTCGAATGCCTGGGATGGAGGGTGGTATAAACGAGCCTGGTTCGACAATGGCACTGTACTTGGATCTTCTGTTAATGAAGAATGTCAGATCGATTCGCTACCCCAAAGTTGGTCTGTTTTATCAGGAGCTGGCTCAGAAGAACATATCTATAAAGCGATGGACGCTGCATACAAAAAACTTGTAGAACCAGAGCCGGGGGTTATCAAATTATTGGATCCTGCTTTCGACAAGTCGGATTTAGACCCTGGCTATATAAAAGGTTATGTACCCGGAGTGCGCGAAAATGGCGGGCAGTATACGCATGCTGCCATATGGATGATACTGGCCTTTGCAAAGCTGGGTAATACCAAACGCGTAGAAGAGTTATTGAGGATGATTAATCCGGTGAATCGTAGTAAAACTCCTGAAGAAATTGCCAAATATAAAGTTGAACCTTATGTTTTAGCAGCGGATGTATATTCAAAAACGCCTCATGCCGGAAGAGGAGGCTGGACCTGGTATACAGGTGCAGCCGGCTGGATGTACCGCCTTATTGTAGAATCGTTTCTGGGCATGCAAAAAAAATCAGAACAGTTGACCTTTTCTCCATGTATACCTAAAGAATGGGACGCCTTTAAAATACACTACGTATACAAAACCTCAACATACAACATTGCAGTTACTCAACAGAACAACCTGAAAGAAATGATTGTTACAGTAGATGAAGTGGAGCAGAAAGACAAAGCAATACACTTAATGGATGACGGGAAGGTACATACTGTTCAGCTTAGCATTTGTCGCTCAGAAAGCAGAGAAGCCGCCGACTTATCCGTAAATAAAAGCAATGCTCCATCCCCTGGACTTATCAATTGAGCAGGATAATTTTCAGGTTGAAAGGAGGAGAAAAAAACTTTTTTCAAGATTTCGGCCTTTTTTATTCCTGTAACCAGGAAAAGAACCTTACGTGCCTGATTAATTAATGGGGCAGTCATTGTTATGCGAAAGGATTGCTCTTCCCTGACATACACCTTTCTTATTCCTGAGGACTTCTCAAGAATTACGTTCGTTCGGGGAAACAAAGAAGCTGTATGTCCGTTTTCACCTACGCCCAATAGAACAAGATCAAAGCGAGGAGCCTGTCTTCCAAAAAACACAGCAAGGGTCTCTTCATACGCCGCTGCCGCTAATGGCAGCTCGACGGGAATAACATGAATATTCGCCTGAGGAATTTGAATTTTATCAAACAAGGCTACTTTTACCTGATGAGCGTTATTTCGCTCATCAGTAAGAGCAACACAACGCTCGTCCGTCCAGAATAAATCTATCCGCTCCCATTGCATTCGGCTTGAATAATATGGTTTGGCCAAAAGTGAATAAATTCCCAAAGGTGTTTGCCCGCCTGAAAAGACGAGCGAAAATCGCCCGTTACCCGAAATAGTTTTCTTTGCTTCAGAAACAATAAATTCAGCGGTTGCTTTGTTAAATTCTGCTAGGGTTTGGTAAACTTCCATTTCCAGTTTCGGATTTCAGGCATGTCTTCCCCGTGTGTTTCGATATAGGATTTGTGATCAAGTAATTTGTTCCTCAAGTATTGCTTGGTATAAGCACCTCTGGAACCTAAAGAAGGCAATCGGTCTATTACATCAGCTGCCAGGTGAAAGCGATCCAGGTCATTCAAAACGACCATATCAAAAGGTGTAGTTGTAGTGCCTTCACCCTTATAACCGCGCACGTGAAGATTCCTGTGATTCGTTCTGCGATAGGTCAGTCTGTGAATAAGCAAGGGATACCCGTGAAATGCAAAAACAATGGGTTTGTCTTTTGTAAAAAGCAGTTCAAAATCTTTATCACTCATTCCATGCGGATGTTCGCTTTGGGGTTGAAGCGTAAACAGATCAACAACATTGATAACCCTGATTTTCAATTCAGGAAATTGTTCCCGGAGTACTTGAACTGCGGCAATGGTTTCCAGGGTGGGTACGTCACCTGCACAAGCCATCACAACATCCGGCTCCTCAGGGTTGTCATTACTTGCCCAGTCCCAGATTCCGAGGCCTGCAGCACAGTGCCTTTCGGCAGATACCATATCCATCCATTGAATTTCAGGTTGCTTTCCGGCCACAATTACATTGATGTAATTGCGACTTCTGAGACAGTGATCCGTAACCGATAAAAGTGTATTGGCATCCGGAGGAAGATAGATCCGTACAATTTCTGCAGACTTGTTGGCAACATGATCAAGAAAACCCGGATCCTGATGACTGTTTCCATTGTGGTCCTGACGCCATACATGTGAAGTCAGCAGATAGTTCAGGGAGGCGACAGGTTTTCGCCAGGGGATTTTAGATGAAATTTTTAACCACTTGGCATGCTGGTTAAACATCGAATCTACTATATGGATAAATGCTTCGTAGCATGAAAACAAACCATGTCTGCCGGTAAGCAAATAGCCCTCCAGCCAACCCTCACATAAATGTTCGCTCAACACTTCCATTATTCGGCCATCAACAGAGATGTGATCGTCGCTTTTCAGGATTTGAGCCGTTGAAACACGTTCAGTAACTTCGAAAAGATGTGTTAACCGGTTTGAAGCTGTTTCATCAGGTCCAAAAATTCTAAAATTTCGATATTCCCAATTCAATTTCAGAATGTCTCTCAGAAAAGCACCCATCACAAGCGTTGCCTCCGCCTTTACCACACCAGGTTGAATTACCTCCACAGCGCTTTTCCTGTAGTCCGGCATTTTCAAATCGCGCAGAAGAAGACCTCCGTTTGCATTTGGATTGGAGCCCATTCGCATTATTCCTTTTGGAGCAAGTGCTGCCAATTCTGCATTTAGTTTCCCTTTATCGTCAAAAAGTTCTTCCGGTTTATAGCTTTTCATCCATTGCTCCAAAAGCTTAATGTGCTGTGGCTTCGTTTCCAGTTCTGACAAGGGTACCTGATGGGCCCTCCAGGTTCCTTCAATCTGAATCCCATCAACAATTCCAGGGCCGGTCCAGCCCTTTGGGGTGCAAAAAACCAGCATCGGCCAAACTGGCCTTTTTGTAAAGCCATTTGTTCGGGCTTCATGTTGAATTTTTTTTATTTCAGCAACAATCGTATCAAGGGTTTTTGCAAGCAATTCGTGTACTTCATCCGGAACATCGCCTTCAACAAAATGCGGCTGATAACCATACCCAATCAAAAGCGCCGTCAATTCTTGCCGGGGGATTCTGGCCAATATGGCCGGGTTGGCAATTTTATAGCCATTCAAGTGTAAAATGGGCAAAACGGCTCCGTCATGTACCGGATTTAAAAATTTATTTGAATGCCAGCTGGCAGCAAGTGCTCCGGTTTCAGCCTCACCATCTCCTATTATACATGCAACAAACAAATCAGGGTTGTCGAACACAGCTCCGTAAGCATGAAGTAAAGAATAACCCAATTCACCACCTTCACTTATTGATCCGGGTGTCTGCGGAGATACGTGGCTTGGAATACCACCGGGGAAGGAAAACTGTTTGAAGAGTTTTTGCATCCCTTGCTCATCTTCAGCTACGTCTGGATAAAGCTCACTGTAGGAACCTTCGAGGTAGGTGTTGGCTACTATGCCAGGGCCACCATGCCCCGGCCCTGTGACGCAGATTGCATTTAAGGCATATTTCTGAATAATGCGGTTAAGGTGCGTGTAAATAAAATTCAGTCCAGGAGTTGTTCCCCAATGCCCCAAAAGTCTGGGCTTTATATGTTGCAATGTCAAGGGCTTTTTAAGAAGGGGATTGTCGTACAGATAGATTTGCCCTACTGATAAATAATTGGCAGCCCGCCAGTAGGCATTCATCTTTTGAAGAATTTCGGGGGTCAATACTTCACTCATAACCCTTAACGAATGTGTACGCCAATCTTGCCATCATTAATTCTTCATTGGTATTAATAACGTGCACAGTCACGCGTGAATGCTCAGCTGAAATGATTGCCTCATTTCCACTATTCTTTGCCGGATCCAATTCAATTCCAAAAAACTGAAGGCCAAAACAGATTCGACCTCGTATTTCAGGAGCGTTCTGACCTATCCCTCCTGAAAAAACCACCGTATCAAGGCCGCCCAGAACGGCGGCATAAGATCCTATTCCTTTTTTGACCTGATAACAAAACAATTCTATCGCTTCTTCTGCACGCTGGTCAGCATCTTTACGATTTAGCAATTCACGCATATCCGAACTTGTTTCTGAAACACCAAACAGACCCGATTCATAATTTACCAAATGGATAACTTCTTTCAGGGTAAGTTTTTCAGAGTGCTGCAGATAAAACACAACTCCGGGATCCAGATCTCCGGCTCTCGAACTCATTGGCAGTCCCGAACTTGAAGTAAAACCCATACTGGTGTCCATGCTTTTTCCGTCTTTAACAGCTGCCAGACTTGCACCACTGCCAAGGTGTGCCAGAATGGTTCTGCCGGATGCTGATTCCGTTTGTTTTTTGCGTTGAAGTTCTTCCATCAGGTAGTTGTAGGAGAGACCGTGAAAACCATAGCGTTGAAGCCCTTTCTCAGAGAATCTACGAGGAATAGCTAAGCGCTTTGCAACCTCAGGCATGGTTGTATGAAAGGAAGTATCGAAACAGGCCACCTGTAAACTATTCGGGTACCGCTTTCCCAGTATTTCAATTAATGCAATTTCCTCAGGCAAATGTTCGGGCTCATAACTGCTGAAGCTGTTTAACTCAGCAAGTAATTCAGGGGTAATTCGCTCAGGTTTGGTGCGCTTTAATCCATTAACTATTCTGTGCACAACAACCTTTACTGAATGAAAGTATTTGTGCTTTTTAAAAACGGCAGTAATCAAATCGCCCGCTTTCAGCCCCTCTTTTTTTTTGACTTCAACAGCAAACAATTGAGGCAACAATTCTGTCATTTCAAACAAAGCGATTTTAATACCCGAAGAACCTACATTAATTGTAAGTATACTGTTCTTCATACAATCCAATTGTGTCCGTCCTTTGCAATAAGTGCTTCAGCATCTTCAGGGCCTTGAAGCCCTGATTCGTAATTCGGAAAATTCACTGAAGGATTTTCCTCCCAGGCTTGAATAATTGGCATAAGAACTTTCCAGGCTGCCTCGACCTGATCTGAACGCATAAAAAGAGTGGAGTCGCCTTCCATAACATCCAACAGAAGGGTTTCGTAGGCTTCAGGAGTTCCCGAAGTATAGGATTCATCGTAATTGAATTGCATGTCGACAGGGTGAAGAACCATTTTAAGCCCAGGGCGCTTTGCCTGAAACCGGATACGTATACCCATATGTGGTTGTATATTCAATATGAGTTTATTCGGCTGCCAGTTGACCGTAGCTTCTGCAGGAAAAGATTGATGAGGCACGGGCCTGAATTGAATAGTGATAACGGAGAGCGTATCATTTAAGCGCTTGCCCGTACGCAAATAAAAAGGCACTCCCTGCCATCTCCAGTTATCGATGAATAATTTAACCGCTGCGAATGTTTCTTTAACAGAAGTCTTTGCCACATCTGGTTCCTGGCGGTATCCCACAACCTTCTTTCCCTTTATCCAGCCCTTTCCATATTGTCCGCGAACGGCGAATTGATGAACTTCATCGGGCCTGATCTTTCGTATTGCATTGAGAACATCAACCTTTCGGTTACGTATTTCATCCGCCTCAAATGAAACAGGAGGCTCCATAGTTATAAGGCAAAGCAACTGAAGCAGATGATTTTGAATCATGTCCCGAAGTGCTCCTGCTGTTTCATAATAATTTCCACGGTTTTCCACGCCCAGCTGCTCGGACACCGTAATCTGAACATTGTCAATATAATTGCGATTCCAGGTAGGCTCAAACAATCCATTGGCAAAACGAAGAGCAAGTATATTCTGTACGGTTTCCTTTCCCAGGTAATGATCGATACGGTAAATCTGAGATTCATCAAAAATAGAATGCAGAATCCCATTGAGACGCCTGGCACTTTCCAGGTTGTGTCCAAATGGTTTCTCCACTACAAGACGGGTTTTCAGCTTATTTTTTACAAGTTTTGAGGCTCCCATTTTCAAAGCAATTTTTTCAAAGGAATTGGGGGGAACGGCCATGTAAAATATACGGGTCGCTATGCAATTCCATTTTTTCTCTGCTTTATTTATCAGCGATTCGATTTTACTGTAGAGTGGAGCGGAATCAAATTCACCCCTTTGATATACAATATACTTGACGAAACTGTTCCATTCCCTGGTTTTGGCTTTACCCCTTCTGGAATGCTTATCCACGCCTTCCCGCAGGTGTTTTTTAAATTCCCTTTCAGACATGCTGTTACGGGACACCGCTATTATTTCAAAATCATCTGATAACCAGTTATCAAGATAGAGATTGTACACGGCAGGAATTAATTTTCTCCAGGTCAAATCTCCGGTCGCACCCAGGATAATCAGAATCGTTGGACTTGTTTTTATCGCTGATGCCACGTTAGCTCTGGTTCCATTGGGTATGAAAAACGCCTTTCCGGTCTGTACGCTCATAGGTATGAGCGCCAAAATTATCCCGTTGTGCCTGAATCAGATTTGCAGGTAACCACCCGCTACGATAGCTGTCATAGTAGGCCAATGAACTCATTAGTGCAGGAACCGGAATTCCATTTTCCACAGCCAATCCTATTACTGATCGCACTCCCTTTTGAGACCGCATTATTCTTTCAGATACTACCTGATCCATTAAAAGATTGGGCAAATCGCGTTGCAGGGAAAAAGCAGAACGGACCTCTTCAAGTAAGGAGGAGCGGATAATACAGCCCCCTCTCCAGATACTGGCAATAGATGAGAGATTTAAATCGTACTTGTATTTTTTTGAGGCACTTCGCAATAGAGCAAATCCCTGTGCATAGGTACATATCATGGAAAAGTAAAGACCTTGCTCCAGAATTATTAACAATTCCTTGTCCTCCGGTCTAATTTTAACGGCCGGACCTTTTAGTTTCATCTGGGCCAGCTCCCTCTCCTCCTTTAAGACAGATAAATTGCGCATAGAAACTGCAGCATCGACCACAGGAATCGGAACCTGTAAATTGATTGCGTCTTCAGAAGTCCAACCTCCTGTTCCCTTTTGCTGTGCGCGATCAAGGATTAAATCGATAAGGCTGCGATCTGTTAATTCATCCTTTTGTGAAAACAGGTCAGCCGTTATTTTTATAAGGAATGATTCCAAAAGCCCCGTATTCCATTTTGAAAAAACGCGTTGCAATTCTTCATTACTAAAACCAGCAATCACTTTTAACAAATGATAGCTCTCCGAAATGAGTTGCATTAAACCATATTCAATTCCATTGTGTACCATTTTTACATAATGACCGGCCGAACCCGAACCAAGCCATTTTACACACGGTTCACCTTTAACTTTGGCTGAAATGGCTTCCAAAACAGAAGCCACCCGCTCATAAACAATTTTTGGCCCACCAGGCATTATACTGGGCCCATAGCGGGCACCGTACTCACCTCCCGAAATACCAACACCCATAAAATGAATAGCAGATTTAGCCAATTGATTCGTTCTGATATTGGTGTCGGTGAAATGAGAATTACCCCAATCCATTAAAAGATCATTTTCAGTTAAAACCGGTATCAATTCATTTATGACTTCATCTACTGTTTTTCCGGCAGGCACAAGCAGAATAATTACTCTCGGGGGTTTCAAACTATTTACAAACTCGCCAAGACTTGCTGAGACCATCACATTCCTGTCAGTGGCCTCCTTCCGGAGTAGGATCCCCTGTGCAGCGTCTCGGTCAAATCCCGCCACACTATAGTTGTGATCAGTCAGGTTCAGGACAAGGCTTCTTCCCATTGTACCCAATCCAATCAAACCAATATCGCAACGCTGTGTTTGCATTTAATAATCCGGTTGAACAATTGAATGTTCGAAAAACTCCACAAGTTTAACCTGAGTCATGGTCTCTTCAATAGTTGAGTGGTGTATGGCATGCATTCCTAAACTCTTGGCAACTTTTACAAACACCAACCTGTCGTCAATATAAAGTGAATGTTGAGGCTCTGCCTGAGCAATATCGATAGCCATCCGGAAAATACCGGGGTCAGGTTTACGCAAATGAACGAATGAGGAAACAATAAATGTATCAAACAATTCCCCAAGCTTAAATTTTTTAATCCTGTAGGCATTCAGTTCTCTGCCTTCATTACTTAGTGCAATTACTTTTAAATTGTACTGTTTTTTAACTTCTATGAAATAGTCAATCGTATCCTGAAACGCGACAGATTGTTTAAACATAAACATTTCGAACTGCTTTGGTGTAAATGACCGGGGTTCATAAAAGACAATTTCATTCAAATATTCACCGAGGGTCCACTTTCCAATCTCATAATTTCTAAACGAAAGATTGTGCCGTTCTTCCATTTCCTTTCCATTCAACTTGAAATGCTCAATAGCGGCATTACGTTCATCGGTATCCCAGCCGTTCGTCAGCAAAACTCCGCCAATGTCCAGAAACAAAGTGTTTATTAATTTGTCATTCATATAACCAAATGGATTAAATACTGATGTAGTTTCTCGAGACCATCATCAATGCTTGCCCCGAAATGAATACGGATTACCCTTCTCTTTTTATCATCAAGAGCACGAAAGTCTCCAAGTGCCTGTGCTTGCTTCAAAACCGAAAAGCCAAATTTTTTCCCGGGGATGGGCAACTCAGTTCCTTCTTCTCCGCACAGGATGATATAAATTCCTGAATTCGGTCCGCCTTTGTGCAATTGTCCTGTAGAATGCAAATACCGAGGGCCGTTTAATAAGGTGGTAGCAACTTTGAACTCAGCGTTCATTTCCTGCCGCCAGCTCTGTAAAATTTTTTTCCGGGAGTCTGTCAATAAAAAATAGGGTAATAAGGCAATGTAGTCAGTACAACCGGCCTGCGACACGAAATTGCCTACCAGCTCCCCCAACGATTTGCAGTGATTAATTTCAAGGAATTTACTTTCCTTACCGGTATAAATTGAAATGTTCGCTATGTTCATTGATGGAGAATCAAATTTTCCAAAATGATCCTCAGGGGTCCATGCTTTCAGCAGTTCGGCGGTATTCTTTTTGCTTTCTTCCACATTGGGTTGATCAAATGGGTTGATTTTCATTGCCATCCCGGCAACAGCAACCGCAATTTCCCATCTGTAATATTCAGCGCCCAATTCTATTTTATCGCTAATGCAAATCCGGATTACCGGCTGACCTGTTTCTTCAAGTTTCAGGAGATTTTTTTCATCTGCAGCACAATCATCCGAAGCTAAATACATGTGAACAAAAATTCTGTCATTCCCGTATTCCTGCGAATTTCCAAGCGATTCTCCATTTACCGGTATCAATCCTTTGCCATCTTTACCGGTACTCTCAGCAAGCAATTGCTCCAGCCATAAACCAAAAGAACGGATAGAAGAAGACAATACAAAGGTCACTTTATCTCTTTTGTCCTTTTGACAAATTCCCAAAACTATACCCAACCCGATTCCAGGATTAGAAGCCGCCGTTGCGTCAATGCACCGTCGTTTCATTCGCCTGGAACTTGCTAAAAAAGAGTTGATATCGATTCCCATAAGAGCCATTGGAACCAATCCAAAATCTGATAATACGGAGAAGCGTCCTCCCAGGTCTGAAGGATTAATAAATACCTTTTTGAATTTATAGTGGGTAGCAACTTTTACCAGCGGCGTATCTGCATCCGTTATGGCTATAAAATGATTTCCGGGATTGAGCGAATTTCCCTTTTCAAGTCTATCATAGAAATAACGAAAAAAACAGATGGTCTCTTCCGTATTCCCTGACTTACTGGCAACTATGAAAAGTGTTTTGTCAAGCTCTATTTTAGACTCCAGATTTAAAATTGCAACGGGATCGGTATTGTCCAACACAAGCAAATTAAGATACCCCTCCTTGCTGCCAAACGTATTAAGGGCAACTTCCGAACACAAACTGCTTCCCCCCATACCCAGCAATACAGCGTGTTTAAATCCCTCTTCTTTAATCTGTAAGGAGAAGGAAACAAGCATTTCTGCATTTTGTTCGTATTGATCAGGCAATGTCAGCCAACCCAATCGTGCACTTATCTCATCTGATTGCTTCCAAAGGCCCGGGTTTTTACCAAAAAGAAATTTACCGGTTTGCGCTTTGTCAAATGAAGAAAAAGCTTCGCTCTCTTCATGTCCCAGGTTAGAATAGCTGAAGGCGTACATTCAATGTTTGGTTAAACCCGAAAGAAAAAATAGTTTCAATTTCAAATCCTGATCCTTCCCCAAAAAACGTTTCCGTTGTTCGTATTCAAAAACCGATATTTCGCCATTTGAAAATCTCCTTTGTAAAATATCAAGCGGAGTAAATTTTGCATTTCGTTTTGAAACCGGGACAAAAAATGTAAAAAATGAAATTAGAATAATAAACCAGATTGCCCACCAGATAAGGTTCATACCGAAGAAAAGATAATTGTAATACATAGTTGTAAGATTTTAAATAGAATAGATTTTAAAACTATCAGGCTACAAACAGGCTACAAATTTAAAACCAGTTAAAGCTGCCTGTATTATACTTAATCCGTAATCACTTGTATTATTCACAGATAAAGGAAAACGTGTGAATAATGCAACTTTAACTGCCGTGTATGTAATTAAAAAAAAACAATACTTTTCACCTTTGCAGTGTCATGAAAATAAATTCATGACCTAAAATATTCCAAAAATGACAACCAGCAATTCAGTACTCAAAACAGAATCGGCCGAAGGCACAACGAACGACAACAAAAAAGGAATTGAAAATCATTTAAAAGTTGCAAAACATTTAGAGGAAGCCGCAAAACTTCATCGCGACGCTGCAAAACACCATGAAAATGGCAATCATGAAAAGGCTGCATTGTGTTCGGTGAAGGCGAACGGAGAACAATGTCTGGCGAATGATGCGCACAAAGAAGATCTGAAACACCACGCACGTTACATTTAATCGGATAAAAGCATCGTGTTTATTCACGATGCTTTTATTTAAAAAATCAACAACCAATCAATTAAAAAAAGTATGAAAGCGCTAGTTTATCACGGTCCGGGGAAAATGGCTTGGGAAGAAAAACCAAAACCAATAATTAAAGAACCGACTGATGCGGTTGTGAAAATTCTGAAAACAACGATTTGCGGTACCGATCTGCACATTATGAAAGGCGATGTACCGGCCGTTACGGACGGGAGAATAATCGGTCACGAAGGCATTGGGGTTATTGAAGAAGTCGGCGACGCTGTGACCAGTTTTAAAAAAGGGGACCGGGTGATCATCTCCTGCATTACTTCCTGCGGAAAATGTGAATATTGTAAAAAAGCGATGTATTCCCATTGTTTAGACGGAGGTTGGATATTGGGAAATTTAATTGATGGTACCCAGGCCGAATATGTACGTATACCACACGCTGACAACAGCATGTATCCTATACCTACAGGGGCTGACGAGGAAGCTATGGTCATGCTGAGTGATATATTGCCAACAGGATTCGAATGCGGCGTTCTTAACGGTAAGGTAAAACCAGGGGATACTATTGCCATAGTCGGAGCCGGCCCTATCGGAATGGCTGTTCTGCTGACTTCTCAGTTTTACTCTCCCGCAGCAATAATCATGATTGACCAGGACGACAACCGTCTTGCTGTAGCTAAAAGCTTTGGCGCAACGCACACGATAAACAGTATGAATGAAAATGCCGTAGAAAAAGTCATGGAACTTACCGAAAATAAAGGTGTTGATACAGCCATAGAAGCTGTAGGAGTAGCACCAACTTTTGAATTGTGCGAATCTTTGGTTTGTGCAGGCGGTCATATCGCTAACATCGGCGTTCATGGCAAAAGTGTAACGCTGCATTTGGAGACCTTGTGGTCAAAAAATGTAACCATTACAACCCGTCTGGTGGATGCTTCAACGACTCCAATGCTTTTCAAAACGGTCCAGGCCAAAAAAATAGATGCAAAAAAACTGATTACGCACAGGTTCAAACTTGACCAGATTGTGGAAGCCTATGCCACATTCGGGAATGCAGCGAAGGAAAAAGCATTGAAAGTACTATTAACAGCTTAATAACATATCAAAATCGTCTGATCCATGAAAAAAATTAGTACTATGAAAAAGATTAGTAGCACAGGAAGGCAATCGGCAGACAGCACAAAGCCGGATGAAAATGCCGACAAATCGGGAACTGATTCAAATGCCGATTCCACCACAAGTGGCAATGAAAAAAAAAACAAACAATTAAGCAGGTTTGAAAAACCAAAAAGAGAACCCAATCCTGATTGTACAGGTCAGGACAGCAACTCTGACAAAACAAAAAAAGAAAACAATTCAACTCCACTAAAAAAGAAATAACATGGGAAACTTACTTTATGTATTTGCGGTTATTCTTGTATTGGCATGGGGCATAGGTTACATCGGTTACAACGCAGGAGGCATCATTCACATCCTTCTGGTCATCGCATTAATCGCTGTTATTCTACGAATAATACAGGGTAAACAAGTTCTATAAATGATAAGGGGCTGGCGGCTTTTTTTTGAAGAGATTACGAAAATAACTCGTTTCAGTTTACGCTTTTTCAGATCGGTATTTAAACTGCCCCTGGATGTAAACGAGCTGTTCAGGCAATGTTATTCAATCGGCTACAAATCATTTCCACTGGTAGCCATAACAGGATTCATTATGGGACTTGTTTTAACCATACAGTCCCGACCCACACTGGCTGAATTCGGAGCGGAGTCCTGGCTCCCGGCGATGGTCTCTGTTTCTATTATCCGGGAAATCGGGCCGGTAATAACGGCCTTGATTTTCGCAGGCAAGGTTGGTTCAGGGATTGGCGCTGAGTTGGCCTCCATGAAGGTCACCGAACAAATTGAAGCCATGGAAGTCTCCGGAATGAACCCTTTTAAGTACCTGGTTGTTACACGGATCATCGCAACAACCCTGATGCTTCCCATTTTGGTAATTGCCGCAGATGCAATTGCACTCTATGGGGGATACATGGGCGTAAACCTGAAAGCAAATGTAAATATTCATCTCTTTTTTTCCTCCGTATTCGACAAACTATGCTTTATGGATATTTTTCCCGCCTTGATTAAAACAGTTTTCTTCGGTTTTGCGATCGGATTAATCGGATGCTTTAAAGGATACCATTCGGGAAAAGGAACGCAGGGAGTCGGCGAGTCAGCCAATTACTCGGTTGTATTCGCTTCTTTGTCGGTATTTATTATTGATATGATGGCCGTTCAGATAACCAGTTTATTTCTCTAAAAATGGATCAGCTTTTGGTCAAAATAGAACATCTGAAAATCTCATTCGCAGACAAAACGATACTTAAAGACATTAGTCTATCTCTGAAAAAAGGCGAAAACCTGGTTATATTAGGTAAATCGGGGAGCGGCAAATCGGTTTTAATAAAATGCCTGGTAGGACTTATAGCACCAACAGAAGGCAGCGTAATGCTGTTTGAAAAAAACATTTTCGATTTAGGCGAAGACGATTTGAATCTTTTAAGAAAAAAAGTCGGCTTTCTCTTTCAAAGTGCGGCGCTCTACGATTCAATGACTGTTCGCGAGAACCTTGAGTTTCAGCTCAGGTATTCAAAATCCTTGTCTGAATTTGAAAAAGGAGAATTAGTCAGGTCAATGCTGGCAAGCGTGGGCCTGGAGGAAAGTATGGACAAAATGCCCTCTGAACTTTCAGGAGGAATGCAAAAACGGGTAGGCCTGGCCCGTACCCTCATCACAAGCCCTGAAATTGTGCTTTATGACGAACCTACTACGGGCCTGGATCCGTTTACTTCCAGAGAGATCAGCAAGCTGATTTTAGAGGTACAGAAAAAATACAATACCGCTTCTATAATTATTACACACGATGTAGAATGTGCAAAAAGCACTGCAAACCGCATACTCATTCTGAAAAACGGAGCTTTTATAGCTGAGGGAAGTTTCAAAGAACTGAACGAGTCAACCGATAAAGAAATTCAACCATTTTTTAACCAATGAACAATTAAATCATGCAGAAAACAAGTTCAAACAAAATCAGACTGGGTCTCTTTGTTTCAATAAGCATTTTTTTATTCATACTGACGATTTATTATATCGGAAAAAAACAGCAACTGTTCGGGAGCACGTTTACAATAATCGGGATTTTCAGGGACATAAACGGTCTTCAAGTGGGGAATAACATCCGCTTTTCGGGTATTGATGTCGGCATTATTGAGGGGATCAGGCAGATCACCGATACAACTGTGGCTGTCGAAATGATCATAAACGAAAATTCGAGAAAATTTATTAAAACCAATGCTAAAGCCATTATTGGTTCAGATGGGTTGATGGGAAACAAAATAATAATTCTGACATCGGGTACTTCGGGGAAGCCGGCCATATCGGATAACGACACCGTTGAAACTTTTCAAGCTGCATCAATGGACGACATTTTACTCAAAATAAAAATTACCAGTGACAATGCCGCAAGCATAACCGATAACCTTTCAGCCCTCATGGCCAATATCCGTAATGGAAAAGGAACAGTGGGTAAACTTTTTATGGATAGTGCTTTTGCAGAAAATGTGAGTGAGGCTTTAATTAATATTAAGCAGGGCGCGGGGGGATTCAAGCAAAACATGGATGCGGCCAGTCACAATTTCTTTTTCAAACATTTGCTCAAAAAAAAGGATCCACCAAAAGATAAAAAATAAAGTGGGAAAACTACAAGATAATTAAGATCTGGTACAACAGTTCAATCTCAGAAGGGCCCAATCTTTGTACTCGACTAATTGTCGATATCTGTTCACTAAAAATTAATCTTAAACCCTCACCCCCACCCTATAAGGTGGGGGTGATTAAACCAACTAAAATGAAAACGAACCACGTACACATCCTCCTGCTTTCAGCCCTTGCGGGCCTACTCTTTTCCTGCAGCACCCATTCTAACATAGGGATTACAAAAAGACATTACCGCAGCGGCTATTTTGTCGAATCCTATGCTTCCAATGCGGTGAAAAAGGCAAAGCCCTTTCAACAAGCGTCGGACAAAATTACTGCCGACAATACAAATTCTGCTGAATCAGCACAACTTACCGACAAACAAGCAACCGCACTTGAAAACAATCAGAACGTAACACTAAGTACCAGCGAGGTCTTGGCCAAAAATGACGTCTTGGCCAAAAATAAAGTGCCCATTTCGAATCCGAATTTGGTAGAAAAAAGCAACAAATCAAGCCTTTTTGTGAAAAACACGTTGGCCGAAATTCCTTTTTACAGGTTCGCCTCAGAAAAAAGAAAATACACCTTTCTCAGAACAAGGACGCAGGACGATCCCCGTTTCAGCTTAGGCGGATTTCTTTGGTTTATCATCGTTTTATTGCTGATTCTTTTCATACTGAATTTTCTCCTGTCGTTTAATCTGGGAGGCTTGGTTTATCTAATTCTGCTGATTGCACTCATTCTTTTGCTGTTCCGCTTAATCGGAATGCTGTAATGAAAAGATTCAATTTACTCCTGGCATTCGCAACACTATTGATATTCCAGTCTTTTGGCCAGAATAAAGACACTAGTAGGATACCGAATGATGACGCTATTAAGAAACAGAATGAAAATACGTTAAACGGGCCCATTGCTTTGCCAGGAGGAATTGTATCAAAGACTGACAAGTATTACATTGAATTTGTTTTCGCTCCACATGATACTTCTCATGTCTACCTGTTTGATGAGAACGCGAAACCTGTCAGTAATATAGCTATCTTGGGAAGGATAGTGTTTCAACAATATAACAATACGACAACATCCTTAGATCTGGCAGGAGTAAATGACACTTCTTTTGCAGTTTTCACTTCCTTCACATCTTATAAAAGCTGTGATGTTCATTTTGAAGTAAACGGATCAGGAATTTTGGTAACATTTCATCCGGATAAGGACGTAGTAAAGAAGTAGCCTATGTGTTTTTCAGCAACAGCAAGTTTTAGTGCCGGTATTGCCATTACTGCCATTGGCATCGTAACCTTAAAAAAGGCGCACCAGCCAAGGGCTTATTTATTCGCAAGCATTCCTCTCTTGTTTGGCATACAGCAAATCACAGAAGGCTTTGTCTGGTTGTCATTTATGAATCCGGCCTACCTGGCCTGGCAAAAAGCAGCATCAATTCTGTTTATTGTTTTTGCGCAGGCGATCTGGCCCCTGCTGGGACCCCTATCCATGCTGCTGATTGAAAAAAACAAAAAGAGAAGAAAACTTTTGCGGCTATTAACCGGCCTTGGATTCTCCATATCAGCTTATCGTTTAATTTGGCTTTGTTTCTTTAATGTACACGCTACATTAGCAGGGCATCACATCAACTACCTGTTCGATTCAGAAGCTGCATTTTCGCCTTTGGTTCCGGCGATCTATTTTATTTCTACGGTTTTGCCCCCTTTTGTGTCAGGCGTGAAGAAAATGTGGGCCATTGGCTTGGCGGTTATTTCTTCCTTTCTGTTCACAAGGCTTTTTTATGGAGAATATCTGGTATCAGTCTGGTGCTTTTCTGCCGCATTAATAAGCGCCATCGTATTCCTGATCGTTTTCGATCTCAAAAAATCCTTTCTTGAAGGTACGTCCTGAAAAAGATGCTTTTTTGCAAAATTTGGCCCGAAAATTGCAACAGTATCCCTGAAACCAAAAGGTAGTTTTACATTCTCTCGTTCTTTATTTATGTTTCCACAAAGATGGTACGGACGAACAGGCTGCGGTTTGTTTTTGGATTTATATTTCGTATTGCAAGACTGTTCGTCCTCCATTAAAATAAGGGAAACAAAGTTCAGCATCTATTTACCTGTGAATAACACTGATAAGCTTTAACCAAAAAAAATCCGATGCTTCCTATGCAAACTATACAACGATCAGTCCTCCTGGCTTTTCTTTTCGCTTCCATAACACTCGCAGTGGGACAAACAAATCAACTCGAAACCGACAAAGGTATTGCTGCTTCCATTGCCCCTTATGAAGCCGACGTGCGTCAGGCCATTTTGCTGGCCAGCCAATATCCTCAGGTTTTGACAGCGCTCAACCAAAGCCAGACCAAATCGGTGGCCAACTTTCAAAAGATCATTAAAGATTACCGTCAGTCAAAACAGGTTTGGTTTTACACCCTCACCAGGTACCCCGATCTGATTCATAAACTTGCCACATTGCCTGAAAAACAAAGCAAGGAAGATATTCAAAAATTACTACCGAATAAACAAGCTGATTTGCTGGAAGCTGCCTGGGAAACATACAGAAATGAGAAAAAAGTTCTTATTGAAATTGACAATGCCCAAATTGCGGCTCAACAGGATTTTGAAAAAACAATACAGCCCCTAAGTCCAGCTGTAAATGCCGCATTTAAAAAGCTATACGTTTTGCCTGACGTATTGACACTGATGACCAATAACATTAGTCTCACTACGCGGTTGGGCGAACATTACAAAAGCAATCCCGAAGAAGTAAGCAACAGGCTTTCAGCCTTGCACGACAGCCTGAACGTTCAGAATCAATACGAAACAGAAGCATTGAAAAAACAAATGGATGAGGATCCTCAGGCAGCAACGGAACTTAGTCAGGCCGCGAAAGATTACGCAAGTGAAAACGGGTACGATCCGCCCACTCAGCAAAATGACGGAATGGATAACGGGGATTCGTATTATGCCGATCCCTACTCCTATTGGTTTGGCTACCCCTACTGGTACGGATCTCCGCTTTGGTACCCCGGAAGTTTTTGGTACGAATCCGGATTTTATATGGGTCTGGGCGGTTTCGGATTTTACGGCTTTCCTTCCTACGGTTTTGCAAACTGGTTTTTTGCAGGAGGTCATTACAATCATTACCCCCACTTGTATACTCAATTCGGTAATTATTACCGGAACAATAGGGCAGGCAACCGGGTTATGGGAGGCGCCAATCATGGATTCATGAGTGTTGCGGCCGGTCATTACAATCCCAAAGGTGCTGCCCAGATGAACCGGCTTACTTCGCCTGCTGCTTATAAACGTTCGGCAAGCCCAGCCAATGGGAATGCGGCTCATACAACCGGAACAAATACGAGGTCTGCCGGAACGAATACGCGGTCGGCTGGAAGTACAAGTCATTCGAACGCCAACAGTTATCATGCTCAATCCTGGGGTTCCTATGGCGGAAGGGCTGGTTCTGTAGGTGGAGGCGGTGGTGGATCACGCGGAGGCGGTGGTGGCGGACGACGCTAAGCCTTAGTGATTGAAAGGGAAGCCTTAGCGATTGAAGGAGGCCAATTGTAGTTGTGCTCTATCCGTTTCGTACCGAACCGGTGCATCCCTTTATTTATTTTCAATTCTAAAAATAGTCCCGGGAAAATTTCAACTTTCTTATTCTGAATTCCATTCCTATTCGGTTTTTACCAGACCTGGGTATGCGGATTTTATTGTAATTCCATCGCGCAAACGCCCCGTTGTCAGAGACCATCCGTATGCCCTGTCGTTAAACTTACAACTAAACAGGAGTGGAGTTTCAGTATTAAAAATATTCGTAATGATTGCAAGGCCGGATGATTTAAGTTTAAGCTTTACTTCGTATTGATTTTCCCGAAACAGGAAACCAATTACCTTAAACAGAAGACTCGTTTTATAAATAGCTTCCTTATTCACTTCAATGCAATCAATAGCCCTGTCCGAGAGAAGGAATGATCTTCCTCCGGATTGTTAATTTCTGATTTACAGGAAATCAGACTGAAAAGAATCGCCAGGTAAAAAAATCGTATCAATTTCATTTTTAGTAGTTACGTGTCGGGGTAACTGGATTCGAACCAGCGACCTCCACGTCCCGAACGTGGCGCGCTAACCGGGCTACGCTATACCCCGAAAAAAATAACAAAAGCGGGAAACCTGTCTGCAAAGTAAATAAAACTTCTGTTTCTGCAGCCGGTCCGAAGGTACTTTTTGAGCCGTTGTTTTATTTTCGAGCGGAGGGTTTGATTTTTTGCAGCATGTCCTGAACTTCTTTTTTCTTGCGCAGGGAAACGGGGACCTGGGAATTGTCGACTGTGACGATATAAGCTTTATCGTTTTTAACGTATTTTAAAATGTAGTTCGAATTGACCAGGTGGGACTTGTGAACGCGCAGGAATCCATATTCAGTCAGAAGTTCGTCGTATTCTTTGAGGGTTTTTGTAACCAGTATGACTTCACCTCCCAGAATGTGGAAAAGGGTGTAGTTGTCCCGGGCTTCACAGCGGACTATGGAATCAATTTGAACGATCTGGGAATTTTCCTGGGAACTGAGTACGATATTGCCGGAGGTGTTTTTATGATTACTGATGTTGTCGAGCAATACATCAATCATTTCTTTGGAGGAATGAAGCGCAGGACTGGCGACTACTTTTTTTACGGCTTCTTTAAGTTCGTCAATGTTGATGGGCTTTAACAGATAGTCTACCGCACTGAATTTGAAGGCTTTTATGGCAAAGTCGCTGTAGGCCGTCACGAAAATGGTTTGGAAGGAAATTTTTCCGAGTTTCTCAAGCAAATTGAAGCCTGTTCCGTCAGCCATTAAGATGTCAAGAAATACCACATCAGGTGAATACCGGTTGATGGTTTCAATCCCGGAAGCTACGCTTCCGGCTTCCGCCACGACCTGTATTTCAGGACAATAGTTGGTCAGGTAGCGGCAAAGCAATTCCCGGGCATTTTTTACATCGTCAATGACAACCGCTTTGATCATGGTTAAAGATAGTATGAATTTTAGCTGTACATAGGAATTGCATTTAAGAAATCTCCCTGAACGGAATACTTAATATTATTTTCGTGCCGGCAGGTTTGTCTGTATACAGATCTTCAATATGAACGCTGACGACTTGTTTGTTTTTTTTGTTGAGCAGTTCGAGTCGCTCTTTTGTGAGCGACATGGCAAAGCTTTGGTGAGCGCTGCCTTTCCTGATTTTCAGTTCTTTTGCCTTTTCTCTTCCGATCCCATCGTCCTGGATTTCACAAATGAGGAGGGGGTATTTTTCAGGCCGGTCCCCGGCTTTGCTATTCGGCCTTATGTTTACACTGACATGCCCTTTTTCTGCCTTGGCCGATAAGCCATGAAGGACGGCGTTTTCAAGATAGGGCTGAATCAGCATGGAGGGAATTTCAATGTTATCGGGATCGATTTCAGGATCAAGGGTAAACGAAAAATCAAAGCGGTTGTCGTACTGAAGTTTTTCAAGTTCGAGGTAGTCTTTCATTACTTTCAGCTCATCGGCCAGCAGGACAAAATTTTTACCCGAGCTTGAAAGTATGTTTCTGATCAGGCGGGCAAAACGGGACAAGAAAATCTCTGCCGTGTTGGTATCGTTTCCCGAAATATAGTTCTGGATTGAATTCAGAGAGTTGAAAATAAAGTGGGGGTTCATCTGCGATCGCATGGCTTTTTGCTCGAATTCCAGGACCTGATTCTGAAGTCTGAGCTGGGAGGTGAGCCAGCGGTTGATACCCCAGATCAGGGATAAAGAAAGTAACCCGTAAACCAGATACATCCACCAGGTTCGGTACCAGGGAGGCAATACTTTAAAGGTAAAGCTGATCGGATCTGACCAGACGCCAAAGGGGCTCTGGGCTTTGAGCCTGAAGGTGTACATGCCTTCGTAGATGTTTCCGAATCCGGCTTTGTCTGACTTGGTTACAGCGCTCCAGTTTTTACTGTATCCTTCAAGGATGTACTGGTAGTTGACCCGTTTGGGTCGTGCGGGTTCGATGGCGCAGAATTCGAAACTGATATTGTTGTTTTCATAGGGAAGAACTAATTTTTCAGAAGGAACTTCTGTAGTTGCAGGGTTAAAATTTACAGACTGATCGTTGACTTTTACAGATTGAATGAGGAGGACGGGGGAATCGGTATTGGCAACCAAGGCAGAAGGATCGAACCGTACCAGGGCTGTTTTGTCGTCGCCGGTACCAATCCAAATCATGCCTTTGCTGTCCATGAACATACTATTTTGCCCGGCATTCACGTCTTTCACGGGATAGCCATTGCGGGTATTGTACACTTCAAATTCTGGTTTGTTGTTTTTGAAAATCAAACCCGCAATACCTTTGCTGGTGCCCACCCAGATTTTACCCGCTTTGTCCTGCAGAAGCTGGGTAACAGCATCGTCGGGCAAACCATCGGCGGTGGTATAGTTTACACAAAGGGTAGTCCCAGGATTAGCAGACCGGCTGGAGACCGATAGCAACCGGGACAGGTTGAACCGGCTCAGACCTCCCCCATTGGTTCCGACCCAGAGTTGACCGTCCCGGTCTTCGAGCATGCACATAACACTGTTGTTGACAAGTCCCTGGATTTTTGAATAGTTGACAAAGAGGGGTTGCCCGTCTGCCGGGCTTATTCCATCATACCTGAAGAAACCTCCGCCATTTGTACCCAGCCAGATGTTTCCTTTTTTATCCTGCATCAGGCACTGAACCGAATTGTCCGCGAGGCCCTGGATTGAGTTGTAACTGGTGATTTTTTTTCCATCGTATGAACAGACGCCACCCAGACCTTTGCCGAACCAGAGATCGCCTGAACGGTCTTCGAGCATACAGAGCACGCTGGCATGGGCCAGGTTTTCGCCGGGAATGACTTGCATCGTTTTCCGGTCGGCGCTCAAAAGGTTTACGCCCCTGCCGGCAGAACCTATCCAGAGATTTCCTTTGGAATCGTTGAGTACACTCAGAATGCTGTTGCTGACAAGTCCCTGGGTCATTGCGAAATTCTGAAAAGTTGATTCCTCGGGATTCAGCTCAGACAGACCGCCTCCATCGGTTGCGAACCAAAGGTGGCCCGAATGATCTTCGGCAACGCTCCATACGATTGAATTGGCGAGGCCCTGCTCTTTTCTGAAATTGAGAAAAGCTTCACCGTTGTAACAGGCGACACCTGCTCCGTCAGTACCGAACCAAAGATTGCCCGAATGATCTGTTGTGATGCATTGCACTTTATTACTTTCAAGCCCCTGCGAAAGCTGAAGGCTGCTGAATCCTTCTTTGCCTCCGGGCAGAACTTTGTTGTCGGGGCTCCATCGCACAAGGCCTGAGCCATCTGTACCCAGCCAGATGTTCCCTTGATTATCTTCTCCTATGCTTAAAATACGCTTACCTTGAAGTCCGGGTTGATTCTTAAATAACATAAAAGTTTTTCCATCGTACCGGCAGGCCCCGTTACCATTGGTGCCTATCCACAAGTCTCCGTTTTTCGCAGTATGCAGGGTCAGAATACTGTTTCCGGGCAGACCCTGGGCTGTAGTGTAGTTATGGAACCCCGTGTTGTTAAAACAGCTGAGCCCTCCGCCTTCGGTTCCGAACCAAAGTTTACCTGTGGCATCCATTGCAGCGCTCCAGACCACATCTCCGGCCAGACCTTGCCTGCTTGTATAATTTATAAAACAGCTGACACTGCTGCCGGGCAGCGAATGTCCGTCGTAACGGCTCAGACCTCCTCCGTTGGTGCCCAGCCAGATCATGCCGTTTTGGTCCTGAACAAGGCATTCTACATTGTTGTTCAGCAGGCCCTGGGCCGTGGTAAAATTTACAAAAGCCGGACGGCCGGCAGCCTGAGCTTTGCCGTCATAGCGGCAAAGTCCGCCTCCGTTGGTTCCTATCCAGATAATGCCCGAGCGGTCGACAAGTATGCATTCGATACTGTTATTGAACAAGCCCTGAGCGTTGCTGTAATTGGCAAAGGACTTTCCGTTGTAGCAGGAAAGCCCTCCTCCGCTTGTTCCAAACCATAAATTCCCTGATTTGTCGCAGCAGCTGCAGGAAATACTACTTAGGGCAAGGCCTTCTTCGGTACTGTAATGTTGCATGAAGGAATAAAAGGAAGCGGTTTTTTCTATGCCTTTCAGCTGGGCCGGGAGAGGGGCAACGGCCGTTAAATAAATAACGGCCGCCGGGAGCGTTAACTTGAAAATCCTATGCGTTAAATAGATCAACAGGCGGTCTTGTGGGGCTTGGTATATCTTAGCATCCTGGTAAAAATAATGAATAAACTCTACAAGACTGTCCGGTTCCTGTTTCTTTTAATCCCCGGGTTGGGATTCGCCCAGGGGCCTGGAAATATCTGGTATTTCGGACAAAATGCAGGACTAACGTTTGCCTCGGGGAGCCCGGTAGCCCTTACCAATGGCAAGATTAACACCAATGAGGGTTGTTCGGTGGTTTCAGACTGCAGCGGAAACCTGCTGTTTTATACCGATGGGGTCACCGTCTGGACCAAAAACAATACTGCTATGCCCAACGGAACGGGGCTTCTGGGAAACTGGACGACTACCGAATCGTCTATTTGTGTTCCACTGCCGGGCTCAACTACAAAGTATCTGATTTTTAATCCAAGCGATATGTCCATGAATACAGGGTTCAATTATTCCACTGTTGACATGACCCTTAACGGGGGATTGGGAGATGTTGTAGCCGCAACCAAAAATACCTTTCTGCTGGATTCGGTTTCTGAAAAGGCAACCTCGGTAATAAATTCTGATGGAGTCAATTACTGGGTGATAACGACCTGTTACAAGAAACAATCAGGGGGATTTTATGCTTATTTAATTACTTCAGCTGGAGTCAGCGCCACGCCTGTTGTTACCAAAGGAGTGGGGATTGGTGTCGGAACAGATGATCTGGACGGCTATCTGAGGTTTTCCGCGGACGGAAAAAAACTCGCCCAGGCCTTCGAATCAAATGCAGGAATAGTGGAAACCTATGATTTTGACGCAACTACCGGAATTATTTCAAATGCCATGACCTTCCCCGGTCAGACCTGGTATACCCCCGGTTCGGGGCCCAATGAATATTACGGTGCCTACGGACTCGAATTTTCACCCAACGGAAATCTGCTCTACGTGGGTTATGAAACGGCCGATTCGATATTTCAGTTTAATCTGGCGGCCGGAAGTTACACTGCCATCCTTGCAAGCGCAACCTGCGTAGGTGTTACCAAACTGGGAGCCCAGCAGGTAGGGGCTCTCCAACTGGGACCCAACGGAAAAATTTATGTGGCGACTTACGACAGTCCCGACCTGGGGGTAATCAACAGCCCTAATACAGTAGGGACAGCCTGCAATTACGTGGATGCGGGAGTTTCCCTTGGTGGAAAACTTTCCCTGATCGGTTTACCCAATTTTGTTACCAGCATTTTCAATCCTTTCCCAGCCATTACAGCAAGCATTGCCAGTTCGAGTTCGCCTTCCTGCGCCGGTCGCAGCGATGGTTCTGCTGTGGCTTCCGCTACAGGAGGCAACGGAACATTTACCTATTCCTGGAGCAATGGGCTCTCCGGCGCAACAGTAAGTAGCCTGGCTGCAGGAACCTATACGGTAACGGTTTCAGGAGTTGCGGGCAGCGGTTGCTCGAGCGGACCAAGCACGAACATATCGACAGTTACCATTACCGATCCCACAGCTATTGCGATAACAACCAGTTCTTCTCCCGAATCCTGCAGTCAAAGCAACGGAGCGGTTTGGATTACAGCAGTTTCAAACGGCAATCCTTCTTATACGTATTCCTGGTCGAGCGGAATTTCAGCAGTGACCTCATCGAATCTTGTCCACGGAACGTATACCGTCACGGTTACCGATGCTACGGGATGTTCGGCAACACAGTCCGCTTCTGTCTTTGAGCCGGTGCCGCTGACTGCTTCTGTCAGCGTATCCCAGACGTCCTGCGGAAATTCAAATGGAAGCGTGGTTGTTACGGCAACCAACGGTTCTCCGGGATACTCCTATAAGTGGTCAAACGGCTCAAATGCAGCGACAATAAGCAGTTTGCCAGCTTCCGGATTTACGGTAACAGTTACCGATTCCTGGGGATGCTCTGTAACAACGGAGGCGATCCTCAACGCCTCATCATCTCCTACGGCTCTGATTCAGGCAGCCAGCAACCCAACTTGTTTTGGACTGAATAACGGCAGCGCCGCTGTCACGGTATTCGGCGGCACAGCGAATTATACCTATACCTGGTCTCCATCAGGAGGGGCAGGAGCAACAGCTTCAGGAATCGGGGCAAATACCTATACCGTAACGGTTACGGATGCGGATGGATGCACCGGAACAAGTACTGTTTTGGTGACGGCTCCTTCGGTAATTGATCCTGTTTCGGGTTCGCTTTCAGCAAGCTGCGGAAGCCCCAATGGCACTGCATTTGCTTCTTCAACAGGCGGAACGCCTGCCTACAGTTATTCCTGGAATACCGGCTCAACCGACTCCGTTGTGAGCGGATTGATTTCCGGAAGTTATTCCCTGACTGTTACGGATGCAAAAGGTTGTACCCAATCTCTGGTGCAGGTGGTTAACAATACAGGAGGGCCTGCACTAAGTTCAGGTATACTCAGTGAACCTTCCTGCAACGGAAGTTCAAACGGAAGTGCTCAGGTTGGCATTTCGGGCGGTACGCCGGGATATAGTTACAGCTGGAGCAATGGATCGACTTCGTTTAACGGAGCTATTTCGGGTTCGGGACTTACCCTCTCAGATTTAAGCGCCGGAACCTACAGTGTTACGATAACCGATGCCATAGGTTGTCAGGCTCAAAGCACAGTTTCGATTACGGCTCCGTCGGCCCTGATTTCTTCTTTGCCGGTATCGGCAAATGTTTCCTGTTTCGGGGGAAGCAATGGAATGATCGTATGCAATGTAACAGGCGGAACACCTGGGTATACCTATTCCTGGAGCAACGGGCTGACAGGAACCTGTTCGATAGGTTTGGTTATTCCCGTTTCCGGTTTGGGAACAGGGGATTACAGCATTACGATAACGGACGCGAATTCCTGCACTTCCTCTTCGGCGATTACCCTAACCCAGCCTTCGGCTATAGTGCCGGACATGAACGCCACTGATGCAAGCTGCGGTGCATCAAACGGCAGCGCAGAGGCAAGTGCCACAGGGGGAACGGGGTCTTATCTTTTTGTATGGAGCAATGGATTTTCAGGAGCAACCGGTTCGGGTTCGCTGGTCAGCGTCTCGGGTTTACTGGCCGGAAACTATACGGTGACCGTGACAGATGGAAATTCCTGCACCGTAACCGCGGTTACTACTGTTTCGAATCTGGGCGCTGCTTCTCTGAGTGTATCGTCGACTCAGACAGTTTGCACCGGAGGGTCAGCTGTTCTTTCAGCGGGTGCAAGCGGGGGTTCTGCCCCTTACACCTATTCGTGGAGCGCAGGACTTCCGGGCGGAACCAGTCAGACCGTCAGCCCCGACAGCACGACCACTTACCTGGTTTCTGTAAAGGATTCGGCCGGTTGCGCTTCAGTAGCCCAGGCCATTGTGGTAAAAGTTAATCCCTTGCCTAAGCTGAGCGTTAGTTCGGACATTGCAGCCGGCTGCGGAGCTCCGCTTTGCGTTCAGTTCACAGGAATTTCTTCCTCGGGTTGTTCAGGCGCCAAATGGAATTTCGGAGATTCGGATACTTCAGCAATCAATAATCCTTTGCATTGTTACAGCAGCACAGGTGTCTTTTCGGTAAGTTTCAGCTGTACCGACGCGAATGGCTGCAGTTCAACAAGCGTCAGCACGGGCATGATCAGCGTTTTTGCAAAACCAAAGGCGGCCTTTGACTATACTCCAACTGTTGTAGTGCAGGGAAATCCAGTGAATTTCAGCAACCAAAGCACGGGCAGCACTTCCTACCTTTGGAAATTCAATGATCCTCATTCAGAAACGGACAGCTCTTCAATAGCTGCCGATCCATCCCATACCTTTCAGGATACCGGTAAATACTGCATAATGCTGGTTGCCGGTTCAGCCAGTTGCGCAGATACTACACAACATTGTATGGAAGTCGGACAGAAATGCAATTTTCCCGACAGCATACCCAATGTGTTTACACCTAACGGAGACGGAATAAATGATCAGTTCAAAGTAAAGGTTCTTGGTCTATCGGAGCTGAATTGCACACTGTATAATCGCTGGGGCATGCTGATTTACGAGTACAATGCCATGGATACAGGATGGGACGGCCGTACCTATGCCGAAAGCAACGCACCCGTCGGTACGTATTACTATATCTTCAATGCAACCTGTATGGACGGCACTAAAAAAGAAGCGAATGGTTTTGTGGAACTGCTTCGGTGATTAGTTGTCTAAAACAAAGACCCGGGATATATTAAATCCGAACTTAAATCCTCCCTTGGTCCAGGTATCCGTGGTATTGGTTAAAAAAGAGTTTTCGAGAATGGCTGAAGCGTTGGTAAAATTGATGTGAAAAACGTGCCCGCCTGTTTCAATCTCAATGCCGACGGCTATCGGATCGTAATAGGGTAGGACGGTGTTGTTCATTCGGTATTCAGAAAAAATATGGAAGTAGTCAGCCATGATGGCCACCCGCTTTGCAACTTTCATACGAAACGCCGCCCCGAGTGCAAATAAATCATTTTCATCCTGTGAGTTGTTGGACGGATTGACGTACTCCTTTACGAAATTTCGGTGCTCATAAGTGGGCAGCAGCTCAAAGGAAAAGTTACGGGAGAATTTACGGGCCAAAATCAACTGACTGACATAGGAAAGACGGTCCGTAAATTTATAAACGCTGTCGCTGGTACCGGTATACAGATTGGCCGTAAGCATTGGGGTTAAGGCGACAACTTCGTAAAAGGCAGCCGAAAGGGGCACATGATTGTCGGTGGTTTGTTCGAGAAATCTCCATTTGTAATTGAAGTCGAGCATTTCATCGATCTTGCTTCGTCCGATGCCAACGGCCATGTTGTCGGTAAGGCCGTAGTCAAATGAAATACGAACGTCAGAGATATTATCCCATCCGTATAAATCATGCGGCCCTCCCCCACTCTGGGAGCCGGCGTTTCCGAAGCGGTGAGTGATTCTAAAATCAAGACAGTGCTTTTTTACCGTTTCGGTGGATTGGGCGCTGATGACCTTCGTGGTCTTGAAGGTGGCGAATACCCGCTCGTGCTTTTTAACTGAGTCTGCTGTATTGACCAGACTGAGTAAATCCTGCTGGGCGGCAGCAGACAGGCTGCCGAGCAGGGAAAGCAAAATAACAGCACGTAAAACAAAAGGTGTCTTTGAATTTTTCATCATGTTTCTACTGAATTCGTGGAGTGGATTTCGGTTTTTTTTAGCGAATTTTATTTTTTAGCGGGAAGCGCATAGGGATCCAGGGTTGAGTTGACCGTAACCTCGATGTCTTCGGCGATGTTCTGATTGACCACACTGGGTATTTTGATGTTGTAATCGGCAATGTGAATTTTAAACTTAGTAAACAGTACCAGTTGCTTGCCGCTGACCTTTACTGTGCCTGAAAAGGCAATGGGCTTTTCGACCCCATGCATATTGAGCGTACCGGATACGGTGACATTCATCAGGGTATCTCTGCTGAGCGTCAGCTTTTCTTTGATTTTTCCTTTAAATATGGCATCGGGATATTTATCACTCTCCAGGTAGTTTTCATTGAAATGTTCCTGCATAAGTGAGGAATGAAAAATAAAACCCTGCATGGGTATTTTTACCTGGACATCTCCCGAAGATGCATTCATAACGGGTTTGCAACTTGTATTCAGGGCCTTGATGTCTTCAACGGTACTGGCCGAAAAAAAACCGATTTCGCAGGCTTTTGACATGTAGATCTGGGCTCTGACAGTCGCGACTGAAATCAGCAAGGCGAGGAAACAAAGAATTTTTTTCATACGGCAGGATTTAATTTTCATTTGGAGAACTACTTTTCATTGACAGAAACTAATTATCAGGTGCTCCGGCATTGATCCAGGAGGTTATCTGCGCAATCTGACAGGCCGTTATGCTGCCGGAAGCCGGCATGGGTGGATTGGAACCCGTATGATTCACTCTGTTTTTCATATCTGCGGTTGCACTTCGGGCATCCGCAATGACATTTGCAGGAATGGTGAAATCATCCGGGGCAGTGCTACCGTGATAATGACATCCCGGTATGGCACAGCTGACATTGATAATGGGCAGAATGTTTTTTGAAAAGCTGATGTTCATCGTGCAACTGTCGGGCAGGTTCGAAAGAAGTGGCGCTCTGTTGCGGGTGCAGGATGTCTGAAACACTAAATAACAACCTGTTAATACAACGCCCAACATAGAAATTACCCGAAAAAAAGGCTTTGAAACTGATTTTGAAGAAGGATTGATTTTCATCCGAAGCAACTTTTTTTTAAATATACAGCTTTTAAATATACGTATTTCAGGATAACTTTACATCAATGAACAGAATTGTAGCAGCTGTCGTAGCGGGTATTGTTTGCCTTATAATTGTTTCGGCATTCAGCGGAAAAAACGGCTGGCAGGCTCCCAGGGAGGCCGAAAGCAGAAAAAATCCGTTGGCAAATGACCCAAAGGCTGCGAAGGCCGGTGCTGTGCTTTACAAACAGTACTGTGAAATTTGTCACGGCTCCAAAGGGAAGGGAGACGGAACCGCAGAATCCGGACTGCAGACGCCTTTAAACAGTTTAGCCTCGGAGACTACTCAGAAGAATGCAGACGGAACTGTTTTCTGGAAAATAAGTACGGGGCATGCTCAAATGCCTGCCTATAAATCGTTGCTTACCGATCAGCAGATCTGGCAACTGGTTAATTTTGTAAAAACCTTAGGAAAGAAAATTTAAGACTGTGGGGCATGCCTGCGTTTTTTCTCTTCTGAAATCAGGCGGAGTTCGCGACTCATCTGGCCTGCAATAGAGGTGTTTTCCTGGGCGCGACGCACCAGATAAGGAAGTACCGATTTTACAGGACCATAGGGAAGGTATTTGGTCACATTGTATCCCGACTCGGCAAGGTTATAGGTAATGTGATCACTCATGCCAAAAAGCTGGGAGCAGCAGATACGCTTGTCAGTATTGGGAATTCCCAGCTCTTTCATTTTAGCTACCAGGTGAAGTGTGCTGGCTTCGTTGTGCGTGCCGGCGCATATACTGACGATATCAATATTTTCAAGGCAAAGGTCTAAGGCCTTGTCGTAATCCCTGTCAGTATCTGCTTTCAGACTGTGTACCGGTGATTTGTAACCCATCTGATGGGCCCTTTCATTTTCCTTTTCCCAATAAGCGCCCCGGACCAGTTTAAGCCCGATGAAAATATGCTCTTTACGCGCCCAGATGATCAGTTGTTTTATATAGTCAAGCCGGTCCCAACGGTACAGCTGAGCAGTAGTCTGGATAATCGCCTTTTTTGTATTGTACTTTTTCATCATTTCTTCGGTCAGGCTGTCAATGGCCCCCTGCAGGCAATAATCTTCGGCATCAATGTAAATGGGTACGTCGCTCGCTTCACAACTCGCGCATATCTCATGGTATCGCGCTTTGAGGGCGTCCAGCTCCTTTTGTTCTTCTGCAGTAAGCGCTTTTTTATCGTTTACTTTTACCAGCAGATCGTGACGGGCAATGCCTGTGAGTTTTAAGCAGGTATAAGGTATGGAACGGTTGGTTTTGGCCAGGGCAACTATGCGTAATAGTTCGTCCCTGGTGTTGTCGAAATCTTCTTCGCGTTCTTTTCCTTCGATGGAGTAATCGAGTATGGATCCTACATTAACTTTCTTAAGCAAGGCGACAACACTTTCGCTTTCTTGGAGTGTTTCGCCGGCGCAGAACTGTTTAAAAATGGTCGCTTTAACCAAGGGACCGATGGGCAGTCCTATTTTTAATGCCTGCACAGTGAGTCGGGAAAAAAAATTAACCAGGATGGGTTTTTGCATTAGCCTGAAAAGCCAATAGGAACGGTTAAGCTGACCGTCGTTTTTTAACGCGAATGCCTTTTGGGTATTGTCAAAATCAAGGTTAGCCATAGTTGTTCTGAAACTGTTGATACCGGTAGCCGTGCTGGGTGTTTCTTATTTGCTCAGGGGCCCCATGGTGAGCACGTATTTTAAAATCAACTGCTGCTTATCCTGACTGAGGACTTCTTGCTTCGCTTTATGATTCACCTTGGTGACCATATCAGGAACCAATTTGTTCCACTCGGTTTCGGAAAAGGACCTCGGGTTCTTAAGGTCATGGCAGGTATTGCAGTTGGCCTCGTAAATTGATTTTCCTTCGTTGAGCTCGGCCAGCGTATAACCGGGGAATTTTTTAGCGCCGCGGTCGACGTCGGTTTGACTCGGAGGACTTAGTTTTTTGGAACAGGCGGCTGCCAGCAGGATTACGGCCAAAGCTAAGGTGATTTTTTTCATATAGTGGTTTATTTCGTTCGCAATTTACTCAAATTTAAAGGGAATTTCCTTAAATTCAGTAAGTTTGTCTGATGTCAACTAAATTTTATTCCTCCTTTTTAGTTGCCCTTTTGACTATTGGATATTCTGGTAATGCCCAATGGCATTACGGTTCGGCTTTCGTTAGTGCAAACGGCGATACGCTGAACAAACTGGACAAAAACGGATTTTACGACGGATTTTACCTGTTCAGTCAGAAAAATTTTTTAAACCCCAATGTGGATTATCTTCTTGGGAATTTTGAACACGGGATCCCCACAGGTATGTGGATAGATCACGCCAAAGACGGCAGTTACTCGATTGGCCAATACAGTTGCGGGGTTGGGTTTTCACCGGATGGAAAAGGCGGCTGGATAAAAAAAAAGGAAGGCATTGATCAGAAAACAGGGGTTTGGCAGTATTACGATAAAGAGGGTAAGCCGGCCAGGACCATGCGCTACCTGAGAAGTGAAACGCACAAAGGAAAGCTGGAGCAAACCTTTCAGCAGGATTCTGCAGGAAAGTTTGTACGTATAGAATATAAATTTGAAAGCCGGCAAAAAAAAGCCGGCGTAGCCCGGAAAATGGTCTACAAAACCTATACGGTCAGGGGTATTCCGCTAGATTTAAAAATCGAAAGTTCCCGGAAAACGATTACCTGCAGTTATTATCCGGACGGGAAAATCAGGCTGTCAAAAGTCTTCAAGCAGCGGAAATTCCTTAAACGCATCGTGACGATTACGATTACAAAAGATTATCATCCAGACGGGGATCTGAAAACAAAAACGAAGATCAGGTTGCTGAAACCGGTTGATCCGCATCCGGATGCATGCTAAACGTTTAAGTGACAGGAATCAGAATCAGGTGAAGCGCGGATTTTAGTATTTTATTCTCAACAAGACCATTTTGTCAAATTTTCATTTTTTATAGGTCTGGAATAAGCAAGAAACATTATATCTGAACTTGGGATCTTACCGCTTATTTTTTCTATTGCGCTTTCTCCTCGTTTTGGAATCCCGGGAAACTGAACACATATTTCAATGTGATCTGAAAATCCACATTGTTACCGGCATTGAAAGTGTAAACCAGGTTGGAAGATGTTATAGCTCCGTCGTGCTTGAGAACGGGAATGACTGAATTACTGTAACGAAGGCAGAGATAGAGATTGGGGGTAATGATGTAATTCAATCCGACCAGGAGGCTGATGTCTGTTTTGTTGAGCGTAGAGGGATCAAGGTATTGCAGGTAATTGGTGGAGCCGGTATAACTGTAGGTGATCAATCTTCCGAAGGATGCTCCGGCTTCGAGTTCAAAGGAGGAGGTTGGCTTTTTAAACATCGTGAAGTGCAGGCGCCGGCGGATCAGAACGGGAACCTCCAGGTAATTGAACACGTACTTAAAATAATTAGTATTCGCAGAGTCGGGAAACTGAGAAGCCCCTTTTTGGATGTAATTGATTTCCATTTGCAGTATTCTGCTTTTTTTCAGGGAAGTGTTGACCAGCAAACCTCCTGTAAACCCTGCTTTATGACTGTTGGCACCTGTTCCCGGAATGCCGGAGGTAAGTAATCCGGCTGTAAGGCCAACCCTGAAGCGTTGCTCTTCCTGGGCTCTGGAACTGGTTACTAGTAGAAGAGTGAAAATTATACCTAGAAGGAGTTTTTGCTGCACTCTGTTGTAAGCATTAAGCGTGCAAATGTAATACGGAGATCGCAATACGGCAATCAAAATCTACCAGCTGTATTTATTTGGCTATGATCGCTTGGATTCTGAGGACGTACCTGTACATTTATTTTGTATTAATTTCTGACGACTTCCTGCACAACGCTATCCATTTCAGGGAGGGATTGAAAAAGCTGCTGGTAGGATTCAACTACAAAATAGTTATCCTGGATGATATCGTTACGGAAACCTGTATGCATGATTTTTCGGATATCAAAATCGTGCTTTTTCGACCGGTTACTCAGGCTGTTTTCTGTTTCGCCTGAGGAGGAAATGATCCCTGCTCCGTAGATTTTCAGGCCCTGCATTTCGCTGATCAGCCCGAATTCAATCGTAAACCAATACACCCGGCCCAGCATTTCAATTACTTTAGGATTATCAAGGTGAGCCAGCGCAATTTTGCTGATGCCTTCAAAAAAAGAAGTGTAATAGGTATTGGAAAGCAAGGGAGCATGTCCGAATACATCGTGAAACATGTCGGGTTCTTCGAGGTAGTCTAACTGATCCATAGACCGCAACCAGCAAGTTGCGGTAAACCGTTTTTGAGACAGCCATTCGAAAAATTCTTTTTGAGGCGACAAACAAGGGACTACTTTTAAAGCCCATCCGGTTAATGGTTTCAGTCGCATTTCGATTTCCCTGAAATCGGGTATTTTATCCGAAGTAAAACCGATTGTATTCAATGCGCTCAGGTATTCCTGAGATACTTTGCCTTTCAAATTCGAACTTTGCCTTTCAAACAGGAGTTTCCAGACCTTGTAGTCCTCAGGGGTATAGTTTTCGAAGATCTGAACAGTTGGTCTTTGTACGGGCAGTTTTGTATTCATGATTGAAACATTTGTTGTACGGGCTTTACCGCAGCAAAGTTATGTTGCCTTTTTTTGAAATTGTTCTACCGTTGGCCAGGGAGCCCGTCAGGTAATAAGCAAAAACGCCTTCATTGAGTTTCTGGCCTCTGAAGGTTCCGTCCCATCCATTGGCAATGGTTTCGGTCTGGAAGACCAGTTCTCCCCAGCGGTCGAAGATTTGTAAAAGCATGTTCGTAATGCAGGTTTGGATACCGCGGACATAGAGCACGTCGTTGTGTCCGTCTCCATTGGGGGAAAAAGCGGTGGGCATGAAAATGCTAAGTGTGTCGCAGTTGACATTGATGTCGATGGTTACCAGCACGCTGTCGCTAAAACGACAGCCGCCGGCATCAGTGACAGTAACAGTGAATACAGTAGAAGCCGTGGGCGTGGCCAGGGGGTTGTAAATTGCAGAGTCATTGAGCAGATTCGCAGGGGACCAGAGGTAGGTGACTGCCCCGGTGTTGGCCAGCAGTTGAACGCTTTGACCCAAATGAATACTTGTGTCGGGCCGGGCATCGATTCTGAAAGTTGCGAAATCAGATATCCGGGCCAGGGCCGTAGCGGTGCACCCGACAGCATCTGTGAGCGTTACCGTGTAGGTACCCGCCAGGAGCGCTTCCACAGTGCTGGAGTCGACCCCGAAAACCGAAGTTGAACCGGTGCTCCAGGAAAACGTATAAGGGCCTGTCCCTGCCGAGGCCACTGCCAAAGCTGCCCCTGTTGAATCGCCCAGGCAGACGCTGTCGGTTTTGACTATGCTCACCAAGGGACCGTTGCTGTTGAGAACGGTAACGGATGCTGTTGCAGAACAATTGTTTTTGTCGGTGACAGTAACGGTGTATATGCCTGCACTCAGGGAGGTATCTTGTCCGCTTGCTGCCGCTACGCCGCTGCTCCACAAATAGGTATAAACGCCGCCAGCCCCTCCTGCGGCACTGGCCAGAGCAGTACCGGTCGAAAATCCGCAATGGGAGGGATTGCCCTGGGAAGCATTTACATGAATGGCTGCAGGGATTGCAATGCTTGATGTACTTGTACTGATACAGCCGCTGGCGTCGCTTACAGTAACAGTATAAATGCCTGTGGCTACCGTACTGAGCGAACTTGAACCGGGTGCTCCCGAACTCCAGTTGTAAGTCAGGGAACCTGTTCCGCCGCTCGCCGCAACTACAGCGGTTGCGGCTTTACCGGAGCAGAGGGGTTCTGTAACAATAACCGTATCGATCACCGGCCCATTTGTTGGGGTTATGATAACAGTAGTTGTCAGCATCTGAACATCGGTGCAGGGGCCTTCGGTTACCGAAACGGTGTAGGTTCCCGCAGAAGCAGTAATGGTCTGAGAAGTCGCACCGTTGCTCCAGGAATAGGTATAAGGCACTGTTCCGCCGGTCGCTGTCACTGAAGCCGACCCACTGCTTTTACAACTGCCCGGGGTGCTTGCCGGAGTAATCGCAAAACCTCCGGTTATGCAGTTAACAGCCTGGATCGAATTTAAAAAACCGTTGCCGGCTACGTAGATGAACTGACGCAAGGGATCAAGGATGATGTCATATACATTTGCCGGCACTATGATTTTCGGCAGTGCCGTAAATGCTGTTCCGTTAAAATTAAACACATGTACAAATCCCTGCCCCCCGACATACACATTGTTGCAATTGTCCGCAGCAATGCCTTCATTCTGGTAGACAGGACTGTAATTGGCGCTTCCGCAGGGGTATCCGGCTGAAACAACCGTACTTGTAATCAGAGCTCCGGTGATTTTAGACCGGGCTTCCAGGTTTTGTCCATCGAAAAAGAACAGGTAATTGGGATTGATGGCCATAACGTTCAGACGATTGGTGTTGGTTTCGCTGCCGGGACCCAATCCTGAAGGGATACCCGAGACTTCAGAAAATCCGCAGGTCGTGCGTTGCGTAGAATACACATGCGTAGTGTAGGGAGACACCGATTTAACAATGGTGTTGTTGAAGGCTGCCAGTTTGGTGGTTGTAAAATAGGCGAACATGTCTCCGTTAACATCCAGTCGCATACAGGCAATGTCATTGTTGAACCAACCCGGAGTGTAACCGTTGAATGCATTTCCTGTAAAAACTCCATTCAAAGAAGTATCCACACCCATTCGAAGGCAGATGTTATTACTGATTCCGCCACCACCTATCAGGAGAGTATTTAAACAGGAATTGTAATCGACCATCCAGCCTTCGTCATTCATGGTAGTGGGCCAGGTAACGGTGTTCAGTAAAACACCGGCACTGCTCACTTTGTCGAGCTCACAGGGATTGCCTCCCGAAAAACCGTTCGCAATAAATACACTTCCCGAAGGAATGACGCTGAATTTTGAATAGGTTGTATTCGATCCATCACTGAGATTGGCCATGTTCAGAGTCCACAAAAAAGCACCCGCCGAAGAGTATTTGCTGATTTGGACAGGTGATGAGGAGCTGACAAAGCCGATGTAGACATTGCCCTGACCGTCGTAAGCTACGTCATAGGGGCCATTGCCTCCGGCCAGATTGGGTGTGATAGTCCAGGGGTCGATGACAATGGTTTGGGATAACTGTTTGGGGTCTTTAGCCAGGATGAAGAAAATAGCTTTCTTGTGAATTTCGAAGGAGGAGGCGATGGGCTGGCCGTCTCCGTAAAAACTTACCGGAGCATGATCGATTATGTTTCCGGCAGGGGTTTGAATCAGCAAATTGCCTTCGGAGTCTGATTTTATTTCTTCCACATCACCCGAGTAATGCATTTTAACCTTGCTCAGGTCAGCTCCGGGTTTTAAAATAATGCTGTATTTGATTCCGCCTTTTTTTTTCGCAACAATGTATTCAACATCTATGCCCGGATACAAATCTTTGTAAATGAGCTTGCGATATCCTTTGGCTTTTAAATTGCGGATGGCTTCTGAGGCATAAGTATAATAACCGGCAGCTTCTTCTTCGGCAATGAGACGGGCATTGGGATTCGCTCCCTCCCATCTCATGGATATGCTGTAGTATTCAGCTTTTCGGTTTTCGTTTTCTTCCTTTTCCCCACTATTGGCTAATGGCTGTTCGCTAATCGCTTTCTTCTTTTCGCTATTCGCTCTTTTAAACATTTTCAAAACATAGCCCTGATCTGAGAAAAAGATCAGATCAGAATTGCTTAAAACGTATTTTGAAAGCGCATCAAACTGTCCGCTGTTTTTTATGAAAACATCGGTCTGACCGGGATCTGAAATGGTCCAGTTGGATTGGGAAAAGGAAGGAAGAGAGACACTGCAAACAAAAAAGAAAAGGGAAAACCTGAATACCCGGCTCAGCATAGTATAGCGCAAAGTTACCTTTTATTGGTTCTAATCAGACTAAATTAGAGCATAAACTGACTGCTTACAAATGATTGCAGGCCAGGTGCTGCAGAATTTTTAGAATGCTTAAGAGTCGGGATTCATTATGAACGCGGCTGTGATTAAGGAAATTAGGTTAAATTCGGATTTATTACCACTTTTCCAGAACCGTTAAAAATTATAAAATGGGCATTGAAGATGTAATGAACGGAGGGTCTATTTTATTGCTGATTCTGATTATCCGTTCTTATTTTTTATTGGGCAAGCGCTTTTTTCTGATTAATCTGATGCTGTTCCTGGCTTATTCGATATACGGATACTGGAGTTTGTATTTTAACAGCAAATCTGACTCTGGGTCAGCCTGGTCAGGGCTTATACTGGTTGCAACCGGGATACACTTGTTTGTAATCTTACTTGTATTTGCTGTTCAATATTATAAAAAGGGAGGATTGAATTCAGAAAAGGAAATCGATTAGTATTATTTAAAAAGTGCTTCTATTTTTTCCCGTAACAAAGGTTTTTCAATATAATCATACACCATCGGGTGTTTCAGCGCTCGTTTTTTATCCTCCGTGTCAAAGGAGGCTGAAAGCATAAAAACGGTAAGCTGTTTTTTAATGTTTTCATCCAGTGCTTCAATTATTTCCAGCGCATCCCATCCTGAGGTTACAGGTAAGTTGATATCTAAAAACAGAGCGATATGTAATTTCTTTCCGGTATTTCCATGCTCGCTTTTTATGTAATTTATTCCTTTCTCCACCGAATGAAACGCCTCGGCATCATCCCTGCCAAGAGCCATACGAATGGATAGGCAAAAAATGGAGTTATTGACCAAATCGTCATCAATAAGTATAAATTTATCCGGAGTTTTCATAAATGGTCGATTTAAATTCAATGATGAGTTCGTCTTTTTAGGAAAATTAGGGTCATTACGTAAGATACCATTATTAGTATTAGCTGAGTGAATCTGATAATTCTTGCAGGGGTTTTCACGGTTATACTGTTTAGTTGTTTTTACTGCTTATCCTACAATAATACAGCAAGGCAAAGAATGTGATTATACGAAGTGACCTTTAATTTGGCAGATGTAAGATTCTGTGCATTATTTAATTAACGCTTATGCCTTCCAGTAAAGCTCACCTTCTTTGGGTTCTGCCTCTTCCTGTTTCCAGTAGGCCATATTGACGGTGTGACCGGCAGGGGTTTTTAATTCTTTGCCGTAGAGGGCATGCATGGGGTTAAAGAGGTAGTCGGTGACGCCAAGACTGAAGGTTTCGGGAACGGGAGGAACTGCAGGAACGGGCGCCGGAGTGGCGGCTGCGGCAACAGACGCTACGGGTGCCGGGGCCGGTTTGGGCGCAGGTTTGGCAGGTGTTTTTTCAATGATTACGCTGTAGCCGTTGAACTCGAGCAGGTTTTTTAAAAAGGCAGCACGGTCAGCACCGATGTTTTTTTCGATGATGGAGCATTTGACTCCGCCAAGGTCTTCAAAGGTATGATTCGAATTCAGTGCCATTTGCGGTCGTTAAAACAGTTTATATATGTATTGGAAGACTCCGGGGAAAATGCCCAGCATCAATACCCCTGCAATGCAGACTCCCAGTGACAGGTAAAGCGAAAGCGGAAGCGGGGTTTTCTCAATGGGGTTTTCGTTTTTGTCAATGAAGATGGCTTTTACCACTCTCAGGTAATAATAGAGAGAGGCAACCATGTTAAGGGAAGCAAAAATGATGAGCAGGGTATTGCCTTTGGTAGCGGCCGAGGTGAGCAGAAAGAGTTTGCCGAAAAATCCTGCAGTGGGGGGAATTCCGGCAAGGGAAAACAAGGCCAGGACCATTACCCAGCTTAAAAAGGGATTGGTTGCATAAAAGCCCTTGTAGTCGGCGATCATTTCTTTGTTGTAACGCGCAGAGACGAAGGACACGACTCCAAACAGGGCAAAGTTCGAACAGAGGTAGATCAGAATAAAATAAATGACGGAGGACCAGCCGAGAATCGAGCCTTCTGTAATGCCGACCAGCAGGTAGGCGGCCTGGGTGATGGAAGAAAAGGCCAGCAGGCGTTTAATGTTATCCTGGCGAAGCGCAAATAAATTACCGAACGTCATGCTGATGACGGCCAGTATGGCCAGCAGATCGTACCAGGCCGCTCCCAGGTTTCGGAATACGGTGTACAACACGGTTAGCAAAATGAAAATTACCGAGGCCTTGGAAACTACCGAGAGATAGGCTGTAACCGCAACAGGGGAACCCTCGTAAACATCGGCCGTCCAGAAGTGGAAGGGCACGGTGGACAGTTTAAAGGCAAAGCCGGAAAAGATCAGGATAAAGGCCAGCAACTGGAGGTGATCGACACTTGAAATCAGAGGTGCAAGAGCGTTGAATTCAAGCGTACCGGTACAGCCGTATAATATGGAAAGACCGAAGAGCAAAATAGCGGAAGAAAACGCGGAGGACAATATGAGTTTCATGCCCGCTTCAGATGATTTCATTTTATTGAAATCAAAGGAACTGAGGGCTGCCAGAGGTATAGTACTGAGCTCCAGACCTAAGTAAAACATCAGGAAGTTTCCGGAGGACATCATGAAGAACATTCCCAGCAAAGTGGAAAGGAGCAGCATGTAAAATTCGGCGAAGTGCTTTTGGAGTTTGCTCCATTCAAGTGACTGAAGCGAAATGAGCAGGATACCAAGGTTGAGTATGCTTTTTTCAAAACCAATAACGGGATCAGTCCTGAACATTCCGCCGAAGAGTTCACCTTTGCTGTTGCAGAGAAAGCCCACAATCAGGTTGAGCAGCAGCAGAATATTCACCAGCCTGAAAAGGGAAGCGTTGCTCATGTCCTCGCGGAACACTTTAATGAAGATGAGCACGAACAGAATGATCGCCAGGCTTAGCTCAGATTTCATCAATATAAAAAAATCGGTTCCCATATTAATTCGATCTGTTTCGCTTCAACTTTAAAACTGTTCTCATCTAGTTCAGCACTGTTGCGTTTGCAATTGTTTTCATGATCTCGAAAGCTCCGGGCCGGATCAGTCCGGATAACAAAAACGGGGCAACACCAATTAACACGATTGACAGAATCAAAATAACGGAAGCCAGTTTCTCGTTCCAGGCGGCGTCTTTAAGAGAGCGAAAATGTTCGTTGCTGATTGGACCCATGAGGACTTTACCTGCAGCGCGGAGAATATAGACAGCAGTAACGACTATGGAGGCACAGGCAAGAATAGTGGCAATGCGGTGAAAGGCATCAGGACGCTGCCAGGATCCCATGAAGATGGTCATTTCTGAAACAAAACCACTCAGGCCGGGTAGACCCAGGGAGCAGAGACCGGCAATGATAAAAACCGTTCCGAGGAAGGGCATGATCTTCAGCAGTCCGCTCATGTCGGCGGTCATGCGGGTATGGGTACGCTCGTAGAGCATGCCAATCACGGCGAAGAAAAGGGCTGTCATAAGTCCGTGGGATACCATTTGCATAACCGCCCCTATAAGGGCGGTTTGGGTAAACATGGCAATGCCCAGCAGGACAAATCCGCAGTGACTCACCGAAGAGTATGCGTTGATGTATTTCAAATCTTTTTGCATCATGGTGGCAAAGGCTCCGTATAAAATCGCGATGCAGGCCAGAACGATGATAGCGGGGCCGTAGTACTGAGCGGCCTCGGGCATAAGGAGGCAGGCCACGCGTATGCAACCGTATCCGCCGAGTTTCATTGAAATGCCGGCCAGAAACATAGAGGCCGCAGTGGGCGCGGAAGAGTGTCCGTCAGGTGCCCAGGTATGAAAGGGAAAAATGGCAGTAAATACTCCGAATCCCAAAAAAAGAAAGGGAAATAAAATATGCTGGGCATTCCGTGGTATGTGCACGACCGAAAGTTTCAGAAGATCGAAAGTAGGCAAGCCGCCACTGGTATGGCTGTTGAAATAAACCCCGAGCAGCCCGATGAGTATCAGCGCCGAACCGCCCATGAGCATCAGGGCCAGTTTCATGGCAGCGTATTCTTTGCGGCCGCTGCCCCAGATGCCGATGAGCATGAATTTAGGAATCACCGCAAGTTCAAGGAAGAAAAAGAGTGTAAAGAGATCAAGAGAAATGAAAAAACCATAGGCGCCCATGCTCAATAGAATGAGCAGGAAATAAAATTCTTTTGTGAGGTAGCTGATGTTCCAGGAGACCAATACTCCGCAAAGAACGACAACTGAAGTGAGCAGCAGCATGGCCAGCGAAATACCGTCGATACCCATGTGCAGAGAGATGCCAAATTGCGGAAACCAGTTGAGGTTTGATTGCATCATAAAAGGACTGTGATCTCCGGCACGACGGAGTGTATAATATTCGAATGCAATGTACAATGTCAGACCCAACTGAATCGCCGATGCAACAAGAGAAGCCGTCCTCACCTGCTTAGCTCCTTTGCAAAGAAGGATAGCCAGGGCAGAGAGAGCGGGCCAGAGAACTATTAAAAACAGACTATTCATACAACTAAAACATTCGTTTTACATCCACACATAAAGAAAATAAAGGCAAAGACTCAGCACTCCGGCCAAAACGCAGGCAGCGTAGTCCTGAACTTTTCCGGTTTGCAGCATCCTGACTGTATCTGAAACCACTTCGGCAAAGGAAGCGCCAAGATCGATGGCTCCGTTGATAATGCTTTTGTCGAACCAGGCCGCAAAACGGCCGACTATGCCGAACAGAAATCCTTTGGTGACTTTTAGCCAGACTTCGTCAATTTTGAATTTATTGAAGGAAGCTTTGTAGAGTTCTCCCAATACAGTAGCAGCTTTGTCGGGCAGGGTGCTTTCCTTTTTGTAAAAGGCCATGGCCATAAAGATTCCGCACAGGGACAGTAGTACCGGAATAAGGGAAAAGCCAAGGTGAACTTCGGATGTAAGAGGGAGTCCATCCGAAGAAATAAATTTCCCGAAGGGGATAAATCCGGCCCCCAGTGTGAACAGGGCCAGAAGAACCAGAGGGAACATCATCGCGAAGCCACCTTCACCGTGCGCATGGGAATCTGCCGACAACTCTTTTTTCCAGAAGATAGAAAAGTATAGTCTGAACATGTAAAAAGCCGTCAGGCCTGCCGTAAATAAAGCGATGCAGTATATCGGGAAATTGTGCTGATAGGAGGCCATCAGAATTTCTTCCTTGCTGAAGAAACCGGAGAAGGGCGGAACACCTGCAATCGCGAGACAGGCAACGAGAAAAGTGATATGCGTGATGGGGATGTGTTTGCGAAGGCCGCCCATTTTAGACAGTTCGTTGCTGTGCACATAATGGATCACAGCGCCGGCGCCAAGGAAGAGCAGGGCTTTGAACAGGGCATGGGTAAAGAGGTGAAAGAGGGAGGCGGTATAGCCCAGTCCGTTTTCTCCTCCGTAACCCGATACACCAAGAGCAAACATCATGTAGCCGATCTGGGACATGGTTGAATAGGCCAGCACTCTTTTGATATCGGTTTGGGTGCAGGCAATGAGGGCTGCAAAAAGCGAGGAAATCGCGCCGGTCCAGGCCACCACCTGAAGGGCAGCGGGACAGGAAAGGGCATATACCGGGAACATACGGGCAACCATAAAGACTCCGGCCACAACCATAGTAGCGGCATGGATCAGGGCGGAAACGGGCGTGGGGCCTTCCATGGCATCGGGCAACCAGATGTGAAGGGGAAACATGGCTGATTTACCGGCGCCGCCGACAAAGAGCAGAACAAGACCCCAGGTTAATAATGAAAAGCCCATAAAGCTGGCTGAGCTGATGCTGAGCAACCAGGGCGAACCGGGAGTGCTCAGGCGGCTGATAAGGGTTGTAAAATCAAGGGTTTCGGCATGAAAAGAAAGAATGAGAATACCAATGAGGAAACCCAGATCGGCAAAGCGCGTGACAATGAACGCTTTTTTGGCTGCTGCAACGGCCGAGGGTTTGTCGAAATAAAAACCGATGAGCAGATACGACGAAAGACCGACCAGTTCCCAGAAGATGTACATCTGAAAAATATTCGAAGCGAGAACAAGACCCAGCATGGAGAACGTAAACAGGGACAGAAAAGAGAAATAGGTTGAAACACGTTCCTCGCCTTTCATATAAGAAAGGCTGTAGATGTGTACCATCAGGGCAATAAGAGTGACCACAAGAATCATCATCACCGAAATGGGATCGAGGACCAGGCCCATGTCGATGGAAACATTCGGGGAAAAGTTAAGCCAGGCGAATTTGAATACCGTGATTTTTTCAAACACTCCGTTTACACGTCCGGCCTGAAAAAAATACTGAAATGCTGTGATGCAGGCCAGGGCGCAGGAAAGCAAAAGCGAAAGTGTTCCTATGGGGCCGGATGCCATTTTGAGGTAGCGTTTACCCAACAGACCAATGAGCAGAAAACTTGCCAGAGGAAGAAGGGGGATCAAGGCGATATAGGTTGCAGACAACATGTATTAAAATCTCATTGTATCGGCTCCTTCGGCGTCGATGGTTTTGTATTTACGGTACAGGTTAATGATTATGGCAATGGCCACTGCGGCTTCGGCCGCCGCAATGGAAATGACGAAGATGACAAAAAAAAGTCCGTCTTGCTTTGTCGGATACAGGTAGCGGTTAAAGGCGACAAAATTTATGTTCACGCTGTTCAGCGTTAGTTCGATAGACATGAGCATGGTGATGAGGTTACGGCGGGTGAGAAAGCCGTAGATGCCGATGAAGAAAAGGCCGGTGCTTACGAGCAAAATATGTTGCAGGGGAATCGCGTTCATTGAGCCTGGCTTTTTGCGGGTTCGGTTTTCGTGTCTTCTGGTTTTGCCTTGATGGCAATGGCTATACTTCCGATCATGGCAGCAAGAAGCAAAATACTAACCACTTCAAAGGGCAGGGAATAACCGCCCATGGTTGTGGAGAGCAGAGAGAGACCGATGGCCTGTATGCTGTCTGATTGTATGGCTGTTGCTGAGGGACCGAAGTTGTGCAGGCTGAGCTGAATCAGAATAAGAAAGAATCCGCAGACGCTGGCAATGGCCGAAAAGAATTCACGTTTCTCAACGGGCTGCTGCATGTCTTTGCCGCTTTCGTGGGTGAGAAAAACAGAAAACAAAATCAGCACTACGATACCTCCGACATAGACCACAACCTGAACGGCTGCAATAAAATTGTTGTCGAGGTAAAAATAAAGGGAGGCCACACCGATCAGTGAAAACAACAGGTAGATTGCGGCCCTGAAAATTTTGTGCACGGTGACCGCCAGGTAAGCGGGCACCAGGATAAAGGCCGAGATGAGGTAAAAAATTACAGTCGAAGCGCTCATTAAATACCGTTATTCTTTTGTTCTATTCATTTTTCTTACTCCACCCCTTCCATTAGTTTGGAGTCGGGTTTGTTTAATATTTTTCTCAGTTTGCTGCGATCAAGTACGCTGTGTTCGAAATCCTGACTCATGGTGATGGCGTCTGATGGGCAGGCTACAATGCAGAGGTTGCAGAAGGTGCACATGGACAGATTGTAGATCATGGTGTCGAGGCGCTTCTTTTTCTTGCCGTCGGGCAGGATTTCCTGTTTGGTGATGATTTTGATGGTACCGTTGGGACAGGCCAGTTCGCAGGCCTGACATCCGGTGCAGCGGTGTTCGTTGGCCTCGGTATGGGGCATAACAACTTCGCCGCGAAAGCGATCGGCAAGCTTGAGTTCTTTTCGGTTGTCGGGGTATTCCTGAGTGAGAGTTTTGCTGGGATGGGTGAAGTAGTATCCGGTAAGGCGCATGCCGGTAAGCAGTGACTTTACGGATCTGAAAATTGTTTTAAAATATTCTGTAATAAACATTTTACGTGCGTTTACCCGTGCCAGCCCAAAAGGGCAACAAGGGTCATTAAAAGTACATTAAGCATGCTGATTGGCAATAAATATTTCCATTCGAGGTTGAGCAGCTGATCGACCCGAAGGCGGGGGAATGTCCAGCGAAACCACATGATGATGAAAATAACAAAAAATGTTTTGCCCATAAACCATAAAGAGGAAGGAATAAAATCCATAACATGATTGAAACCTGACCAGGAGCCTATGTGGAAAGGCATCCAGCCACCCAGAAAAAGGGTGGCTGCAAGGGCTGATACAATGAAGAGGTTGACGTATTCAGAAAGCAGGAACATGGCGAATTTCATGCCGGCATATTCGGTGTGAAAGCCGGCGGTGAGCTCCTGTTCGGCCTCGGCCAGGTCGAAGGGGGCCCGGTTGATTTCGGCAGTGGAGGCCACAATAAAAATAACAAAGGCAATCAGGGCAGGCAAGTGACCCTTGAAAATCCACCATCCGTTTTGCTGACTCATTACGATGTCAGAAATCCGCAGGCTTCCGGTGAGGATAACAATAGAAATGAGCGAGAGACCGATGGACAATTCGTAACTGACAATCTGGGCACCGCTGCGCATGGCACCAAGCAGGGAGTACTTGTTGTTGCTCGACCACCCTGCCATCAGAATACCGATGACTGAAATCGAAGAAACAGCGGAAACATAAAACACCCCGATATTGAGGTCCCAGATCTGGAAATTGCGGGCAAAGGCCAGCGGCGCGGTAACCAGCATGGTCGTGATAATCATAATGTAAGGCGCCAGGTTGAACATGAATTTGTCGGCGTTGGTGGGTGTGAGTCCTTCTTTAAAAAGGAGCTTGATCGTATCTGCAATAATCTGCAAAGTTCCTTTGGGCCCTACCCTGTTCGGGCCGAGTCTGAGCTGCATAAAAGCAGCCACCCTTCTTTCCATATAGCCCAGTGTAAAACTAAGCAGCACCAAAAAACCAATCAGGCAAAGCCCCACAATGACCATCTCGCTGACCAGCACAGCCATGGTATTGCCCAGCAGGCGCGTGAGCCATGACTGAATGTGATAACTTAAACCTGACAAGCTGTACAATAATGTCATATTTCAACTTTTAGGGATTTGCCATTCGCTAATCGCTGACTTACCTGTCCACATCCGGTATTACCAAATCAATCGTTGACATAATTGCCACCAGGTCTCCAATCTTGCAGCCTTTTGCCATGGTGGGCAGAGCCGACAAATTAGAGAAATTAGGTGACCTGTATTTAATGCGGTAGGGCGTTGTGCCACCTTCACTTACGATGAATACGCCCAGTTCTCCGCGGGCGGTTTCGACACGCTGGTAAAATTCTCCTTTGGGGAGCTTCAGCACGGCTTTTGTTTTGGCCTGAAAATCTCCTTCGGGTATGTTGTCAATAAGCTGGTCGATGATGGACATGGATTGGTGCATTTCGGCAATCCTGACTTTGTACCGGGCCCAGCAATCTCCGCCTTGCTCAATTATTTCATCAAACTTCAGGTTTTCGTAACCGTCGTAAGGGTACAGCTTACGGATGTCGCAGCTTATACCCGAACCTCTTGCGGTAGGTCCACTGCATCCAAAGGAGATGGCGTCTTCTTTGGATAAATAGCCCACACCTTTTACCCGCTCCTGAAAAATAACATTGTCTGAAAGTAATTGATCGTACTCGTGTATGTTGACCTTGAACTGAGCAATAACTTCCTTTACCTTGCGCTGGAAGTCGGGATGAAGATCGGCCATGACTCCTCCTGGAACCATGTAATTCATGGTAAGACGGGCTCCACAGGTGTCTTCCATTAACTCATTGATGATTTCACGTTCGCGGAAGGCAAAGAAAAAAGGACTAACTGCACCCAGGTCGAGACCGGTACAGCCCCACCAGAGCATGTGTGAAGTGAGACGGTTGAGCTCCGCCATAAGTACGCGTATGACTTTCGCACGCTGGGGAACTTCAATCTGCATGGCCTTCTCAACGGTAAGCGCGCAGGCCTGGTTGTTAATATGCGCCGAAAGGTAATCCATCCGGCTGGTGACGTAAATGAACTGACGGTAGGAAAGGCTCTCGCTCATCTTTTCAATGGAGCGGTGAATGTAGCCGATGTGGGGTTCAATGTGTTTGATGGTTTCTCCGTCCAACCAGACTTTCAGGTGCAGCACCCCGTGTGTTGCGGGGTGCTGGGGACCAATGTTGACAACGAAATCGCCCTCTTCGGTTATGTAGTCTTCTTCGATCAGCATCAGCGTTCTGTTTGCATCAAAGTTCGATCATGTTTTCGTCTGCGTAATCTTTGCGTAAAGGATGACCTATCCAGTCGTCTTCCAGAATCAGGCGACGCAGATCGGGATGTCCGTTAAAACGTATTCCCATCAGGTCATACACCTCGCGCTCCAGAAAATTGGCGCCTTTCCAGATGCCTGCAACGCTGTCTAAAACCGGGTTTTCCTTGTCGGTCAGTTTTACCTTGACAACCAGGGCATGCCTGAAAGGTGTTGAGGACAGATGATAGACGGCCGTGAAATTATCCTTCCAGTCTATGGCCGTCATGCAAAAAAGGTAATCGAAATTCAGATCTGTAGCGCATCGCAGTTCTTTCATCTGTGTAAGAAACACATCGGGAGTAAAGAAGGCCATAAGGAATTCTCCTGTTTCGTCAAAGGTCACCGAAGGGCAGATTTCACTGAGACGTTGCTTCAACTCTTCTCTGCTCATATCCCTCTTTTTTTTTCAGATTCCTTTGCCAAAGCATCCTTAGCACTGCGCACGTTGCCCATTGGAAGGCTTGTTTTTTTCTCCTTCGCGAAGTAGTGCTCGGCTCCTATTTTTTCCTGAAGGGAAATCATGGCATGCAATAGCGCTTCAGGCCGGGGTGGACAACCGGGAATATACACGTCAACAGGAATGATATGGTCGACTCCTTTAACTACGGAGTAATTGTTGTAATAAAAAGGACCACCCGAAATTGTACAGGCACCCATGGCAATAACGTAGCGGGGTTCCGGCATCTGGTCGTAAAGTCGCTTCAGCACCGGAGCCATCTTGTAAACAATTGTACCTGCAACGATAATTAAATCGGCCTGGCGGGGAGTTGCGCGGGCGACTTCAAACCCGAAGCGGGACCAGTCGTATTTTGCCGAAGCCGCGGACATCATTTCAATAGCGCAGCAGCTGGTACCGAATATCAGGGGCCAGATCGAATTTGACCGGGACCAGTTGATCAGATCCTCCAGTTTTCCTGTGACAATACCTCCTCCGGGAGTGTTGGTGACCAGCCCGGGAAATTTTTTCGTGTCGTCTACATCCATTTCAGCGCACCCTTTTTCCAGGCATACAGTAAACCCATAAACAGAATAAACATAAAAATAACAATTTCGGTCAGAGCCGTCCAGCCCACTTTTGTGACGACTACAGCCCACGGAAACAGGAACACGAGTTCTACGTCAAATACCAGGAAAATAAGGGCGAATAAATAATAACCGACATGAAACTGTATCCAGGAAGTTCCCGTGGTGGGAATGCCACATTCGTAGGGCTCCCCTTTGACTGCATTCTTTTTGGTTTTCGCTACTACCCAGGAAAGAAAAATTCCTCCTCCGGCAAAGGCCAGTCCACATATCAGCAGGAGAATTAATGAAACTGAGCCCATAGGAATTCCGGATTATTCCTGACAAATGTACGGAATGTATCGGAATCAAAAACCTGGCTCTAAACCCTTGAGCTGTAATAGATTGGATCTCCTTTCAGGGGATCAATGTCTTTTTTGAATCGCTCGATGAGAAGTGCTTTTTCCTTTGAAGCCGAAGGAAAAACGTTGGCCACTTTTTCGATTACCTGAAGAAACGTTTTTTTAAGCTGTGGACTGAGGTAGTGGCTGTTCACGCGAATTTCTTTCATAGCGGATTCGTACGCCAGTTGCGCATCTGCGTTGTCCTTATCCATGATCTGAAAAATGATATCAGAGATGTCGAAATCATAGTCCCTGCAGCGCAATTCGGCTTCGACGATGGAATGAAATTTCTCGCGTTCTTCCTTTTGAACTTTGCCATCTGCCATGGCAACGGCATAAGCAATTTCTCCGATTGCTACATGTAAATTTTCGGTTGGGCTCATGGAGTCACAGGATCATTTTAGGTTAAGGACCAGAGTATTTTGCCAGTAAATATAAGCGTTTGAGTACAATCAGCAGCTGATTTCAATCAGCACCGGTAGTGATTTTACTCATTCAGCAAACTAGGCATCCCCTGTACATTTGCTTCATGCAAGTCCTAAATCAATTCCGTCAGGAGTTTTCAGTCAGTATCACCCGGGTATTTTTGGGGCTGTTGTTTTTCTTTCAGGGATACGATGCGGTTTTTAAAATAAAAATCAGAAACGTAATCAATACGTATCAGAATAATTTTGCAAACAAGGGAATACCGCGTTTCATGACGGTATCGGGATCCTGGTTTACGTCTTACGCTGAATTTATCGGGGGGGGTATTGCTGATTTTCGGTTTGTGTACCTATCCCGTTCTGTACCTGCTCGGAATTGACCTGGTGATTGCTTCTGTTGCTTTTGGAATCAGCAGCCCTATGTGGGATATGCGTTTTGTATTTCCCAGATTGATTCTTCTTCTGTTTCTGCTGGTAGCTCCGGCTGAATGGAATTGCTTTTCCCTTGATACCTTATTGTTTAAACCTTAAACCGGATCCCAATGAATACCATCCTCGCTTCGACCGATTTTTCAAATGCCTCTGTAAATGCAGTTGCTTATGCCGCCGAACTTGCCCTGCAATTGAATGCCCGATTGATTTTGTTCCACGTTTATCCTATCCCGGTCATCACTTCGGAGGCTCCGATTAGTATTCCTCCGCTGGATGAAATCGAAAAAAACTGCCTTCAGGATCTGGAAGATTCCGCAAAAAAAACAGGCCTGGAAACCGGAGGTCGCCTGAAAATTGAATGCCTCTGCAAGTGTGGTTTTGTCGCGGAAGAAATTGCAGCTGCCGTCAAAGAAAAAAAGGCCGACCTGGTAGTGATGGGTATGCAGGGGGCAGGCTATGTCGGGGAAAACCTTTCAGGAAGCATCACTACGGAATTTATCAAAGACTCGGTTTGCCCGGTTTTGAGCATACCTGAAAAGGTAAAATTTACGGGCCTCAAGCACATCGTCCTGGCCTGTGACTACAGCGAGAAGTTTAAAAGTGATTGGCTGAAACCGTTGAAGGAACTCGCCGTCGTAACCGGATCCCGGGTATTTGTGCTGAATGTAGTTCAAAAGGCCGTCTTGATTAATCTAAAGGGACAGGGTGCCGAAGAAGATCAGATTGATTTTTCCCTGGGACCTATTGATCACAGCTTTCACCGGGTTCACAACGAAGATGCAGTGGAAGGGATCAATACTTTTGCCGCTTCTAAAAAAGCAGATTTGGTGGTACTGATACCCCATAAACTTTCTTTCTTCGCTGGCCTTTTTCACAAGCGGCATACAAAGGAAATCGCCTTCCACTCGAACATACCACTGCTTACATTGCCTGAATGCTAAACACCAGGAGTTTTAACAACCCCACAATCAATCCTACCCAAATGAAAATCACGATCAACGACAACCGCAAGGTGTTCGCAAATCGGGAAAATCCTGGCTGGAAACATCTGTTACCGAATGCTGGTCGCTTGAAGAACAAAACAAGCAGGGTGAGTCCCTGAGCAAAACGGCTTAACCTACCCCTGTGGACTCCAGCCAAAGCGATACGACATTCATCTCGGCCTGTTCCTGAAATCACATCAGCATAAACGAAATAGCCGAATCACTCAAAACAGATTAGATCGCAACTAACACATAATGCAACTCCGAGATGCGCCGCAAGCGGCGGGAAACTAACCCCGAAGAGATTAGAGATACGCAGGGATCGATTCAGCCGTTTTTGTTTTCGCGGATGTCGTTCTGTGGACAAACTTATTTTCAAGGAGCTGAATGGCATTTTTGATTTCGACTTTATTGTTGAGGCATTGGCTGAGAAACTGGGAAGAATAAAAATCCTCCGCCTCAACAGCTGTAGAAAGAGCTTTGGTAAATGTTTTAACCTGATAACCTGCAATGGTATGGTAATAAATCGAGAGGGTATTGCGGATAGCCTTCTCATCCTGCACATGCGTATGTAAAGTCGAATTTAACTCGGTAAATGTTGTATCCAGAACCGCGTCGTCGGTCTGCATCGGGACAACAGTTAAATGGGTCATTATTTTGTCGATATTATCAACAGCGATCTGATTTTCAACAAATGCCCATTGCAGAAACCGCTGCAACTCCTCCGGCAGCTTTTTTACCGCCAGGATTTTCAACTCTGCTTCAATTCTTTTTTCATTTGAATACAGGTTCAGGGTTTTTATTTTCAGCTTTTCGATGGTCTTGGTCAGGTCCATGACAGTAATTTAAAATGTATGGGAACGAAGGAACGCCAGAAAGCAAAGCTTTGCAATGATTAAAATCACCTCTTGAATTGACAGTTTACATTTGAACCGGCTCCTGTATAGCTTTCATTTGTAGTGCATATGTACAAACTAAAAAAACAGATCAACATGGCTAACACAACAAATGAAACGGCAGAAAAAATCAAGGGCAGCATAAAGGCCAGCTCTGAAAAGTCGAAGGAAACAATACGGGAAATTATTGCTTCCGGCAACAAGTACCTCCATTCTGCAATAGAGGCTAACAGACAGATTATTGATTCGGTGAAAGAAAAGCTGAACCGGGAAAAGCTGGATGACACCGTTACAGGTGCACTGAAAAATGCCTACCAGAAGTCAATCGAACTTTCGGAAGATGCCTTGGACAGCATAATTAATTCCTACAGCAGACAGATGGAATTGGCTATTGATTCAAACAGCAAGCTTCTGGATACTGTAAAAGAGCTGAAAATCGCCAGGCCCGGGCAGCTTATCAATACGATTAAGGAAAATTTTGAGGCCACCCGTGAGTTAAATGTCAGGAACACAAAGGAAATGGTTGATTTTTACAACAAACACAGCAACCTCGCACTCAATTTCAATAAGAAACTGGGTGAAAGCCTAAATGTACAAATCGATGCCATGGCCAAATTGCAACGCGACGGATACCATAAATTCACTGAATGGGCTTCAGAATGGTGGAAAAATTCTGCAAAAGAGACCGCAAATAATTAAGCTTTTTACAGCCCCTTAACAATCTTAATAAGCTCAGGCTGACCATTTCCCTTGGTCTCAATCTTCATCAGGTAATAGCCGGCAGAGATAGCAGAAAGATGGTGCAGTTCTGAACCGGATTTCCGGGAAGAGTGGCCACTACTGTGGAATCTCTAAGCGATCGGCCCTTACCGGTAGTATCGCTGAAAACGGCATTGGGTGAGGTGATGAGTAAGGCAGTCGAATCCTTGTGGGCGTGACTGTCTGTAACTTTAACCCGGTAAAATCCGGCGCAAAGTGTGTCGGCGCTGTTAGCTGTAGCCCCGTTTGAAAACAGAATGGAATACGGAGCAACTCCTCCGTTTACGGAGACTGTTGCTGAACCGTTGCACAATCCGGAGGCGCTGACATTGGTTGTGCGGTTCGCAAAAGCAGAATCAATGATGGCATTGGCAACACGTGTACCGGTGTTGAACTAATGGATAAGGAAAGGGATGCACAGAAAACCGAATCTACATGCAGGAAAGCCGCAGAAGATTGTTTTGAAAAAAGAAGTGCGAGGGCAAACACTAAAACAAACGTGGTAGAGGAATTTTTTTCATTGTTTAGAATTTAAGGGTAGCCTTTTGCTAAAGTAATCAAAAGGTTGTTACGACAGCAAAATGCGGATTTCGGAGTGAAAATCGGGCTTGGGGGTCAGATCTGGACTGACTATGATCAATGACATGAGGCAGGATGATGCGAATCATTGCAGAGTCAAACTGCATCTGCTTACTTTGAAGTCTAAATTCTATAAAACTAAAACACCACACTATGAAAAAGCACCTCCCCCTGGCTAGTTCAGCTTTCCTGTTTGCAGGTTTAGCTTTCCTGTTTGCATGCAACTCCGGTCCTAAAGCCCATACTCCTCTGGAGGACAGTCTTGCCAAAGTCAATACCGGCATGAATACGCAACTGAAAGAAAAGGATTCCCTTATTTACACCAAGGAAGAAGCCATGACCGAATTTATTCATTCCTTTAATGATATACAGGACAACCTGAACAAAATAAAAGAGAAGGAAAAAATCATTACAAACAATTCGGGCAGTGTCGAATTTAAAAAGTCAAACAAAGACCAGATTATTGGCGATATCCAGCTTATCTACGATTTACTGAACAAAAACAAGCAACGTCTTGCAAGTGTCACCAAAAAACTGAAAGACGCCAATTTGCAGAACCAGGACCTCGAAACAGCCTGTGTTAACCTCACCAACCAGCTCCTGGATAAAGAAACTGATATTTCTGATCTAAAAGATAAGCTGGTGAAACTGAATGTCGATTTATCCACCCTTAAAACACAGTATGCAGAAGAAAAGCAAGAGGCTGATTTAAAAACAGAGGCATTAAATACTGGTCATTATGTTGTCGGACGGGCGAAAGAACTGGCGCGAAAAGGACTGATTACCAAAGAAGGCGGATTTATAGGCCTTGGAAAAGTAATCGAGATGAGTAAAACAGTTGACCAAAACTACTTTAACAAAATTGATATTACCCAGACAACAGAAATTCCGCTTTCCGGAAAAAGGGCCAAAGTGGTTACTACACATCCCGGTGATTCTTACAAACTGATTGAAACAGCAGGCGTTTACAGCAAACTGGAGATTCTGGATGCGGACAAATTCTGGAGCGCTTCAAAATACCTGATTGTAACTACCGATTAGAACACCGTCCTTACGATCAGAACTCAATCCGATAGCCGCCGTATGGAAATACCCCCAACTGGTATTGCGTACTGACCTGTTTGGATTCAGAATTGTAAATCTGGTTTAATATATTCTGGTGATTGAACATGTTTTCAACAGTGGCAAACCAGCTTTGCGAAAATCCTTTCTGATTGATTTTATACACAATCTTAAAATCAATTTTTGAATACGGAGTAAATGAAAATTCGTTCGTCTCCGAATTGACATAGACGGCCTGGCCTTCAGCCTGGGATAAAGCAAGATTGATGGGCGTATAGCGATTTCCTCCGGCCAGGGTTCCTTTCAGATCAATGACGATCATTTTGTTTCCTTTTCCCAAAGCGATTTCATAGCCGCCCAGGGCATTGAGTACATATCCACCGCTGAATGCCGAGTACCTCAGGGTATCGTCGCTCCCCCTGTACATCGATTTGTAAAAGGAGGCGGTCAGCAGAAAATAATAATGTTTGCTGAAAAACTTTTCCAGGGTCAATTCAATACCATAATTTTTAGCGGTGCCCTTGTTCGTTAAACTATCCACTGTCGGCAATCCGTCCAGACTGTTCCCTACATTTACCATTGAAAAGGGCGTTGGCCGCTGCTGAACAGGTACATCGTACAGCCACTGAAAATAACTTTCAACTTTAATACGGAAACTCTTTGAAACAGAGCGATCATAGCCCAAAACAACATGATTGCTTTTGGTAAAGCCCAGGTCTTTGTTGGTTTCGGTATAGGGCCCCGTTCCTACGTTATTGTCGTAGGACCTTAAATAATAATACAACAGCGGCTGGGTCTGGCTGTGCATTCCGGTAGACAAACTCAATGCTTGCCTGGGAAGAAACTGCCATCGCAAGCCAAGCCGCGGTTCGAGGTCAGCCGAATTATTCAGGGTAAACCATTGGGCATGCAGGCCGCCGTTGAATGTCAGTTTATCGGTAATGCGGTTTTGCCACTCGCAGTAGGCCTGTGCAAGACCGGTGTAATTGTTTTTTAACTGCAACTGGTTAACTGTAGCTTTAATGGTATCCGAATAATACTGTGTGCTGTAATTGGAAAATAATTCAGCATAGGAAACACCTGTTTTAATCAGATTCTTAGTATTTATTTTATCGGTGAGGGTATAGTAGAGCGCGTACTGCCCCTCAACAGGCTTGCTGTTGTAGGTAGTAAAGGGATTCGGATGAGCTATGGACAGCGTATCCACCAGTGTGCGTGTCTGATAGGCAGAAGCCGTCAGTGACAATTTTCCGTAAATCTTATCAGTGAAGGAACAAAAGTGAGTCAAACCCACGGCCCCGGTTGAAGATCCGTAATACAGATCCTGGCCGGTGGAAGTAAAAGACCAGTCACTTGAACTTTGCTGACTGTCTATAATTGAAATGTTGCTTACTCCGCCAAGTCCCCAGATGGAAAAGGTTCCCGCATGTGCAGTCGGGAAATTGAATTTAAAGGTAAGATCCTGGTATTCGGGCACACCCGATACGCCGAAGTTAATTCCTAAAATCTGCAAGGGCTTCAGATTGGAATACCGGTAATCAATCAGGAAGGAGCTACCTGTGGACCTGGAAATGGGCCCTTCGGCCTCGAACTCGAGTCCGTTGAGTCCCACCTGGGCAGCATATTCATACTTCTCGTTGTTCCCATCCCTTAATTTCAGATCGAATACAGCAGCATTCGCGTTCCCGTATTCGGCAGGGAAAGCTCCGGTCATAAAATCAGAATGCGCAAGCACATTGGTATTGATCATACTGATGGGGCCTCCCGTAGTTCCTTCGGTTGCAAAATGATTGGGGTTGGGAATTTCGACTCCTTCGAGCATCCACAGCACCCCGATAGGGGAATTGCCGCGAACAACAATAGCGTTGTTCGCGTCGTTCCCGGAAGCTACCCCGGCGTAATTTTCAACCATCCTGCTGACATCGCCTCTTCCGCCGGCATACCGGTTCGCTTCATCGGGATCAAAATCCCTTGCACTGTTAGTGGTCATTTCGCTATTCGCACGGGTCTTGTCTTTGTCGCTTTTGATTTCTATCTGTGAAGCACTCATTACTTTTTCATGCAATTCGATCTGCAAGACCACTTCTTTGCCCGAAGAAACAATCAGATTGGTTAACCAGGCCTCTTCGTAACCGATAAAACTTACCTTGATCGCCCTTCTTCCCACAGGAACCATCAGAAACTTGAATTTTCCATCCCCGTCCGTCGAAGCCCCCAGAAAAGTATCAAGACCGGCGACACTGACGGTTGCACCGGGTAATGGGATTTTTGAGTCAGCGTCTACAACACGGCCCCGGACGGTTTGAAAAAAGGGTTGTGAAAAGACAGAATGGGAAATAAGCAGGAACAGAGAAATTTGCAACGCGACTTTCTCGACCATCTGGGATCCGGCTGATTTCACCCGACAAACCTACGAAATTGCAAAAACATTGTTGTGGGGGTGTAGCGGCATTCCCAACCCACAAATAACCTGAAAATAAGTATCTTTGGTTCTGTAATGCACCCTCAATTAATGAATCAGGACAAAAAATCTGTTCAGGAAGTAGATCAGATACTTGATCTTATTTCTTCCCTTAAAACCCGGATAACTCTAAACCAGGATTTAAGCTGTATTTCAGACGAACAATTTGATCGCATTGTGGAGAATGTACAATCCCTTAAAATAAACATTTACAATCACAAACTTTTCTCTGAACCAACGAAGGACCGCCTCGAAGAGTTAACGGATATTATGACTTCAATAGCCCAGCTTGATTTTACCAAAAAGGCTCCAGTCGGGGATGAGGAGAATCACCTGGATTACATTGCCATCGGTCTTAACCTGTTGTCTTACCAGCTGAACAAAAAAATAACGCCCATACTAAATTCAGCTGATGCTTTTGAAAGTTTGCAATTGCCTTTTATAATTGTTGATAAACAAAGTAATGTACGAAGCATTAATAAACAGGGGGTGATTACACTGGGCCGGAAGCAGGAAGAAATTACAGGAAAAAAAATCTATCAAATTCTGGATGAGTCACAGGGAAAGCCGGTTTTGATCTTAAGCAATGGCTATCGCCAGCCAATAGCTGTCCATAAAGCCGTTTTCAAGAATGAAAACGGAACAGAATCAGGATATACTTATTTATGTCTGCCAGCTACTGAAACAAAAGAAACCACTTCTTTTATCGGCAACAAGATTGATCTTTTACGTATCCACCACGATGTTACCAACCCGGTAAAAAATATAAGAGAACTGGTAAAAATCGGCAAATCGGAGACTACCAATTCAGCAACACGTAAACTATTTGATCTGATTGATAAATGCCGCCATGCAATTGAAAACCATTTGAAAGACCTCTTTGACATTTTGTTCATGCGCCTGGAACCGGCAAAATCTGAAACTATTGATTTAAAAATTTTGGTCCATACGCTCATTTCCCAACTGTCCCATTATCCCAGGTTTGAAGAAATAGAATTTAAAACCAGTTACATCGGTGACAAAAAAATTTCTTCGGACAAAAAGCTGATTTCTTCCATACTACAGAACCTGATTGAAAATGCCGTAAAGTATTCGAAACCGGATGGCAGTCCTGTTATCAGCATTTCAATCCGGATAAGCGAAAAGAAATTAAAAATAGAGGTCAAAGACAATGGCGTAGGAATTGAAAAGTCGGATCTTCCGGAAATATTCAAGCCCCATTACCGGGCGACAACGCTATCCGATGGCAAAGGACTTGGTTTATACATTGTAAAAGAGGCCGTTGAAAAACTTGGAGGAGAAACAGAAGTAGCAAGTTTCCGCGGAAAAGGATCCGCTTTTAAAGTAATCCTTCCGCTTTCAACTTAAGCTGTTCGGATTTTACCTGAGCCGCACTGATTTTAATTAACCTGCACATGCGTATATAATTTCAGCCAGCGAAGCGCTTTTTCCCTGTCAGTAAACAGCTGCGTCGGCATCGGAGGCCTGCTTAATTTAAGGTAAAAATTGGCAAAAAGATTTTGTATGGGCGTATTGGTCACCACCGCAAGGGAATTTATATTTACACCGGCTTCCTTAGAGGCCAGGTAGTCCCTCGCATCATCATCGACATGTTTTAGATTCCTGATATCCGCAATTACAGGCCTTGTAACCCCATTAGAAACTTTTAAACGGTCCTGAACAGTTTGTCTGGCTATAGTCAGACTTATCTTAAGTTCGGGCTGATAAATAAAAAAAAGAATCCCCTCTTCCAGCCAGACCTGGATGTGTTCATTTTCAAAATAATTTTCCCTTTTTGCTTCCATACTGTCCATTGAATTGAATTATTTATACTGTTCGAGCCACCTCAGTCCTGCCGCCACGTTGCTGAATACAAAGGTCGGAATCACAGGTTTGCTGAACTTCAAAAAAAAATTTGCATACAATTTAGTGAATTTATTTCCGGTCACAATTCCTACCGCAGTCATATTTCTGAGTGCTTCAGCTGTGGCATAATAATCTCGTGCATCACTGTCAATGCCCGAAACATTACGGATGTCTGACAGAACCGGACGTGAAATATCGTGCATAAATTCAAGACGCTCCTGTACACCCATCCTGGCATTTTCAAGGGTAATGTGCGTGTTCTCCCAAAATTCACTGAAAATAATTCCATCTTCAAGCCACATCCTGCCAAGTTTTGTTTCTATATAATTTCCGGAGTCTCTCATTCACCGCTCAAATATAGGTAATTGAAATTCCAGGTATATCAGTGTATGTTAATTTCTTTTTGAAAATAGTCACCAAAAAGTAAAACTTAAAAGACCGTTCCACGTAAGACAAACATATTTTAGTTCTCAACGCTAACACTCCACTAAAACCCCATTTATGGCTAAACACAACCAGATTGTAGATACTATTGATGAGTGTATAACAAATGGTGTTAAAAACAATATCCTTCACCTTTCAGCGCAGGATGACTATTCGGACGGAAGAACAATTCGTATAAACGGAAATCGTCTGGTAAATTTTGCTTCCTACAGTTACCTTGGACTGGAGACAGACGCCAGACTGAAGGCAGCCGGCATTGACGCATTTCAGAAATACGGTTCACAGTTCGGATCCTCCAGGGCCTATGTTTCTGTGCGTCTTTATGAAGAGCTTGAAAATTTATTTGCAAGGATTTTCGGAGCTCCGGTGCTGATCGCACCCTCTACCACATTAGCCCACATGGCTGCAATACCGGTTCTGGTGCGCGATGAAGATGTTGTCATTTTAGACCAGCACGTACATGCCAGCATTCAGACCACCGTTAAGATGCTTCGCTCCAGAGGAATACCGGTTGAATTACTTCGTCATAATTCTCTTGAAAAATTAGAAGACCGGATCAAAGAACTTCGTCAGAAATACCGAAAAGTATGGTATATGCTGGACGGCGTTTATTCCATGTATGGAGATTTTGCTCCGTTAAAAGATCTTTACCAGTTAATGAACAAATACCAGCAGTTTAATTGCTATGTCGATGATGCGCATGGAATGAGCTGGACCGGTTCAAACGGTTCGGGCTATGTTATGAGCCAGATACCGCTCCATCCCCAGATGATACTGTTAACCTCTTTAAATAAAGCCTTTGCGGGAAGCGGAGGCGCCATCATCTTTCCGGACAAAGAACAATTCAGGAAAGTAAGAACATGCGGTGGAACACTTATTTTTTCCACACCCATACAACCCCCTATGCTGGGGGTTGATTGCGCTTCAGCCTTGATACACCTTTCTTCAGAACTTCCGCTGATGCAGGAAAAATTGCAAAAGAGGATACAATTTACCCAGGCTCTTCTTGAAAAATACAAGCTGCCGGTGGTTTCCAATAACGGTTCGCCGATTTTTTATATTGGAACAGGTCTTCCACGCGTTGGTTACAACATGGTCAACAGGACAATGAAGGAGGGATATTACATGAGTATCGGTCTGTTTCCGGCTGTCGCTATGAAAAGCACCGGATTACGATTCTGTCTCAACCTGCACCAGTCGCTTGAAGACATCGAAAACATGATCGCAGTGATTGCATATCACTATCCGCTTGCGCTTTCAGAGGAAGGCCGAACCAGGAATGATGTTCAACTGGCGTTTAAACTTCCATTGTTTGAAGAAGAGCGTACACAAAAAAATGTTCAACTGGATGTTCAACTGAAAGACGCTCTTACAATTGAATACGTTCAGAGTGTACGGACAATTGAAGCTCAGCAGTGGAACAGCATGTTGGGGTCCAACGGATCATTCGACTGGAACGGATTGTGCTTTCTTGAAAATACGTTCAGGAACAACCCTGAAAAGGAGAACAACTGGGATTTTCATTACGTCATTGTACGTGACTCTGAAAAGAAACCCATATTGGCCACCTTCTTAACCACCGCGTGGTGCAAGGACGATATATTTTCACCGGCATCTGTGTCTGAAGAAATGGAAAAGGAAAGACAAAAAAATCCCTACCACTTATGCTCCAGAGTTTTAATGATGGGGTCTTTGCTTACCGAAGGCAACCATTTGTACATAGATCGGAGCCATTGCAACTGGAGGGAAGCACTGCGTCTTCTTTTGGAAAAAATAGCCTCTATACAGATTCAGGCTAATCTCACGCAGGTCAATCTTCGGGATTTTGAGGCTGATGACATTGAAATCAGAGACATTTTGCTGGGAGAAGGTTTTGTTAAAGTCGATTTGCCGGACGCCCATGTTTTCAGCAATCTGGGCTGGGCCACAATTGACGAATACATGAGTCGCATTTCTATTAAATCACGCAAACATGTAAAAAAATACATTTCTCCGTACGAAGAGTATTATGATGTTGAGCTTGTAAGTACCGAAATCTCAGAGGAAGAAGTACAGCATCTGTATTCTCTTTACCTGAATGTAAAAGACAAAGGATTCGAACTAAACACGTTTTCTTTACCGGTAAAAGCATTTAAGAAGATGATCCTGGACCCCAACTGGGAAGTTCTTCAGATTACATTGAAAGAACAGTTAAACGACCGGCCGAAAAGGCGGCCGATAGCGGTAATGTTTTCCTTTATGGGAAAAGATACCTACAGCCCTGTCATTGTCGGATTAGACTATTTTTATTTATTTGCCTACAAAAATTACAGGCAGATATTGTTCCAGGCCATAAAAAGAGCAAGTATTCTTGATAAGAAGACCATCTTCTTAGGATTTACCGCTTCGATAGAAAAGCAGAGGCTGGGAGCAGAAAATATACCCAAGGTTGCCTATGTGCAGATGACCGATGGATTCAATATGCAGGTACTTGAAATGACTCATGTGCAGGAGAGGTCGAAGGAAAGAGAAAGAATATACTCCCAACATGTTCAAAATAAGCAGGCTCTGCAGAATACAAAAATAAAGGATTAGTCCATTTTACGTATTCACACTTCCGGCAAAAGGATTATTTCTTCTTAAGCAGCGAATCCTTTTTCCAGCCTTCAGCTCTTTTCATAGGGTATCCGTACCGCTGACCATCATACTCATCCCGTTGGCCATCGTACCCATCCCGTTGATTATCACTATATCCGTCACACTGGCCATCGTAATAGCCATCGCGCTGGCCGTCAAACTCCTCCCCCCAGAAAGGACCGGCCTCCTCTTCATATCCCCGTCTGTCCATCATCATATAGGAATGATTCATCATTTTGTATTTCTCCTCCATCATTCGTTCAGGATAATGACAGCAACGGATAACTGCAAAGCAGCCAATGCACAGAAGCATTAAAAATCCCGAAACAATCATGAACCAGGAAAAATAACAATACAATTTGCCCAGGGACTCCTTTTGAATCTGAGCCAATAATTTAACGCCGGCATACATAACCAGCAAAGCGAGTGAACAAGCGATTAGTAACATGGTCTTAAAGTTTAATGGTTTAGCGTTTATTTTTAAAAGTCAAATTTAACTGTGTCGAAATTAGTTCACAGAGCCCGGAAATGAAATGACTAAAATCACGATCGAAATTAATTTCGGTCATTTCTTTTTTTTTCGCCGTGAATTAGCTTCGTTGTAGTACTAAAAACGAATTACAAAAGAAATTAAAACATACGTCCATGAAAAAAATGGTTCTCGTTACTGCGTTGGCACTGACCTGCCAGGCGGGTACAATGAAAGCTCAATTTTGGAGGGCACTTTGGCCGGCAGTCGGTCTGGGTGTCGGAGCAGGGCTGGTTTACGAAGCCTATACACATCCGTATCCGTACTACTACCCTCCTTATCCTTACCGCAGTCCCTATCCGTACCCTTATGCGTATCCGTACCGATACCCTTACTATTATGGATATCCATACCCAAGGGGCCCTTATTATAACAGAGGGTACAAAGCCGGGTATTATGGCGGTTACAGAGGGGGGTATTATGGAAGGGGGCCTGCCGGAGGAAGGGGCGCTGCCGGAAACAGAGGCGCAGGACAACGGCGGTAAGGAAATAGGAACATCGTTAAACTCAGAATATGAAAAAACCAATCGTACCACTGCTGACCCTGGCCTTGCTGGCCTGCAATACGGGTGTAAAAGAGAATGCAAATCCGGCTTCGGACAGTCAGATAAAGGTAAAAGACTCTGTTATTAATAACCTGCTGCAGTCTTTCAATGAAATTCAGGACAACCTGAATGAAATCAAGCTGAAAGAAAATATACTTACAGTTAACGTTCAAAGTCCTGAATTGCAAAAATCACAGAAAGACCAGATCAAAACTGACATTGCACTTATTTATGATTTACTGAATAAAAACAGGAAGTTGTTGACCAGTATGAACGAAAAGCTGAAAGATTCGACTGTTAAAATTAACCAGCTTCAAAAATTCATTGGGAATCTTCTCTCACAGGTAACGAACGGGGAACTTGAGGTTAATTCCATGAAAAAGCAAATAGCCTCCCTGAAAATAGAATTGGACACCTTGCAGGTGCATAATCTGAATACCCAACTGGCATCGGATCAGAAAACCGGACTGCTTAACAGGGGATATTTTGCTATCGGGACGATGGAAGAACTCAAAAAAGAAGGTGTACTCATTGAAAAAGGCGGCGTTATTGGAGTTGGCAAAGTTACAGAGCTGAATCCTGATCTGACCCAGGACATGTTCAGTGTAATTGATAAGAGTGAAAAGAAGGATATCGCCATTGCAGCCAAACACGTTAAAGTGATCGGTCCTCATCCGGGTGATTCCTACAGCATAGACGACCAAAAGAAAACAGTTAAAACCATCAGCATAAAGGATCCTAAGAAATTCTGGAGTACAAGTAACTACATTATAATAGTTGTCTCCAATGACAAACCGATTCCTCAGGAATTTGCCGGAATTTCGACTCAGAACAGATACTAACACGAACAGGTTAAGCCGGAAGCAGAAGAACCGGGAAGGAGGCTGTCTCTGAAAATTCTTCTGCGCTTTCGGTCTGGAACAATGAAGCCAGAAATCCTTTATGCTTGTTTGTTAAAACAAGCATGTCAGACCTGGTTTTTTTCATTTGAGCGGGAATAGATTCAGGAATATCTTCAGAAATCACATGTTCAAATTTGAGATTTTTGTACTGAGTCGACCGGGTTTTAATCAGCGATTTGATCCCCTTTTCGCTTTCCAGAAGAATCACAACAGACGGGTCAAACGTTTCGAGCAAATCATAAACTGCTTTTTTGGACAATACCGTTTCAGTTTCCCAGTCACATGCATATAAAATCCTGAATGTGGGTTTGCAGGAAACTGCAACAGGTACTACCAGTACCGGACAATTGACCCTGCTTGCAAAATGCCAGGCCGTTGTACCGAAAAAATAATCATATATGGAGTCAGCCCCATTGGTACCCATTACGATTAGAGTATGCGCTGAACCGAATTCTGCAAGAACTCGTTCAAGGGATTGGGTACCGACCTCAACCTCATAGGCCACATCAATTTTGAAGGTCTGCTTCACTACAAGACTCTGCTCTTTCAGTTGTCTCAATGCATCCCGGGTGCTCACCCGTTCTGTGGCTCCGATTCCTTCGCCCATACTTACGGCTGATGCGACAACCGGAATGCTTTCAACATGAATCAGCAGAAGCTTTGCTCCTGTTTTTTTGGCTATCCGGGCCGCATATTCCAGTGCATTATTGGCAGCCGCCGAAAAGTCGCTCGGGCAGATTATTTTCTTAATCATATCGTTTTATTTAGTTCAATGAACTGCAAAGTAAAAAACAGATCAGCCTTTCAGCAATGATTTTAACACCGCCTGGATATGATTCAAATCATTTCGGTAAATTCGCTTAGTGAAATTTCATTCGGGCATTTTCAAGATCTTTCGCATTTATCTGCTTTGGCTCTGCATTTTTACGGTATTCAGGATTTTCTTCCTGTTGTCTAATCTGTCATCCTCCTCAGGTATACAACAACATATCTTCGGACTTATCGGTACCGGGCTGCAGTTTGATTCCTGTGTGGGATGCTATTTGCTGATGATCCCGTCCGTACTGTTTTTTGCGATGAGCTTCTTTAAAAAAGAACCCTACTCGTTGCAGCTGGCGACCTTCGCATACATGGCCCTGACAGGCGGTGTGGCTCTGCTTTTATGCGCCGCAGATATTCCTTTCTACCACCAGTTTCATTCGCGTATCAATATTGCCGCGCTTTCCTGGATGGACAGCCCGGGCTATATGGTTAAACTCATATTCAGTTACGGCTACAATTATATTTTTCTTTCGCTCTTCGCCAGTGCGCTGGTTTTTTACCTGATCCTTCTGAAAAAAAACCTGTTCATCAAAAAAAAATCCACCGAAACCATAGCAACAGGCAGCAAGCATTACCTTCAACCCCTGCCCTATCTGCTGATTTTCGGATTACTGGTCATAGGGGCCAGGGGCCGTCTTCAGCAAAAAGCAACCATCAACTGGGGTGTAGCTTTTTTTTCAAGCAATCAGTTCGCAAATCTGTCGGCCCTGAATCCTGTGTTTGCTTTCATGGCCAGCATAGAGGATAAAAACGCCCAGGTTCACAACGGATTTCATTTCATGCCCGGCCCTGAGGCAATCAAACAACTGAAAGACAATCTTACGCCCGCCGGATACCTTAACGACAGTACGCTGGCACACAGGATCTCCTTTCAAAAGCCTGCAAGGAAAGCCAATGTAATCCTTATTATTATGGAAAGCATGTCGGCCAACAAAATGGGGTGTTTCCCAAACGGCAAACAGCTGACACCTTTTCTGGATAGCCTTGCACTTAAATCCCATTTTTTTACCCATTGTTATTCGGATGGGATCCATACCTTCAACGGACTTTACAGCTGCCTGACTGGCAACCCGGCAAGTCCGTTGCAGCATCCTCTGCGAGTGCAAACAGAGGCCGCCGATTCCTTTTGCCTGCCCTGGTTACTAAAACAAAATGGCTATGCCACAAGTTTTTTTACAACACATGATGAGCAATTTGATTTCATGAACGGATTCTTGAAAAAAAACGGATTTGAGCAGGTCATTGGTCAGAATTGTTATCCTTCTGCGGAGGTGCTCGGCGTCACCGGAGTTCCTGATCATGTGATGTTCAACTTATCCATGCCCTATCTGAACAAAAGCACACAGCCGTTTTTTGCAACTTACCTGACAGGAAGTGATCACCAGCCTTTCGCCTTTCCATCAAATACATCGTTTACCTCAACGGAGAACAATGCTCACTACCGTATCGTACAGTATGCAGACTGGTCGCTCAGGCAGTTCTTCCAGCTTTGCAAAAAACAAAGCTGGTATACAAATACGCTGTTTGTTCTGGTGGCCGATCACGGGGCCATTGTTGACGGGGATGAAGACAATGTTATGGCTCTGCATCATATTCCCTTGATTTTTTATTCTCCCGACAGCAGCCTGTTGGACCGGATTGTGAAGGACAAAGCGCTGGCCGGACAAATTGATATAGAACCAACCATAATGGGTTACCTCAGCCTGCCGTACACGAATACCTGTTACGGAACTGACCTGAATTATACCTATCGGAAAAAGATTGCATTCACTATGGATGCCGACCGTATCGTTATAGACAGCGCTTATTACTATATTTCCAGAGAGGTTGATGCGGGACTTTATAAAATTAACCCAGGTAAAAAATACTGTAGCCAGACAGATGACAGCATCAAAGCGAAGGGCTTAAGGGACTATTCCAATGCAGTTTACCAGCTGCTCAGCAAAAAATAATTAATACGCCCCGCCTACCTTACGCTCGTTCAGAGTTTTGTGACTTGAACGTGGCAATTCTGATGGAGGGGTTACCGGGGGGATTTTTTCGTTCAGGGATTGAATAAATGCAATCAGGGATTTTTTTTCATCGGAGGTCAGCTTAAGGGAGTCGGATGAAAGGGTTTGGTTTTCAACCTGCATGCCTTTGCCCCTGCCTCCGCCCGTATTATAAAAATCAATGACCTGGTCGAGTGTTTTGAACACTCCGTTATACATATAGGGTTTGGTGTACTGGGAGTTGCGGACAGTGTTTGTGCGGAAGGCATGCTTCATCTCCTCCGAAGGATAGATTGCAAACCGGCCCATATCGGAGCTTAGTGATTTAAAACTTGAATCGCCAGGAACCCCTATAACTTCAAATTCAGACCCTATATAAGGAGGCTTAACTCCATTGAACTGGGGCAGGTAATGACAGGTTGCACATTGGGCCTTGCTCATGAACAGATTAAACCCATGTACAAGCTCGGGCCCGAAGGCGGCTTTCTTATTCATTGCATCGTCAAAGGGGGAATAATAAAAACTGAATTGTCCGTAAAACAAGGTTATGGCCGAGAGGATATGATCTATGCTGACTTCCGAATAAAGAGGTGTAAGCTTCAGGTACTTTGTAAATACTTTTTTGTAAGCCGGACAACTTAATACTTTTTCGAGTATGTCCTTTTCATCCCCTCCCATTTCGATGGGGTTGGTGGTCACCGCTTTGGCTTGCTTTTGCAAAGTGGTAAGTCGTCCGTCGAGCATGAGCAGGTGCTGAAACACAACATTTACAAGTGTCGGGGTGTTTCTTGGCAGAAATTTACCCTCCTCAAATTGCTTGCTTGTTGCCAAAGCCGTATCGGTAAAAAGCTGTTCGGGTTTGTGGCAGGACACACAGCTTCTTTTGTTGTTGCCTGAAAGGATGGGATCGTAAAACAGTTGCTTGCCGATTTCAGCAAGTTCAGCAAGGGCTTTTTCATCTGTTACCGAAATGTAGACACCTTTGTAATTTTGGCCCCTGTACAGGCCTTTGTCAAAAATTGAATAGCATTCGCTGCTCAGGGTAAAGTCGTTAACACTGGTCCATTGTGCATTGTAACGGTTGATCATTTTCTGATTCAGTGCGTACAGCGGATTCAGGTAATCCCGGATAAACAGGAAATGGTTGAACGCTGAAAAATGATCGGACTGTGCACTTACAAAGGTCAGGCTTGCATCGTAAGCGATAAGGTATTCATTATCTATTTTTTTATCGGGAAAGCTTTCATTAAAGTCAGCATAAATTAATTTAACGTCCCGCATCATTTCTTTTAGCTCAGGGATGATCGCCGAAGTGTCGGGACATTCGAAGCCCGTATTGTAAATGGTAGAAAGATTCAGCAGAAAGAGACGGTTGGCGAAAAAAAAATGATCGGCAGTCTCCAGAGGTTTCAGGGTTGTGTCGGCCAGGTATACCGGCAGGGCATGAATCGCTGAGGAGATAAGTTTGTCAAGGGAATCTTTGGAATAATTTTTATCATCGAGGAATTGTTCCGCCAGGGAAAGCCCTGCTCCCGGACGCCTGTAGGGCTTTTCGGTTTTTTCAAAAACTTCTGTTTCCCATTCTACGGGAAGCGGGCCGTTCAGCAATTTATAGGTATTCTGGTCGAGGTACCGGAGCCAGATGTCTGCCGCTTTTAATTTTGTGCGGCAGCTGTGCAGAGCTTCCTTAAGGGATTTTTTGTCTGACCCGGGATCGAAAATGGCAGAGCGGATTGATTTCAATCCCTTTTCCAACTCACCTATGGATTGCAGGTATTTTTTTCCGTAAACCGAATCAACAGGACCGGTCGGATGAATAAGTGTAAAGCCCGTAATGAAAATCAAAAGGGAAATCACAACCAAAAACGGAACGAAGAAAGGGGAAACGCGTTTTTTCATGTTCAACGCTGAATTTCGCCTTTTCTTTCTACAATTACAATGATAATTATTGGGAAGCAATGATATTTTCGCGAAGGGCAAACATCATCAGGCCTGCGGTGTTGTTTACACCCAGTTTATTCATGATGTTCTTGCGGTGAGTGGTGACGGTATGAACGCTTAGGAAAAGTTTTTCTGCAATTTGCTTGTTGCTGAAACTTTCTGCAATCAGACGGATGATTTCTGTTTCACGGATCGTAACCTTTATGCCTTCACAGCTTGCCTGATCACGGTCGACTATTTTTCCGCACATAAACTGTTTCCCCTGCGCAGTTTCGCGTATAGCTTCAATGATTTCTTCTTTTCCGCAGTCTTTCAGAAGATGGCTTGTCACGCCGGATTGAATTGCTCTTGAAAAGCCCGTATTGGTATTCTGCCCGGTAATGGCCAGAATATTGACCCCTGGGTTTTGCTGCCTGATTATCGCAATGTCATCGATGCAAAAACCGGAGGAAGCGTAATCTATAATGAGCACTTCGGGCTGGCAGAGCAAAAGTTTTTCTGAAAGAGCAAAGGCTGTATCGGCCTCTCCGACTAAAGTAAAATCCTTTACTTCATTTACCAGTGTGCGTATACCCTGGCGGATGAGGTAACTGTTGTCGGCTATCAGTATAGAAATAGGTCTCATCAGTGATTAAAGGCAAATCGCACTTTAGTAACATTAATTTAACGCAAGGATACGAACTATTAGCTTGCTGAGCAAGTTATTTAGAATGATTCTAAATACCCTTTTGTGGGTATTTTACCTGGCATGGATTCTCTTTTCCTTTGCTTCTGAAATTTACAGTTCTCGTTTTAGACTTTAACGTACATGAATTTATGAAAAAGGAAATTATACGATGTATTGAAAGGGTACATAACAGGTTTAGACCATTTATTAGGGTTAGTTCTTTTATCCTGTTCAACTCATTAAGTATATCCGGCTTTTGCCAATCCCTGAACGGAACGGTGATCGATTCATCCAGCCATCAAGCTTTGTCAGGGGCAATTGTTTACTTTCCTCAGCTTAAACTTTCAGGTACGAGCGACAACAGGGGCACTTATAAAATCAGCCCTTTACCCGAAGGAAGCTATGAGGTTGAAGTTGTACTGCTGGGTTATGCAAGTCAGAACAGGCAGATTGCTATAAAAGGAGAAGCCATCCTTAATTTTTCACTTTCAGCAACCACCTCCTCTATAAAGGAGGTGGTGATTACGGCTCTGGGAAATGTAACGAGTACCCGGCGTTCTCCCGTACCTGTTACCGTCATTACCCACGATAGAATGGAGCAGCAGAGTTCGACCAATGTAATTGACGCGATCGCCAATCAACCCGGGCTTTCAGAAATTACCGAAGGGCCTGGCATATCCAAACCCGAAATCAACGGACTTGGGTATAACCGTGTACTTACACTGTTTGACGGCGAACGTCAGGAGGATTTTCAATGGGGGGATGAACACGGCATTCTGATTGATCCGTACGCCGTCTATGATGCCGAAGTTATTAGAGGTCCCGCTTCTTTACAATACGGCGCCAATGCAGTAGCAGGCGTTGTGAGTTTCAAATCAGAATCTTTCCCCGAAAGCGGGGGTATTGCAGGCAGTGTGCTTACCGAGTATCAGACCAACAACGGGATGATCGGCAATTCGGTGGACATCGGGGGAAATCAGGATGGCTATGTCTGGAATTTCAGGATGAGCCAGGAAGAAGCGCATTGCTATTGGGATCCCAAAGATGGGTATGTCTGGGGAACAGCCTACAATCAGCAGAATGCAAGGCTGTCACTTGGAACAATCAAAAAATGGGGGTACTCGCGTTTGTCTTTCAGCGCGCTTCACCGCCAGATCGAAGTTCCGGACGGAAACCGCGACAGTGCAACTGGCAAATTCGAATTCGATGCTCCGCAGAATGCAACGTATGCAACGAACGGAACGCTGATCAGCGGACAGGTGTATCCGAACCGGTCAAATTTTTTATCCTACTATTCCGACATTTCACAGGATCAGATTCTCGACCATTATGCCGCCTGGTGGCAAAACAGTATCAATTCAGGGAAAGGGCAAGTTCAGGCCGATATCGGATTCACGATGAGTGTTCGCTCTGAAATTGATACGGGCAGGATTCCGGCAGAAACGATAAGGGTACACGATATCCCTTATTCGCTTAAGTACCAGATCAACGGCGACAGTTCGGGTCTCAAATTTACAACAGGCCTTAACGGCATGTATGAATTTGAGAACAGTTCTACGGAGCCTGCAGCACCGTATATCGGGAACTGGGAAATTCCCGATTATTCTCTTATAGACATTGGCGGATACGGAATCATTCAAAAAGATTACAAAAAATTTACCCTCAGCGGAGGATTGCGGTACGACCTCCGGGACATCACAGGACAGGCTATGTATCTGCAGAATTACAATACCCCTGAACAACAGCAGGTAAGTGCAGCAACAACGGGATCCTACACCCTGTTTAACGGATTCAACAACGTATATACCGGTTTGTCGGCAAGCCTTGGGGCAGCCTGGCAGTTGCCACAAAATAATTATGTGAAAATTAATATCGCGAAAAGTTACCGGGCTCCTTCTATTCAGGAATTAAACTCGAATGCCATGAATGGTGGAGAAAATGCTTTTATCCTTGGGAACACCAACCTGAAAGCTGAGCAGGGCTATCAGGTAGACGTCACATACGGAAACAATGGCAAAGACGTCAGTCTGGAAGTGGGCGCATTCTGCAACTACATCAGCAATTTTATTTTTCAGGAGCGGATTTCAGGAAAAAACGGAGGAGATTCTGTCATGCCCTGGGAAAACAAAAACTATCCCGTGCTTACTTATTTATCCAGCAATGCAGTCATTTCAGGGGTAGCCGCCTCTTTTAACATTCATCCATCAGACACCAAATGGATAGAAATTGACAATGGGTTCACCTACATCTATTCTTACATTCCTCACTCGACTGATTCGACCAATCACGTTCCCCTGACCCCTGCGCCCCGTCTTACTTCTGAAGTGAAGTTTAAACTCGGCCACAAACAGAATTCAGTTCTCAGGAATACGTATATCGAAGTCGGTCTGGCAAAGTATTGGGCGCAGAACAACATTTACAGCGAACTATACACTGAGCTCCCATCCCTGGCTTATACGTTGTACGATGCAGGAATAGGAACAAATTTTGTAAACCCGAAAACCAACCGGGTGATCTGTTCTTTTTATGTGAATGTAACCAACCTCACGAACATCGCTTACATCGATCACCTGAGCCATGTACAATACTTCAGAGCCTACAACGACGGGACACCTGCTGTTGTTACACAATACGGGCAAGGCATTTTCAATATGGGAAGGAATATCGGATTCAAAGTGGTATTCCCCATAGGCGGACATAAAATTTCGGAAGCCGAAAAGGTGATTGGGGAATACTAAACTATTCTTATTTTTGTCTTCGTAAAAAAAGGACCTCATGCAAAAGATTGATTTCCTCACCCTGTCATTCCTTTCTTTAATTACTGCTGCACAGGCCCAGAACTGTTGTTCGAAACCGGAAGACAGGAGGCAATTTGCTTCGAACGAGAAATTTATTGCGGCACACGAAAATCCATTGCCCTTTACTTTTGTGTCTGAAACCGGTAAGATGATTAGTTTTATGGCCGGTGAAAAAGACGGGAATGCCTATGCGGTGCGTTCAGGAACGAAAACGGACAAGGTTGTTTTTGTGTTTCATGAATTTTGGGGGTTGAATGATTACATAAAGAAAGAGGCCGAAACCTTGCAGAAAGAACTGGGCAACGTGGATGTGTATGCTGTTGATCTGTATGACGGACAGGTTGCCACCGAAAGGGATAAGGCCGGAGAATTGATGAATGGGATGAAACCAGAACGGGCCACTGCGTCTCTGCAGGCCACCCAGGACGCCTTCATCACTCCGGCTCTGGTCAGCCAGTTTTCTGATGATCTGAAAAAACTGGGCAAGACCATTACCATAAAACAGTACGATGCAGACCATGCCTTTGCGAACCCCAGCAACCCCAAATACAAAAAAGAATTCGCCGATGAGGCCCACAAAATAGTTCTGACCTTTTTAAAGAAAGGGTTGGGGCTGACATAAAGTGGTATCTTAGTGCACAGACTCCTCTTCAATAAGTGCCATTTGCTCTTCAATGGCCACCTTCTCTTCAATAAAGCGGATAACGTCCCCCACGGTTTTCAGTTCGTGAAATTTATCATCAAAAATAACAATGTCAAACGCTTTTTCCATTTTAATGATGAGGTAGGAATAATCAATGGAATCTGCTCCCAAATCATGTGCAAGGTCTGCATTTAAAGAATAGCTGCAATCTGAAAGTTGCAGGGTCTCATTGATGATTTGCCTCACCAGGACTTGTGTTTCAATTTGTGTGTCAGCTTTCATTTCTTTTTTATTTCTTGTCCATTTCTCCAAAACAATGCCACATTGGTTTATCAGCCCCAATCAATATGTTTTAATGGTTATTCTTCCGTTACAGGATTTTTGTTATCATTGACCTGGGGCTAAAACCACACAGCATGGGAATTAAATTACTGCCGTTTTGGTATGGGAATTTTTTTTTAGCCGGCCTGCTGTTTGGCAGCAGGCTTTTCGCGCAGAATGATACGCTGAAAGCAGCCCTAAAGGGCTCAATCAAAGAAATTGTAATAACAGGAACAAGCCCTGATCTTCAGTGGAAAGACAATCCGGCGCTGGTACGAAACGTTTCTCAGGAGGCTATTGAGCAGACTACTGAAGACAACCTGCTGGATGCCCTTGTTAAAAACGTGCCGGGTTTCGAATCGGTAAAAACAGGACCTAATGTTTCGAAACCCTTTATTCACGGGCTGGGATACAACCGTATTGAAACCTCGTACGACGGCATTCCAATCGAAAATCAAACCTTTGAAGACGAAGAAGTCTGTCCGGTTGACCAATACAATGTTGAACGGGCTCAGGTTCTGCTGGGCCCCACTACCCTTATGTACGGGCCCGATGCACTTGCCGGACTCGTCAGTCTGTATCCTTTTATGACAAGGGACACCGACCACATTGTACACGGAAGGTACCTGAACGAGTACCAGACCAATAACGGTTTGATCGGCAACGGTCTGAACCTGAGTTACGGGAACAAGGACTGGGCAATCGAGGTCAGAGGATCGAGCCGTATCGCAAAAAATTACAGTAACGAAGTGGACGGACTGGTTTACAATACAGGCTTTGATGAATCAAACGGTTCGGCAAGTATCGTACACAAAACAAAAAATGGATTTTCGGGGTTGCATTTTACCATTTACGATGACCAGCAGGGGATTCCAGATGGGAGCCGGGATTCGCTGACCAGGCAATTTACCTATCCCATTTTTGACGACCCCAACGACAATATCAAAGACAGGCCCATAGTGCCCGAATCGGTACTGAATGCGTATCCGTTCAGTCCCATACATCAGCATATTCAGCATTACCGCCTGTATACAACCAATCACTATGATTTAAAGAACAAAAGTGCAGTGGACGTACTGATTTCCCTGCAGCAAAACAATCGCAGGGAATACGATTACCCAGAGCTGCCCTTGGTTGCAGGCGTATCGAACCGCCTGCGTTCCCTGAATTACGATCTGCGGTATACCTTCCCCAGGGACTCCATCATTGAGACCATAGCCGGCACCAATGGCATGTTTCAGAACAATTCGGTGATGGATGCTACTGACATTCCGATCCCCGATTACAATTTATTCGACGCAGGTGGTTTTGTCTTTACCCATATTCAGCACGGCAAATGGAATATCTGTGGGGGCCTGCGGGCAGACGCACGCTTTGTCAGCGGAACTAACTTTTACGTAAAGGAAGATACGGCAGCCGCCATGGTGAAACAGGTTACACCTCCGGACACGGCAGGCGCGCATTTATTATTTCCAGCCTTCAACAAAATATTTACCGGACTTTCAGCTGACCTGGGCGCTACCTATCAGCTGAATCAATACATCAATCTCAAAGCAAACCTAAGCAGGGGATCCGGAGCGCCCGGAGTAAATGAATTTGCTTCCAACGGACTCGACGCAAGTGCCCACGCCTACTATATCGGTCAACGCAACATCGATCCCGAACAAAGCCTGCAGGAGGATATCGGGGCAAATTTCATTTCCCGCGACATAGACGCCAACGTAAGTGTTTTCAACAATAACCTTCAGGATTATAGTTATCTTATTGAAGTGCTAAATCCGAACGGCACTCCTGAAGAAATCATTCCCGGAAACAAGACCTACGAATATGCTCAGTCCCCTGCACAACTTTACGGAATTGAAAGTTTCCTGAACCTGCATCCGCACAGCCTGAAAGGCTTCAGCTTTGGCAACTATTTTTCCCTGGTATACGGATACAACCGCAGCGAAGAATACAAAGACAAAGGAGTTGAAGGGGAATACCTGCCGCTTATTCCCCCGATGAAACTGATGAGTTCGGTTAATCAGCAAATCAGAATCAAAAACCGCAGATTCCCTTTGCTTCTGCTCAAAGCCGAAGTCGAAATCGATGGGGCCCAGAACCGCTACCTGGGTTTAAACGGAACCGAAACGGCCACTCCCGGTTATACCCTGGTCAATGCAGCCGCAGTTTTCACCATTCACTACAGCCGAAAAGCCTTCTGCCATCTTCAATTTCAGGTGAACAACCTGTTCAACGTTGCTTATCAATCCAACCTGAGCCGTCTCAAATACTTCGAATACTATTCGTATTCCCCCAACGGACATTACGGTATCTACAATATGGGAAGGAACTTTATTCTAAAGCTGATTATTCCTTTTTAAAAATGGCAGCTGTTACCGTATTGTAACGGAAGCCGACCCAGAAATTCTTTTTCTCTACAGACCCAGAACACTCAGAACCAGCAGAACCAGACCAGCAATCAACCCCGAAACAATTACTTTTTTCATTCGATTTTAAATTCTAGTTCAACTGAATCAGTACGCGAACAATTGAACACTGCAAGATTATTTGAATTTGTCCTGACCGGATATGAGAAACATCAGCGTCGTATATGTTCTTAATCACCTTGCAGGGATGTTTGAAGATCAGCTGCATAAATAGTTTTTGCGTTTTTTACAGGCAAATCCTGATAATTAGTATAAATTGTATGAGGAAAAATTAAACAGGAGTAAAAAAAGCGACGTTGATCAGCGGCGCATCTGAGAAATACCGCTACCAGTTCTTTAAGCGCAAGTACGAAATCCTGGACCAGCTTAAAGAAAAGATCAGAAAATAAGGGCAAACCCGGCTATTTATAGACCACAAAGGCAAATTAAGCTACGAGGCCCATTCCAGGCGATTTGCGTTAACATTTTTTAACTCCTTTTAAGTAAAATTAATTCTGCAAGAGCAATTTCAGCATCATTATTGCAGTTCATTAGGCATGAGAGGACGGGTACTTCACCAAAACCAATACCAATGAAATCAACAGCAAGTAATCAGAACAAGCCACACCGGCTTAAAACTGAAGAACAACCCGAAAAGGATTCTCAATCTAAACTGGCCGGCAAGCTTCAGGTCGCTATGAAGTTGTGGAATTCTATACACGAAAAAAGTAAGATTCTGTTCACATCAGGAAATGAGATTAAGAGTGTGGAGACGCCTGTATGGTTTGTATCGGAGAAGTTCGTCTGCATTTATGCCGGCGTCATTCTGCCGATCTCCTGCATCATTGACGTAGTTATCTGATTAGTGTAGTATCGAATTTTGATTGCAACACTTTAAAACCAAAAAAATGGAAACCATAAAGAAAAATGTAAGCCAAAGGCTGCCGGACATTGCACTGATAGTTGTATTTGCCGTAATACTTTCGTTGGGATTGATATCCTATTTTGTGAAGACCTGACCAATTATTGCGAAAACATGAACCACATAAAAATAATTGAGTTCATCGAAGAGAATTCTGAACTCAGCGCCAGAATGATTTACACTGCAAAAGACCTTCAGCTGATACGGCATGTGCGAAGGAAAGAAACCAGGCGAAAACTTGACAAGGACTCAAATTTTTAATACCTTTATACCATGAAAAAATCAATCATTCTTCTTGCTTTACTAGCCGGTGTCTTTTTATCTTCCTGCATTTGTTATGGTGGCGAACACCGTCATTGGGGATGGCACCATCACCACGAGGAACGCTGAACCAGCAACTCCTTTAAATCAATGAATACTCTTCTCAATTCAGACACTGAGAATTTCAATTCAAATTCTCAGTGTCTGAATTGAAATTGTACAGGTTTGATTTTTTTACTATGTTTACAAACCGAACAGTCGGTTTTTTATTCAGGATCAATTATGCGTGAAAAATCAGGGGCCACCCGAAGGGTTATTTTAGCTGCCGCCCTTCAGCTTTTTTTGAAAAAGGGATACAAGGAAGTTTCCTATCAGGATTTGATTGGACGGACCGGTCTTTCAAAGGGTGCTATTTATCATCATTTCAAATCCAAAGAAGAACTGCTGGTTTCAGTATTTGAATTTCTTATGCAATCCATGCAGCAACCTGAAGTGGTACAACCCGAACTGAAAGTCAAAGACATGGCTTCCTTCAGAAAATTATTTCTTGAAACAAAACAAAAACAATTCGAGAGCTTCAAAAAAATGCAGGCTGGAGGTACATTAAAATTCAACAAACTGCTTTTTTTCCTTGAGGCTATAAACGAAAACGAAAAACTAAAAAAAATCATCACAGAACTGTTAGCGAAAGAAACCCTGTTCCTTGAAAACTGCTTTCGGGGTTTAAAAAAACACAATCAGATACCCAGAGGGAGTGATCCGGCTCTTTTGGCAAAGGCTTTGTTCTTAATGCTGCAAGGAGCTGAAATGATTCTGTTTTTTGTCCAAAACAATGAACAGATGGAAAATTTCATGAAAACATACGACGAAACAATACAACGCTTTTTTACAATTTTACAAAAGAACGATTAATTTATATCCGAATCAGAACATGTTAAAAACTACACTCTTCTGTTCAATGCTTTTTTTCAGCGCTTTTACGAGTGACGATCAGAAAGCCAGGGAAATAGTAACAAAGGCCGAAACCAATATGCGGGGTCTCTCTTCTATAATGGAAATGACCATCCAGATCATTCGCCCTACCTGGACACGAAGCATGAGTGTCAAAACCTGGAGCAAAGGTGAGCAGTACTCGCTTATGCTGGTGACTGCTCCGGCAAAAGATGCGGGCACGCTGTTTCTGAAAAGGGTAAGGGAAATCTGGAACTGGGTGCCAAGCATCGAACGGGTCGTCAAACTGCCGCCCTCCATGATGGCCCAGAGTTTTATGGGTACAGATTTTACAAATGACGATCTGGTAAAAGCCTCTTCGCGTATCGACGACTACGCCCACAAAATAACGGGAGACACGATACTTGAGGAACGAAAATGCTGGAAAATAGAAATGATACCCCTGCCTGAAGCGGCTGTAGTGTGGAGCAAAGTAAACATGTGGATAGACCAGAAGGATTATCTTGAACTTCGAATAGAATTTTTCGATGAAGACAACAAACTGGTGAATAGTCTGCAGTGCTCTGACATCAAAACCATCGGGGGGCGTATCCTTCCCTGCAAAATGGAAATGATACCGGCCGGAAAAAAAGGTCAGAAAACTGTTATCACCTACAACAGTGCTCTGTTTAATACGACTTTCAGCGATGATTTCTTTACTACGCAAAATATGAAAAAAGCAAAATGATGTACCTGCTTCTGGCCTGGAGGAATATGTGGAGAAGCCGGCGGCGAACGCTTATCACCATCTCATCGATTTTCTTTGCAGTATTGTTCGCCATTGTTATGAGAGTAATGATGGTGGGGATCTTTGACAAAATGATTTCTGATACCGTCAGCATGTCCTGTGGATATCTTCAGATTCAGCATTCGGGATATTGGGACAATAAATCGATTGACAGCACCTTTGAAGAAAACCCCTTGCTTATCGAAATCCTGAATACGGATAAACGCATTACCACCTGGAATCCGCATCTGGAATCTTTTGCTCTGGCTTCAACAGGAGAACGCACGAAAGGGATACTCGTGACAGGGATCGATCAGGAAAAGGAGAACAGGGTTTCGAAACTTTCAGAAAAGATAAGCTCGGGCAGGTATCTTGATCAGAATGACAAAGGCATTCTGCTGGCCGAAGGACTCGCAGCGTATCTGAACCTGAAAGTCAATGACACGGTCGTACTGCTGGGTCAGGGCTACCAGGGCAATACGGCTGCAGGAAAATACCTGGTTAAAGGTATTGTTAAACTTCCCATACCCCAAATGAACAAATCTATGGCCTGGCTGCCCATGCAAGGCAGCCGGGATTTCTTAAGTACAGGCGCAAGGTATACCTCCTTTTCCTTAATGGTCCGTGACAGAATGCAGGTGGGGGAGGTAAAGCAGGATTTGCTGGATAAAATTGCAGGGATGCGTGCTACTGCAGGAGTAAATTATACTCCGGGATCGAGTTACACCATCATGACCTGGCAACAAATGCTGCCCGAGCTCGATCAGCTATTTCAGGCAAAAATGGCCCAGAATGTAATCATGTCGGGGATACTCTACCTGGTCATCGCGTTCGGAATATTCGGCACGATCCTGATGATGCTCAATGAGCGTATGCACGAATTCGGCATCCTTATCGCCATCGGCATGAAAAAAAGAATTCTTGCCGGCATCGTGGTTCTGGAGCTGATCCTGATGTCATTGACCGGAACCTTGCTGGGGATTGCAGGAGCCTTTCCACTCGTTTTGTATTTCCGGTTTCACCCGGTCAGACTGGGTGGAGATTGGGCCAAAACTGCTGAGAAATTCAACTTCTCTCCGGTCATTCAGCCCTCGGCAGATTTAAAACATTTTATTATTCAGGGCTATGCCGTTTTATCCATAGCAGTTGTTCTTTCACTTTATGCACTTGTAAAAATAAATCGTCTGAAAGCAATCGAAGCTATAAACAGTTAATATCAAAACATAAACAGTACATGATGCTTTTAAAAATCGCCTGGAGAAATATCTGGAGAAACAAGATGCGAAGCATTGTTGTACTTTCATCAGTAGCGATCGGACTGTTTGCAGGAATGTTTATGATCGCTTTTTTTCAGGGTTTGATGAAACAGGAAGTTGACAATGCCATCGAAACCCAGCTGTCGCATATTCAAGTACACAACCCGGTCTTCCCTGAAGACAAAGAAGTCGGCGCCCTGATTGAAAACGGCAGCGGTCTGCTGGAAAAATTCAAACAGGATCCGGCTGTTAAAGCTGCATCAGGACGGGTAATTACAACAGGAATGATTTCCTGCGCATCAACAGCAGCCGGCGTTGAAATTCACGGCATAGTTGTTTCGGATGAAAAAAACATCAGCAGTGTCACAGTGGATCTGACCGAAGGATCCTATTTCAGCCGGGGCGGGAAAAACGAAATCGTGATCGGCAAAAAACTGGCCGGTAAACTCGCCGTTCAACTGCACAGTAAAATTGTACTGACCATTCAAACCAAAAGCGGGGACCTCACTGCAGGTTCATTCCGTGTCGCAGGATTATTTCGCTCCAGAAATTCATCTTTCGACGAAACGACAGTATTTACAAAACAGGACGATCTGGCTCAACTGCTGGGAACCGGAAAGGAAATACACGAGATCGCCTTGCTCCTGAAAGACGGCAAACAGGCTGATCCGATTGCAGCCTCCTATAAAAAACAATACCCCTCTTTGCTTGTCCAGACCTGGTCAGAGATTGAACCTGAAATGGCCATGCTTACCGGACTCATGGACCAGATGATGTACATTATCATTGGCATTATTTTACTGGCGCTGATGTTTGGCATCATCAACACGATGCTCATGGCAGTACTCGAAAGACAGCGGGAATTCGGAATGCTGATGGCCATCGGGATGAACAAAGTGCGTGTCTTTTTCATGGTATTATTGGAATCCTTTATGCTGACTTGCATCGGACTTCCGGCTGGCATTCTTCTGACCATCGTGTTTGTGCGGTATTTCGCCAGCAGGGGAATTGATCTTTCGGCTTTCTCAGAGGCCTTGTCCCAGCTTGGATTCAGTTCTATCGTTTACCCTGAGCTCCAACAGTCGATGTTTCTGCCCATTACGCTGATGACGGCGCTCAGCGCTATTTTATCTGCCATTTATCCGGCTTTGAAGGCCCTTCAATTCAAACCCGCTGTAGCCATTCATAAAATCTGAACAAATCAACTGCCATGAACACGATAATAGAATTGCACAACCTGTCGAAAGTCTACAATCCCAAAACCATTCCGGTTTATGCCGTTAACGGTGTGGACCTGCAGATAGAAGAAGGCGAATTTACAGCCCTTGTAGGACCTTCAGGTTCAGGGAAAACCACCCTGCTCAATCTGATCGGGGGATTGGATTACCCCAGCGGAGGAGAAGTAAAAATCGAAGGGGTGGATATCACCAAAATGAACGAAAACAAACTCATCGATTTCAGGCTTAAGAACATCGGATTTGTGTTTCAGGCGTACAACCTGATTCCTGTACTTACGGCCAGAGAGAATGTCGAATTTGTTATGCTGATGCAAAAAAAACCAAAAATCGAAAGAGATAAGCTCGTTGCAGATTTACTCACGGAAGTCGGACTCAGCGACAAACGGGACAGCAGGCCCTCTGAACTCTCGGGAGGACAGCAACAGAGAGTGGCGGTTGCGCGGGCGCTCGCGTCGAAGCCGCGGTTCATCCTCGCGGATGAACCAACCGCCAACCTGGATTCGAAATCTGCAACAAACCTTCTTGAAATCATGGCCAAGCTCAACAAAGAAGATCACATGACATTTTTATTTTCCACGCATGACCAACGGGTAATTGATAAAGCCCGGCGTATCGTTACCCTGGTGGACGGCAAGGTAATTTCAGATACCAAAAATCAGCCCCATTAGTTCTTTTGAATGCACAGGAATTTGGGAACTCACAACACTATAAATTCAGGACGTTTCAATTGCAGGATGATACTGCTGCAGGTACTTTCCTGTTGTTTAATCGTAAGTGAGAAATCAGCCGCACAGACTGATTCGGCACAAGCCGCTGCCGCTTCAATCAGGCACGATCCCACATTCACCCTCAAGGGGTATGTTAAATTCCTCGAACAGGTGAGCTACTCCCCCAACCCGGCAGAAGCGCTTACGAATGAGCTCCTGCACAACCGTCTCAACTTTCTCTACCGTCCCTCGGATCATTTCAAATACAGGCTGGAAATACGTAACCGCATTTACTATGGTCAGCTGGTGCAGGAATATCCGGGCTATTCAGCTCTGGTAGCAGCACCTCAGGGTACATTTGACCTGAGCAAAAACTGGATCAACCAGAATGGAATACTGGCCAACAGCACAATTGACCGGGCAAGCGCCGAATATACGGATGACAAATGGGACATCACGCTGGGCAGGCAGCGCATCAACTGGGGGATTAATACGGTGTGGACACCAAACGATATTTTTAATACTTTCAACTATTTTGACTTTGATTACGAGGAACGTCCGGGCTCTGACGCAGCGAGAGTTCAATATGCCTTTAACAGCTCTTCCTCCTTGGATCTGGCCATCAGTCCCGGCCTTACAAAAACGATGGATGTGGGAGCATTGATGTACCACTTCAACCGATGGAATTATGATTTTCAGATGTTCTCAGGTATTTACCACCAGGACTATGTGGCAGGAGCGGGTTGGGCCGGAAATATTTTCAATGCAGGTTTTAAGGCAGAACTATCGTACTTTACGCCTTACCAGGAGGCTACAGACAGCGGAACCTGGACGGCTTCTGTTTCCTTTGACTACGGTTTCAAAAACGGGATTTATCTATTGGTATCGGGCCTCTACAACGGCCGGGGTACGGACAGCATCCCCAATATCGCCAAACTTACAACGGAAACATTGTCTGCAGAAAACATCTTCCCTTTCAGGTACACCCTCTTTGCCGAAATTACCTACTCCTTCAGCCCGATATGGAAGGGATCTCTGGCCGGGATGTATTCTCCCGCCGGAAATGCGGTGATCATCCTTCCCACACTTACCTGGTCGGTGGCCAACAACTGGGCCCTCGATTTTATCGCACAGTCCTTCTATTCAGAGACCGGTCATACGTATGGTGCACTGGGATCAGGCGTTTACCTGAGACTCAAGTGGGGATTTTGAAAAAATCAGTAATTTAATACAATGAAGATTCTTCAAACCCTGGTGTTCACCTGTCTGATTGCAGTATTCTTCGAAACTGAAACTTACGGTATTTCGCAAATCATTCCCGGGCCTGATACCATCAGAACAAATACCCTGATCAGCAGCAGTTGCATTATTAACGGAAACCTGGTTTTGATCAATGGGAGTACCCTGAATGTTGACCTGAGCAATGCAGCTTCGGATACCTTTGTCGTAAGGGGAAACATTGTGCTCATGGGAAATGCTGTTTTATGGGTGCATGCCGCATCGGTTTCAGCCGATGCGCAGTTTATTGTTTCCAACCCCGTTACAAACCAGCGAAGCATTACAACACTGGACAGCAGCAGGGTTCAGCTTGAAAATATTGAATTCAGAACCCAGGAAGGCAACCTGACCGGTGCATCCTGTTTTTACATGAATTACAATGCCCGGAATAAATCAATACTGTATGTAGACAATTGCTTTCTGAACAATCAGACAGCATGGCTGCTTTGCAATTTGAAGAATAGTTCAACGTTAATTGAATACGTATCGAAAAATGTGCCCTGCGAAACCTACCTGCAGGATTCAGCTGAAGCGGCTTATCATGGTGCAGCTACAAGTGCAGGGCTCTGGCTCGATTTTCAGACCAACGGCCAAACCCTGAATCTACCTTCAAATCAAGCCGTCCCCTACTCCTGGAAAATCGGCCGGGGCCAGGGCGGGATTACAACCCCCTGGTACTTGGAAATTGACACAGCCAATCCCGGAATCGGGGTGCAGATTTTTCCGACCGCAAAACTAACCGTGAACGGAACAGGCCTTCCGGCCACCGGAGAACTGAAAGTGGCTCTTAATTATTCGAACAATACCGACACAGTAAGAAATCTGAGCGTGGGACTTCAAAATACAATCCTAAACAACGGTCCTGGCGGAGGGGTGACACTCAACAACGTGAACCTTGGACCGATTGCCTGGCAGGTCTATGCATTGATTGATGAAAATTTAACTATTAAAAACTGTACAGTAAATGAAATAGGAATTGGCGGACCAAGTACGGTTACGGTTGACAGTTCGGTCCTGCAGCTTGCACTCCTGGCCGCGGTCGGTCAGGACGGAAGCTCGCTTACGGTTAACAATTCCCAAATCTGGAACCAGTTTATTACGGCGGCTAATAAAAGCCGCCTCACACTTAACAATTGCAGTGTCACCGGAAGCCATTTCTATACCTCGGATACTGCTTCACGTATTGTAGTAAACGGAGGTTGCTTTTTCAGCAATCCCTCGGGTTGTACAGAAAGCAACATGGTGAATAGTTCAACAGGCATACCCAATTGCAACCCTTTTATTCCAGCTGGTTATCCTCAGAATTTAACGCCTGCAACGGTTACTTTTTCAGGAGTCAGCAGTTCCTGCCCCACAGGAATTGAACAGGTGATAAATACTGCGTGGCAGATAAAAGTGTATCCCAACCCAGGCAGCGGAAAATTCACAATTCAAATGGAAGACGGACAATTAAAAAATTACAGTGAAGTAAGTCAAAATCCAATCCTTGAAATTTACAATACCATGGGAGAACGAATTTTTTCAGAAATGGCTGTCGCATCTTCAACGAACGAAGTTGATTTATCACCTCAGCCCTCAGGAATTTATTTCCTGCGGATAGACTTCGTAAACGGTTCGGCGGTCAGTAAAATATTCCTTCAGAAATAACTGTGGATTAAATCTGACTCTACTGCTGATCTGACAGCGCATTCCCGGATGCATTTCCTGCAAAACCCGCTGAAATTCTCCTTCCGCCAAAATCAAAATTAACTGTGTAAAAGGTATAAGCAGGAACCATTCCCTTTAGCTGGAAGCCGTCAGAGAGGTACGGTATGAAATCAGAAACTACAAAACTGCTGTCGGGCAATTGAAAAACAACATTGCCACTGATGCCGGTGTTGCCCACCGGATTTACGCTTGCATCAAGCAAAAACACAAAAGATTTATCCTTCGTGAACAGCGTTTCAATAAAATAATTTCCGCCGGCTTCCTTCACCTGACCTCCATGCGGAGCCTTTACGGTGATAGTATTTTGTGAAAATGCAGTTCCGGTAAGGGCAAAGGAGAAAACCCCTGCCAGTAAAAGTTGCGCAATTCTTGTATTAATTCTCATTTCAATTTTCCTTTTAATCGTTCTAATTTAAGCTTTAGAAACGACTTGTTTTCTATCTGCCAAAAGTAATCCGTATGCTCGCCGGCAACAATGACGACTATCACTTGCAGTATTGCGTTAAATCATAGAAAAAGCTGATCAGTTTGGCCATCTTCGTGAAATGAAAAATAAAATTGAGAAATGGAAAAGATAGAAACCATAAAATCAGCAGGCCTTCTGGAGGAAGGCCTGGACGTATTGCATCAAGAAAGTCAGGAATGGCTAAGCGAGGTCGCATTCTGGAAGGACGAAGTTGAGTTTTATTATGGACTTGTTGTTCGTAAGACCATCCACAAACTCCCGGTGACCAGCAAAGATGCTGCTGCGAAAATTGAAGGTGAACTTATTCGCATCACAGGAGGCGAATTGGATCAGCTTCAGCAAGAAATTGAAATGCACGAATATTACCTGAACCAGTTGCTGGAGTCTAAACAGACCGATGAGGAGCGGTACCGGGAAAAACACAAATTACTGCTGAACAAGATACATGATTTTGAAACTAAATTCAAATCCCTCAAAGCAGACATATTTAAGCTGACCCGATAAAAATCGGGTGAAGAACTAAAAATCAGGTGAAAATAATCGGATCGTTTTTATAATGGAAAGCCATCAACGGAATGTCCGTATGATACGCCATCTTACGGGTAAGGCTGGTTCCGAATAAATGAGTGAACAGATTGCGGTGGTGAGTAGACATCACGAGCAAATCGGCCGGCAGGTTTTTCGAATACTCTTCGAGTTTCTTTCGGGTGTCTTTGCCGTAAACAATACTGTAGGTTATTTTCTTATACTTCAGCCTGGAGCCAATTTTGGAAACGAACACATTCATCATCTCTTTTTCGCTCTGGGGAATATAATCCCCTCCTGACACATGCACGATGTGCAGTTTTGCATCAAAGGGTTGAATCAGTTTGATCAGAATTTTCAATGAAGGAAGGTCGTTCATGCGATAGTCACTGGCATACACCACTCGCCTGATTTTTGAAAAACGGGCCTTTTCGGGCACAGCGATAACAGGACATTCCGCCTTCTCAATCACGGCAGCTGCATTGCTGCCGACAACCACAGCTTTGATGCCGCTTGCTCCTTTTGTACCCATGATCACCATTGCAATCTTTTTTTCTTTAATTGTATCCAAAATGGCATCCAGTGCAAAATTTTGCTTGCAAAGGATGGTACATTTGGCCAATCCGGACTTTTTAACCCTGGCCTGAAGGGTTTTTAGGTTGCCAATTGCTTCTTTTTCGTCGCTGACAATTTTAGCATAGGCGAAATCCACCGGCACATCACTGGTCACCACTGCTACGTGACAAGCGTGAAGCAGCAGCAAGGACATCTTTTCTTTTTTTGCAAAAGCAACGGCATAACTCAGGGCACAATCGGCACTTTTAGAAAAATCCGTCGGAACTAAAATGGTTTTCATGTATATATCTGTTTTTAATTTAAAAAGTTATTTTCTAAAGTTAGCCGGCCTGGTTATTCTTCAATATGACCTTACTCATGAAGCCTCTTGAGGCATATCATTCGTAAAAATAGCAGTTTTTGTCTATTTTTGGGCCGATTTGATCGCTATGGATTTTAAAGACTATTATAAATTACTAGGACTCGAAAAAGGCGCCACCGCAGAAGAAATTAAAAAGGCTTACCGCAAGCTGGCAATAAAATACCATCCTGACAAAAATCCCGGTAATAAGGCAGCAGAAGAAAAATTCAAGGAAATAAACGAGGCCAACGATGTACTAAGCGATCCGGAGAAAAAAAAGAAATACGATGAACTCGGTTCAGACTGGCAGCGATATCAGCAACAGGGTGGAAGCAATCAGGGTTTCGACTGGTCGCAGTACCAAAATCAAAGCGGGCAGCGATACCGCCAGGGTTCGGCATCAGAACAGTTCGGAAATGAAGGGCAATTCGGAGATGAAGGACAGTTTTCAGACTTTTTCGAATCCCTATTCGGAGGTAATTTCGGCGGAGGTTTCAGAGGTTCACGTGCCAAAGCCGGTTCCTCTAAAGGACAGGATTTTCAGGCCGATTTAGAGCTGTCACTGGAAGAAGCCTATGGCGGTACCACCCGTCAGCTGGACACGGGTTCTGAAAAACTCGAAATAAAAATTAAACCCGGAGTCCGGGAAGGTCAGGTTTTGCGTCTTAAAGAAAAAGGCGGAAAACCACGCGGAACCGGCAAGCGTGGAGATGTTTTCATAACTGTACACATCCCTGTTCATCCGCTGTTCGACCGCACCGAGGATGATCTGCACTGCAGCGTTCCGGTTGAATTATACACCTGTCTGCTCGGCGGAAAAGCGCTGGTCAGAACGCTTAAGGGCACCATACGTATTGATATTCCCAAGGGCAGCGAGAACGGAAAATCCATACGACTCAAGGGAATGGGTATGCCCAGGTTCGGAAAAGAAAAGGAGTTCGGGGACCTCTACGGAAAAATAAAAGTGGTGCTTCCTAAAGACCTTAACCCGAAAGAAATTGAATTATTCACTGAATTGCAAAAAATTAAAAATCAAAAATCATGATCAAGCGACTGCTCTGCTCAACACCTGTCCTGACAGCACTTCTGTTTTCAGCAATTCTTTTGACAACAGTATTTTCCTCCTGCAAGGATCCGGTTCCAACCTCTAAGGAAGGTTCCAACCCTAACCAATGCACACACTATGCCTGTCCCCAGCACCCCGATCATACAAGCACCGTTCCTGCCAAGTGTCCGGAGTGTAACAGGGAAATGCTGCCGGTGGCCGGAACGGGAACAACTGCGAAGGGGGATTCGGCGAAGCCCTTTTAAAATCTTTGCCTGACCGTCAGTAGGAAAGGAGTTTAATCAGAAACGGGGGGCATCCAAAAAACAACCAACCGGCACAAATTCTATGCCACAGATGCTGCATAGGTCTGGTCGTTAAGTCCTCCCCCCTTTTCGGAAAATCACAGCCGGCCAACTGCAACCTTAGACAAAGACCATTTGGTAATTACAAAACCCTGATGCTTTGGCAATGTTGGAGACCTGTTATATGACATTCATCACTGACCTTGCTGCTATCAGTCAGGAATTACCAGATTAATTAGCGCTATATTTGAATCAGGGAAAACGTATAGTTAACCCCTGGGAAGACTAAAACCAAGCCTGAATGAAACTTACAGAACTAATCTCTGCAGTAATTGAAAAGAGCAAAGACAAACTAAAAGAAAGTAAAAATTTAATTGCTATGGCACTACTCGCATTTTTTGAAGAATTGACAGGGGATTTCAAAACAGCCCTGCATAAATTAAGTACCGGTGAACTTAAAGTAGAAGTTGAACACAAAGGATTCGACGGTATCGTCCGGAGTCTTCAGAAGATAGCGCGACTGATTATTCTGGCTATTTTACTTTCGGCACTTTTACTTTCCTCTGCGTTGCTGTTGCTGGCAGGTCTCCCTCCAAAATGGGAGAACTTCTCAGTCTGGGGCCTGGGCGGTTTACTGATCTCACTTTGGGTGGCCTTCCGCCTTTATACCGAATGGATCAAAGAGGATAACCATAGAGAGCGTTGAAACCGAAACCCCGATCGCCTGTCATTTGGATTGAACGTATTAATTGAACCTTTAACCTGCGTTTGGCCCATCTGCCAGGCCCTGACCCAGGCCCTCGGCGAGTGCTTCGACAATATCCTCCAGAATATTCACCAGAAGCCCGATCGGATCCACACGTCTCTGTATTTTGCTGTCCTGTCCCTTTCGAATTTCTTTACATGACCTGAATGCTTCAACACAGGACCCTTGTAATAATTAGTGTGCGTGAAACCGGCACGACTCACCGAACCATCCGGTTTACCCGAAATGCTTTCCTCCGAAATGGTTTCATCGCTTACAGTTGTGATTTCATATTCGCTTTTTTGGTTCTTACACGATTTACTGTGCCCCAAATCAGTAAAATATCCGCGACGATAATGTCTTTTTTCAATGTTCAGTACAATTTAGAAAAGCGTGTTTATAGGCAGAAAAATGAGGAATAGGACTATCGCCAACGTCCTGTTTATTAAACTCATATGAGTTTTTCTGAAAGGATTACAAAAGACAATTTGCAACAATGATGCCAGGATCTGCATCTTTACTATCCCGGTATTAAAATACCACTAGGCGAACCTGAGCTCAGCAATTTAAGCATAAAAAAAGTCCCGGTCGTAAAACCAGGACTTGAGAAAAAATAAAAACGCTTTTAGAATTTTATAGCGAGTCCTGCCTGGATATAAGCAACTCCGTAGCCAACTTCGCCATAAACTCCGATGTTCGGTGTAAAGTAGTAACGCAATCCGATAGAGCCCTCGTAACTAACCGGCAGAAAATTGGGTGTTACAAAAGCACTGCCGGCGTCATTGGGATCGTTGTCGGAATAGGAAAACTTAAGACTGTTGTAACCGACTCCGATACCTGCATATACGTCAAGTTTGTCGGTGTTTACGAAATGATAGTTAGCCCTTACCATAACAGACAACCAGGTCAATTTTTCGGTTCCCTGATACGTTTCAGGATTACCTGTATTTGGGTTGATATCCTGTATCGGCCAGCTTACCGATCCTGAAGAATAGGTAAAGGTTCCTCCTATTCCGATTTTTTCGGTAACACCGTATTCGTACTTAAGACAGAGAGGGCCGAAGGAGGAAAACGAAGCTCCCGACTCGCTTGCATAAGCACCGAGAAAGCCGTTAATAACATTGTAGCCATACCCAATGGAAACTATTGATTGCCCCACACCGTAAGCTCCTCCGCCTCTTGAATGGCCCTTCAGCATAAACTTTTCTTTCAGCGGTTGTTGAATCTCTTTGGGGGATTCGGGAGCGTTTACAAAAGCCTGTTTTACTTGCTGAATTGTAACAAGACCTGTTGCTGTTACCGGAATAGTAACAAGACCTGTTGCTGTTACCGGAATAGTAACAAGATCAGCCTTTTCTTGTACCAATGTTACATGACCATTGTTTGTTTCCAATACTGTTACAGGATCAGTACCGGCATAGGCGCCACCAAAGGCAATTGCCATAACCGAAAATGCAAGTAGACTTCTTTTCATAAAGTAGTTTTTAAGTTAGTTAATACTTATTTACGCGGCAATATAGTGATTATTTGTAGTTCTAATAGAACTATTTTATTTTCTCCGTTGAGGCTGTTATGCGAATTATATATAACGACCTCACAAAAACCATCAGCCTGAAACTCAGTTAAGAATTACAGCTTTTATATAGGGCGCTGAAGATGGAGCAGAACTAAAATTATCACCATAAAGAGTAATCGACCCCTCAGTATAGCTATAGCGGTAACCACTGCCCCCTGCAACTACGTCGGGCCAGGCATACCAGTTTCCGGTGGGAGTTGCTTTCGAAAACACTTCTATTGTTCCGGCATTAACAATTTGTTGAGTAATGTTGGAATTGAAATAAGTGTACATCCATTGATTACCTCCATTATTGATCCAGGATCCGGTGGATACCGTAAAACTGTCAACCAAGGCAACAATCGATTGACCGTTTGCCCCATTGGCACCCGCAGGGCCGGCAGCACCTGTTTTAGTACAACCAAAAAAACTTACCGTAACAAGGATTCCGCAGAAATAAGAAATTATTTTCATTTGTTTTATTTTTAAAGTTCGCCCAAAAGTAAGAATAATTTAAACGACATAAATCAGGCAACGATTGAACTGTGGTTCTAAATGAGTGAATTGACGAGTCGGGTGAGTGCGTAGATTTCCATTACAGGACCAAATGTGTATTTTTGCAATCCGGTTCTGAACAAATCGACCGTGACGGTGAACGTACAGAATCTATTTGTTTTATTAATTGCAGGGATTCTTCAACCTTGCCTTTTCTTTGCACAATCAGATAACTTTAAAAATTTCAGCACGCAGGATGGTCTTCCCAGTTCAGAGGTTTATCATGTGATGCAGGATTCAAAAGGGTACCTGTGGTTTACTACTGATCGCGGGGTAAGCCGTTACGATGGGTACGAATTCAAAACATTTACGACCTCTGAAGGGCTGGCCGATAACACCATATTCGAATCCAAAGAAGACTACAGAGGAAGAATTTGGTTCAGGTCATTTTCCGGACGTCTGAGTTATTACTATAACGACTCCGTTTATTGCTTAAACAAAAAAGTAAATGATTCCATTGTACAACTCCTGAAAGGAAACATCCTGATGTCCTTTTGCATTGATAGCAGTGATCAGCTTTTCGCATCTGCTTACAACACGGAAGGTATTATTCGGATAGATCTGACCCATGAACAAAAGATTTATTTTTTACGGTTGCCCGCTGTCGGTATATACATAGCAAAACTAACTACCAATCAGACCCTGATTGGTAGTTCGTCAATGTCAACTTCCATACTAAAAAAAGACAGTACCGAACTCTTTTCATTTGTTCTGGATCAAAAAAAAGCATCTTTTCAAAAAAAACGTTCCCTGAAGTGGTTGTCAGCCAAAGTCCCCTATTATTTGGTAGCCAATAGCAAGGTTTTGAATCTGGAGAATGGCTCTTTAGCGCTAAGCATAAATTCAGATTTTCTGATGTTAAATGCCGGTGGGATAACAAACAATTACAATTTAAATACGGGCCTGTACTATATCCATCCTGATAAAGAAAAAAAAATCTGGATGCTGCCAATCAAAGAAGCGCCTGTCTGTTACTTCAAAGGTCAGATTGAGCACGAACCCGTCCTGGAGAAGTTGAAAGGGAAATCGCTGAGCTCCATGACTATTGACGCGGAAGGCGGATTTTGGTTTACCAGTCTGA